>DASXQB010000280.1:0-29484 GCA_036493295.1 Polyangia bacterium | reverse complement strand
CCGCCGCCCCCTCGACCAGACGGGCCAGCGGATCCGGGTTGGCGGGCGCGTGAATGATCGAAGGTTCAACACTGACGCTCACGGCGTTCACTCCTTTCCGCTGGGGCGGCGATCGTTCGGTCCAGCTTCTGCGCGGTGGTTACATCCCATCCTTGTTTGTCATCAATCGAAAAACCTGCTGAAAATCCCGATCAATGTCATGCTCATTTTGGACAGTGGAGCAAGCGGCGTTAATCGGTTGATGAATGGAATGAAGATTCAACGCAATTGACCCATTTCTCCGATGAAACCGACGTTGTTGGGCAGAAGCGCAAACCGCCGGCTTGTTGCCGCGATTGGATATTTCAGGTAACTCTGCCAACACACACTTCATTGATGACCATTGATGACGGCCGGCCCGGCGCCATCAGGCGGTCTTGACGGCTTACGATGACCAAACGACCTCCTCCCCAAGAACGGCCCCCTCGCCTCGCCCCGCCCGCCAAGGCCGAAGTGAAACTGCGACACGTCGCCCGGCACGCCGGCGTCTCCGAGAGCACGGTCTCGAACGTCATGAATGGCCGCTCCGAGAAGGTAGGGCCAGAGACCTTTCAGCGCGTGGTCGAATCCATCCGCGCTCTCAATTATCAGCCCAGCCACGCCGCCCGTTTGCTGCGCACCGGTCATACGCCGATGCTGGGTTTGCTGGTGCCGTCGATTGCCAACCCGTTTTTCAGCTCGCTGGCGCGCGAGCTGGACGAGGCGGCGCAAAAGCGCGGCTACCGACTGCTGCTCGGCAACACCTACCGCGACCCGGAAAAGGAGCACGAGTTCCTTGAAGAGCTGATGCGCTACGGCGCGCGCGGCGCCATCACCACGTCGTCGCTGGCCAAGCAAAGCCAGTACGTCACGTTGATCGAACGCGGCCTCAGCATGGTCAGCTTCGACCGGCGCGCTTCGCCGGATTTCACGCTGCCCATTGATTACGTGTCGATCGACAACTTTCACGCCGGGCACGCCGCCACCAAATATTTGTTGGCCTGTGGCCACACCGTCATCCGGTACATGACCGCCCCGGCCAAGACGTTGTCGCGCATCGATCGCCGCAACGGCTATCAAACCGCGATGAAAGAAGCGGGTCGTGAAGCGGGGGCCAGCGTGACCGAAGCGGAGGCCACCTCGACGTTCATGGACTCTGAACTGCCCGAGGTCGGCCGGCGCATGGCCAAGGAACTGGCTGGGCAGAAGAATCGGCCCACCGCTTTGGTGGCGATGAACGACATGCTGGCCATCGGGCTCATCGCCGGACTGCACGAGTCGGGGTTGAAGGTCCCGGACGACGTGTCGGTCATCGGGATCGACGACATCTATCTGAACACGCTGATCACGCCGGCGCTGACGTCGATGCGCCAGCCACTGTCGGAGATCGCCGAGACCATGGTCGAACGCATCCGCTTGCGCCTCACCAGTCCGCGCGTTCCCACCACCGAGCGGGTCTTCAAGGCCGAGCTGGTGGTGCGGGCATCGGTCAAAGATCTGACCGGCCAGCCGCGCTGAGCTGACGTCACTCACGCGGCGCACGGTGGCGTCCAATCGCTTGGAGCGGTTGCCGGCCGCCGGCGACTGCGCTGGTGATATCGATTGACCAAAGGTCGAGCGCGAACAGGCCACTGGACCACGTCGACCCAAAGTACGAATTTCGCATCGAGCCGCCCTTCGTCATGCGGGACGGCGAGACAATATCAAGTAAATCGATTTGTATCGACCTTATTTTGACATTGTAAGGGTCCGGGTGGGCTCCCCTGCGCCGGCCGCCGTAAGAGGGGTTCATGGCCCGCGATGCCACCGT
Organism: Polyangia bacterium; assembly: GCA_036493295.1. Lineage (GTDB taxonomy): Bacteria > Myxococcota_A > Polyangia > Fen-1088 > Fen-1088 > DATKEU01. The sequence goes on along the minus strand of DASXQB010000280.1, from coordinate 27,656 downwards.
GGTCGCCCCAGGCCCGCGAAAGGGCCAGCCAGAACGCCTGTAAATCGTTACATTTGGACCAGCCCGTCTGGTATCGGCTGGCCGCCTGTACTAGTCTGACCTTCCCTCGATCGAAGGAACGGCCTGGCACAGCGCGAGCCGTTCACCCGGGAGCTGTCCCCTTCGATGCTGGTGAAGACCTCCAAAACAGGAGCGGATGATGGAACGATCGATCTCCCTGGGCCGTCTGGGCTGCTTTTTCTTGGGCGCGCTTTCGCTGACTGTCGTCGTCGGATGCAGCTCTGATCAGTCGCCGATGGGCAACCCATCGACAGGCGGCAGCAGCGGCGCAACCGGCGGCGCGGGCGGCGCGCTGCCGACCACCGGCAGCGGTGGAGCGACCGTCGTCGATTCGGGGCCCCCGCCCGGCACCGGTGGCGCTCAAGGCAGCGGCGGCAGCGCCGACGCGGCCACTGACGCACCCGCCGAGGGCGGCATGGTCGTCGACCCCGGCACCGACGGCGACGGCGACTTTCCGATTGCTTCGCCCTTCAAGGCGGACCCCGCCATGTCCGATCAGAGCGGCGTCGCCAAAGGAACGATGATCCGCTTCAACATGGCGAACAGCACCACGTTCGGCGACGGTGGGCGCGCCGTGGGCATCTACGTCCCGGCCGGCTACGTGTCGGGCACCGAGATTCCGTTCATGGTCGCGCAGGACGGGATCGGCGCGCAGAACGGCGGCAGCTTCGGCCTGGATGATCTACGGCCGCTGTTCGACAACCTGATCGCGCAGAAAAAGATCCCGATGATGGCCGGCATCTTCGTTGATCCCGCCGGCCAGCGCAGCGTCGAGTACGACACCGTCTCGGACAAATACTATCAATTCGTCGAGACCGAGCTTTTGCCCGCGGTGATCACCCAGGCCATGGGCAAGAACATCATGTTGAACCTGACCAAGGATCCAGAAGGCCGCAGCACCTTCGGCGGCAGCTCGGGCGGCGCGGCCGCGTTCACCATGGCCTGGTTCCACCCCGAGTCGTACCACCGCGTCCTCACCATCTCGGGCACCTTCGTGAACCTGCAAAAATCCACGATGTATCCCGACGGCGCCGCCGGCTACTACACCACTCTGATTCCCAACTCGCCGGTGAAACCGATCCGCGTTTTTCTTGAAGCCGGCTCAAACGATCTCGGCGGCGGTACCTGGCGCATGGCCAACGACAAGACCGCCGCTGCCCTGAAGGCCAAGGCCTATCACTATCGCTACGTCCCCGCCGCCGGCGCCATGCACGAAGACGACGGCGCCCGCCGCCAGTACCTGCCCTCCGCCATGGAATGGCTCTGGGCCGGCTATCCGATCAAATAGCGTCCGTCGTCTGCCGCTACTTGCCTGGCGGGAGCGCTTGCTTTGCCGCCCTCTGCCCGCTGGCGATGGCGCCGTGGACGGTTCCGTTCTGGCCGTCTGATTCGGTCGCCTCGCCCGCGAAGAAGAGGGTTTCGTCGATCGGTGTGGCGAGTTTGATCCCCGCCTCGCTGCCGCCCACGCCGGCGTAGCTATAAGCACCGCGCGCGAAGGGATCCGCCAGCCAGTTGTGACTGAAGCCGCCGCGCAGATCCTGGCGCAACCGGCTCGCTTCGACGCCGATGGCCGCCGCCAGCGCGGCGACCGCGGCATCCACCCGCGCGGCGCTGTCCAGCTTCTCGAGCGCCCGCGCGTGGCGGCCCCCGGCCCAGCCCGTGACGACCGGAGACGGCACCGGCCGGCTGACCCACCAGGCCGGGAAAGGCGACTGGCCGGTCAGCAGGAAGCCTCCCTCGGAGAAGCGGTCGGGTGCGATCCATCTGTCGCTGGAAAAACAAAGGCTCACCCGCTCCGCGTCGCCCATCTCCAGACGGTCGAGGGCGTCTTCCATGTCGGCGAGCCTGGGCGAAAACTCGATCGCCCCGGCCTTCAGCACCGCGAGGGGAACGGTCACGATGAGCCGCGGTGCCGAAAACTCCTCGCCGGTCGACGTCCTGACGACGGCGCGCTTGCGTCCCCAGGTGACGGCGGCGGCCACGGTGTTAAGCCGCACGTCGCACAGCCTGGCGTCGATGCGCTGAAAAATGGCGGTGACCAAGCCGTCGTATCCGCCCACGAATCGAAACTGGCGATTGGCCCCGGGACGCTCGTCGGCGGCCGTGTTCTTCAGCAGCGACCGAACGCTGATACGGGCTGGATCAGCCGCGTGGTAGCCCTCGACCAGCGCCAGGCACTGCGCCTTGATCTCCGCCCCCGCGTCGACCCGGTCGACGAGGTGGCGGAAAGATTCGTCCGGGCCGACGACGGAGGCGTGAGCGAGCACCGTGTCCATGGCCGAGAAAAAGTCGGCCGTCCCCTGATCCGCCGCCGTCACCCGGCGCGCGCCGCGGTCTGTCTCGCGCAGTGGCAAGGCCGCCTGCCTTGCCACGCTCAGCGTTTCCTCGACGGTCCCGTGCACGAACTCGGCCCCCAGCTCGACGGGCCCGTCGGGCGTGTGGTGGGTCATGATCCGGCCGCCCAGCCGGCTGCGCGCCTCAAGCACCAGCACGCGCACGCCGGCCGCCGTGAGATCGCGCGCCGCTGTCAGACCCGCGACCCCGGCGCCGAGGATGAGGACTTCCGGCGATGCATTCATGACGTATCCTCGCTGCTAAAGGAAACTGCGATATGGCCGAACCCGCGAAACTGGAGCAACTGGAATCCTCCGCGGGAGAGGCCTTTCGGCAACTTTACGCGATCTACGCAGCGTCTATCGCCACCCGTGAGCAGAAGCGCAAGGGCTGGATCGCCGCCATGGTCGGGGCGCCCGAGTATCGGGTCTGGGTCGCCAAGGTCGGCGGCCGGGTGCAGGGCTTCAGCATCCTGTTCGTGCCGGCGGCCGGGAGGTTCGCCCTGCTCGAGTACATGGCCGTGGCGCCGGACCGGCGCAATCAAGGCCTCGGCGGCGAGCTGTTCCGGCGAACGATGGAGCACGCCGTGACCCCCGAGGGACGCAAACTTCCCGTGCTGATGGAGATCGACTCGGACCGGGAAGCGTCGAGCGATCGCGCGATCCGGACGCGCCGGGAGCACTTTTACCGGCGGCTTGGTTGCCTCCGGATCGCCGGGCTTCGTTACCTCATGCCCCTGGCCGGCGACGGCGCCCCTCCCGAGATGGACCTTCTGATTTACTCGGTGGAACCGCTCGACCGCGTCGGGCGCAGCGAGCTCCGACGATGGCTCGAGACCGTCTATCGGGACGTCTATCATTGCTCGCCGGACGATCCGCGTCTCGCGCAGATGGTGGCCGACCTGCCCGATTTCGTGCCGCTCGAGTGAACGAGAGAGGAGAGACGACATGGCAGCGTTCGACAGTGGGGCCGAGGTCCTGATGACCTGGAGCAAGGCCGGCGTGATCGCCGAAGCGTTGGGTTCGATCGGTATCGTGTGCACGCTTTTCTATTCGGTGTGGAGCTTCACGAGAACTCTTCGCGACGCCTACTACGCCGAGCTCGACCGCGTGTACTTCGATCTTTTGAAAATTGGGCTGGAGCGCCCGGAGCTGCTTTCGTTCCCCGCCTCGCCCGATCCGGCCACGGCCGGCGCGTACGGCGCTTACGCGTTCATGGTCTGGAACTTCGTCGAGACCATCTTCGACCGTTGCCAGGGCTGGTCGAAACGACGCCTGCGCGAGACGTGGTACCCGATCATTGCCGCGGAGAATGCTCTGCACCGCGACTGGTTCGACCTGCCCGAGAACCGCCGCAGATTCAAGCAGCGCTTCGTCCGGTTCATCGAGACCGAATACCCGACGCCTTAGTCGTAGTACTCAGCCCCGAGGTGCGTGATGAGCTCCTCGCCGCGCAGGTAGCGCAGCGTGTTCTTCAGCTTCATCAGCTGAATGAACAGATCGTGCTCGGGGTAAAGCCCCGGCGCGGTCATCGGGCTCTTCCAGTAGAACGACAGCCATTCTTGAATGCCGCTCATGCCGCAGCGCTGGGCCAGGTCCATGAACAGCGCCAGATCCAGAACGATGGGGGCGGCCAGGATCGAATCCCTGCACAGGAAGTCGATCTTGATCTGCATCTTGTAGCCCATCCACCCGAAGATATCGATGTTGTCCCAGCCCTCTTTGTTGTCGCCGCGGGGTGGGTAGTAATTGATGCGCACCACGTGGTGCATGCCCTTGTACAGGTCGGGATAAAGATGCGGCTGCAGGATGTGCTCCAGCACGCCCAGCTTGGAGACCTCTTTGCTCTTGAACGACTCTGGATCGTCCAGCACCTCGCCGTCGCGGTTACCGAGGATGTTCGTCGAGTACCAGCCTTCGAGACCCAGCAAGCGGGCCTTGAACGCCGGCGCCAGGACGGTCTTCATCATCGTCTGACCGGTCTTGAAATCCTTGCCGCCCACCGGAACGCCGTTCTTCTTGGCCAGCTCCATCAAGGCCGGCGTGTCGACGGTCAGGTTGGGCGCGCCGTTGGCGTACGGCACGCCGCACTTGAGCGCCGCGTACGCGTAGATCTGCGACGGGGCGATCTCGGGATCGCTGGCGGCCAATCCCTTTTCGAACGCTTCCAGCGACGCGTGCACCGGACCCGGGCTGCGATAGACCTCGGTCGATCCGCACCACACCATCACCAGCCGCTCGCAGTTGTTCTGCTTCTTGAAATTCTTGATGTCTTCCACGACCTGGTCGGCCAGGTCGGCCTTGGACTTGCCCTTCTTGAAGTGCGTGGCGGTCAGCTTCTTGACGTATTCCTGATCGAACACCGACGTCATCGGTTTGATCGTCGACAGGAAACCCTTCAGCTCGTCGAGGTGTTCTTTCGACAGCACGCCCGCCTTCACCGCGGCTTGATAGGCGTCGTCAGGAAACAGATCCCAGCCGCCGAAGACGATGTCCTCCAGACGGGTTATCGGCACGAATTCGTTGATCAGCGGCGACCGGTTGTCGGTGCGCTTGCCGAGACGGATGGTCCCCATCTGGGTCAGCGAGCCGATGGGCTTGGAGATGCCGCGGCGGATCGCTTCCACACCAGCCATGAAGGTCGTGGCGACGGCGCCCATGCCGGGACAAAGAATTCCCAGCTTGCCGGTCGCAGGGCGGATTTCAGCTTTTTTTGCAGTGGTGACAGACATTGGTGGCTCCTTCTATCGATCCCGCGGATGTGGTGCACCTCCTGTTCCGCGGTTTTTGTCCAGTCGTGACACGGCATGCCCCGGGACGGTCAGGACATTTCGCCGCCCCGGTGTTGAAAATGTGGTAGAAAATGCACCCTCTTTAACACCACACGCCTGTCGAGGTGATCGTGCGTGCCCGGACTTGCTCCGGGTTTCGATCACCGATGAAGCGGGCGGAGGAAACCAACGCGAAGGAGTTCCATGGAAGCCACGATCGAGAATGAGAGTCCGTCCGCCGCCCCCGCCCCGATGGAAGGCGTCCAGCCGTCCCCCGACGCGCCCATCACCATCCGCGAGATGATGGAAGCCGGCGTTCACTTCGGTCACCAGACCAAGCGCTGGAACCCGAAGATGAAGTCGTACATCTTCGGCGCCCGCAACGGCATTCACATCATCGACCTGCAGCAGACGGTCCGGGCGTTCAAGCGCGCCTTCAACTTTCTGGTCTCGAACGTGGCCGGCGGCCGCTCGGTTTTGTTCGTGGGCACCAAGAAACAGGCCCAGGACGTCATCCGCGACGAGGCCACCCGGGCCAATCAATTCTGCGTCACCAACCGCTGGCTGGGCGGCACGCTGACCAACTTTCACACCGTCAAAGGATCGATCGATCGCCTGCACGCCATCGAGAAGATGTCGACCGACGGCACCTTCGAGCGCATGACCAAGAAGGAAGTTCTGGGCATCACCCGCGAGCGCGAGAAGCTGGAAAAAGCCCTGGGCGGCATCAAGAGCATGACCGAGCTGCCGGGCGCGGTGTTCATCGTCGACGTGGTCAAAGAGCACATCGCCGTCACCGAGGCGCGCAAGCTGGAGATCCCGATCGTGGCGGTGGTCGACACCAACTGCGATCCGGACCTGATCGACTACCCCATCCCCGGCAACGACGACGCCATCCGGTCACTGAAGCTGTTCGCCGGCAAGATCGCCGAGGCGTGCTTGCTGGGCCAGAAGGTCGGCCGCGAGCGGGCCAGCCAGCAGCGCGGACGCGGCGGCGAAGGTAGCGACGAGCCACAGACCATCCGCGTTTCGTCGGGCGGCGAAGGTCCGCGCGTCGAGGTAGTGTCACGCCGCCGCACCGACCTGCCGGTGCCCGAGGCTGCGGCGACCCCCGAAGACGAAAACCAACGCGGCTGAGCATCAGCGCGGGCGGACCGCGCCTCGTGCTCGCTTCGAAGAGTCACTCCCAGGCGCGTGGAAACGCGCGCCGTTTTCCATTTCGGATCGTTTTTGTTTGAAAGGGTTTTGTCATGGCTGATGTCAGTGCACAGATGATCAAAGACCTGCGCGAGCGAACGGGCGCGGGAATGGCCGACTGCAAGAAGGCCCTCACGGAGTGCTCCGCCGACATGGAGAAGGCGATCGAGTACCTGCGCAAGAAGGGGATCGCCTCGGCGGCCAAGAAGGCCACGCGCATCGCTTCGGAGGGAGCGGTGGTCACTTACCTGCACGGCACGCGCATCGGCGTGCTGGTCGAGGTCAACTGCGAGACCGACTTCGTGGCCCGCAACCCGGATTTTCAGGGTTTCGCGCGCGAGGTCGCGATGCAGGTGGCGGCGATGAACCCGCAGTACCTGTCGCAAGACGAGATCCCGGCCGCCGTGCTGGAAAAAGAGCGCGCCATCCGCAACGAGCTGGCCAAGCAATCCGGCAAGCCCGAGGCGGTCATTCCGAAGATCGTCGAGGGGCAGATGGCCAAGTGGGCGAAAGAGATCTGCTTGCTGGATCAGGTGTGGGTCAAAGATCCCGAAGGCAAGAAGGACATCCGCACGCTGCAGACCGATCTGGTCGCCAAGACCGGCGAGAACGTGCGCGTCCGACGCTTTCAGCGCTTCGAGGTCGGCGAGGGACTGGAAAAGCGCGCTGACGATTTTGTCAGCGAGGTCAAGAAGCAGTCAGGCACGGCGTAAGGGTACACTGCGCGCCCCGATGGCCTCTTCCAAGAGCAGCAAGCCCAAGACGAAAGTAACCACCCCCAACGGGGCCGCGTCGGAGATCACCGTCCCCGGCGCGCCCGCGTTGGAAGACGACGAACCCATCACGGAGGAAAAGCGCCCGCTGGCCCCAGGGGTGAAATACCGCCGCATCCTGCTGAAACTGTCGGGCGAGGCGCTGATGGGCCACGGCAACTTCGGCATCGACGCGGGCACGCTGTCCCAGATCGCCGACGAGCTGATTGACGTCCACACGCTGGGGGTGGAGATCGCGCTGGTGATCGGTGGCGGCAACATCTTCCGCGGCATCGCCGCCAGCGCGCGCGGGATGGACCGCGCCCACGCCGACTACATGGGCATGCTGGCCACGGTGATCAACTCGCTGGCGTTGCAAGATGCCCTTGAATCGCGCGGCTCGCACACCCGGGTGCTGTCGGCGATCGAAATGGAACGCCTGGCCGAGCCGTACATCCGCCGCCGCGCCATTCGGCATCTCGAGAAAGGCCGCTTCGTCATCTTCGCCGCCGGCACCGGCAACCCGTTTTTCACCACCGACACCGCGGCGTCGCTGCGGGCGATGGAGATCGGCGCCGAGATCGTCATGAAGGCGACCAAGGTCGACGGCGTCTACGACAAGGATCCGGCCAAGCACAAGGACGCCCGCATGTTCCGGCGGCTGTCCTATCTCGACGTTTTGAACCGCAACCTCGGCGTGATGGATTCGACGGCCATCTCGCTTTGCCGCGACAACAACCTGCCTATCTTGGTTTTCAACATGACCCACCCGGGGAACATCCGTCGTGTCTTGCTCGGCGAACCGCTGGGCACCATGGTCCTGGAAGAGCGCCGCCAGACCCGAGGAGAAGCGACCTAGCCCATGATACTGTCGGGCCCGGCGACGGGAGGAGACCGATGCTCAACGACGTGATCAAGAGCCTGCAAGGCGATCTGGACAAGGCAACCGACGGTTTCAAGCGCGAGCTTGGCAAGGTGCGCACCGGCCGCGCCAACCTGGGTATCCTCGACGGCGTGCGCGTCGATTACTACGGCACGCCGACGCCGCTCAACCAGGTGGCGTCGTTGAACGTCGCCGACGCACGCCTCATCACCATCAAGCCGTGGGAGCGGGCGCTGATCCCTGAGATCGAAAAAGCGATCCGCGCCGCCCAGCTGGGCTTGAACCCGCAGTCCGACGGCGAGCTGGTCCGTCTGCCATCGCCCGCGCTGACGCAAGAACGCCGGCAAGAGCTGGTCAAGGTGGTCAAGAAGATGGCCGAGGAGGCCAAGGTCGCCTTGCGCGGTGCCCGCCGCGACGCCAACGAGATGCTGAAAGAGTTCCTCAAAGACGGAACCATCACCGAAGACGACGAGCGCAAGGGTCTCAAGACCGTCCAGGACACCACCGACAAGGCGGTCACCAAGATCGACGAGATCGTCGCAAAAAAAGAAGCGGAGATCCTCGAAGTCTGAGCGTGGGAGGGCTGGGCCCTCCCACGGGCCCACCCCGTCTCCGCAAGGTGGGCCGCGCGGGCAGAGCCCGCGCTCCTGGCTGAAACGGCGACGCTTCCCAACGGATTGCAGAAACGGAAAGAGGAAACTGTTAATGGCTCTGATTTTTAGGGAAGCGCACGCGACGGCGGACCGCAAGAAGATCAATGAGGAGTGGTTTGTCCTGGAAAACACCGGGCCCACGGCGGTCACCACAGGCGGGCTGCAAGTGATCGCGACGCGCAAAGGTAAGCGCGGGTCGCTGCTGGGGACGATCGACCCAGGGTTCATGTTGCAGCCGGGAGAGAGGATCATCGTGGTCAGCGGCATGCCGGGGAAAAAAGCCCACGGCGAACCGCCGACGCGCGACGGCCTGCGTACGTATCACCTCTTGCAGCGCGAACCGCTGCTGGCCGGCGAAGGGACGATCATTCGCCTGTGTAAAAACCAGTTCGAAGTCTCGCGCCTGACGTTCGACCCCGAAGCGCCTAGCGGCGTGGCCGCCGCCGCGACGCCACCAGGCTGAGCGCGAAAGCGAACGCCGGCAACGCGCTGGCGCCGCCCGCGCCTTCCGACGGAAGGCCAGACGCCAGCGCGCAACCGCCGCTGGACGTGCCGCTGGCCGGCGCGGAGCCCTTTCCGGTGTCGACGGCCACACCCGAGTCGACCGGCGCCGGCGCGCCGGCGTCGACGGCGGGCGGCGGCGTGGTGTCGACGGGCGCCGCGGTGTCGACGACGGCGACGATGTCGGCCGCGGCGTCTTCGCTGGTCGTTCCCTCGTGATCGGCGGCGGTGTCGGCGGCCTGGGCGTCCGCGCCGTCATGGGTGCCGCTTCCGTCGACGATGACGCCCCCGTCGTGCATCACCGGATCATTCCCGTACGATTTCAGCTCCTGCATCGAGTACACGATGCGCATGGCCTGCTCACACACCGGAAAGTTCGCGTCCACACATCCCTCGTAGTCGTTCTCGAACTCGATGCTCGCTCCGCTCACATCGGTGGTGGCGATCAGCTTGGTCAACCCATACGCGGGAAACGTCTGCAGCTCGTACCAGATGAAATCCAGCTGCACCATCAGCGAATTCGTCGGCAGACCTTCCATCGCGGCGAACGCCACCAGGTTGTCGCCTTTGGTGGTGTCCCAGCGCGCTCCCGCTGACCACTGAGCGATGCCCCGCCCTGGTCCGCCGCCCGACTGCGAGATGGAGGGATTCACGCCCGATTCTTGAACGAGATTTCCCACAACGCCGGCGGCCTGAAAATTCGTCAGCCCTTTGTTGAGAAAATAATCAAAGGCGGTCTTTTCGTTGGCGCTGGCCGCGGCCTGATTGATCCCCAGCTGACTGTTCGGCGCCAGACCATCGCACCCGAAAGCGATCGTCGCTGTGGCCACAAAAATGAGAGGAAAAACGGCTGAAATTTTTTCGCCTGACATTGACGGAGTCCCTTTCGGTTTTGGGCAGCGGAATCTAACTAAACATAGTTGCCTGTGCCCAGGCAAAGCGATCGACCGAAAGAGACCTTGCTCGACACCCACTGTTGATTTGCTCGAATTGTCTGGATCGACTCAAAGACACGCTACGGCATGGCCTGGCCCCCAAGAATGGGTTCGACCTGCGGCCTGCCGGCGGACGTCCGCCCCCCAAGCAGCTTCGCCTGGACTTCCGCCGGGGATATCGCTAGAGAAACGGCGATGCCCAAATTTGAAGTCGACATCCCCCACGCGCTGACCCCCGAAGAAGCGCGTGCGCGCATTGCCCGGGCCACGCCCAAGCTGGAAAACGAATACGGTGCCACCTGCACCTGGAAAGGCGAGCACGAGCTGCTCGTGTCGCGCAAAGGCCTGGACGCGCACCTGGCCATCGAGCCGGCGCGGGTGCACATCGATCTGAACCTGGGATTTCTGCTGACGCCGCTGGCGGGCGCCATCAAGTCAGGGATCGCCAAGGAGCTCACGGGCATCCTGGGCGGCGCCAACCCCGCTCACTCGTAGCGGGCGCGCGCCAGCGCGGCTGCGGCGGCCACTTCCCCGTCGGTGGCGTCGGGGGTGCCCACCACGATCACGGGAACGTTCTTCGCGAAGCCCTCGCGCGTGGCCAGGTCGGCGTCGCGTTCGCCTAACCCAGCCAGATAGCCGACGTCGGTGCCGACGGCGTCGTTTTCGATGATGACCGCCGCCGCCCCCCGCAGCGCCGCGATTCGTTCGTCGCTGACCGGCAGGCCCAAAGCGCGCATCGCCATCAACTTGGCCGGATCGAATGCCACCCCGACGGCCGCGCCCCCGAACAGCGCGCACAGCTCCAGCGCTTCGCGCGGACCGGGCAAACCCCAGGGCGTCGGGCCCAGATCCAGCGCCAACGTGATTCCGCGGCGCGCGGCGTGCGGCGACAGCGCCTCCAGCGACCAGCGGCAGGCGTCGACCAAGGCCCCGCTGCGGGCGCGCCGCTCGCGCAGCGCCGCTCCCAGCGGACCTTGGTCCAAATCGTAGTCTTCGAGCTCGCGCCGGGCGTACAGACGCGCCACCGGTTCGATCGGCGTGCTCAGGGCCACCGCGCCGAAATCCAGCGTCACCACCTTCATGCCCACCCCGCCACCCAGCTCCAGGGTTCGCCGGCCGAGCTCGATCGCCGCCGCCCGCTCGTCGGGCGCCTCGGCGCCCAGGCGCGGGTAGCGCTTTCCCGGTTGCAGCGGCCGTTCCGCCAGCGGCGCGGCCAGAATGCCCGGACCGAGACCCGCCTTCAGGGCCACCGCCAGGATCTCCGTGGCCATCGCCAGCGTGCAGCCCCGCCCGATACCGATGCCGTCGAAGCCGGCCTCCGAAGCCAGCCGCACCAGCGGGTCCACCCCGCGCCCGCCTGGCGGACGCAACGAACTGCCACAGAGAATCACGGCGGCCAGGATACTGCTTTGACAGCGATCTCGACGCTGTTATAAATGTCCGTCGATTTTCCGACTAATTGGCGGAACTCTTCACGACTTGCGCTCAAGGCTTACGGAGGTCTCGATGTCGGTTCGCCCCAGCCGGATTTTCATGTCGATCGTCGTGTCGGCGGTCGCAGCATTCGGCCTCGCTGCTCCGGCAAAGGCGCAGATCAACAGCGCGCCGCTGGACCTGCAGATGTTTCGCCCGGCCATGGATTCGAAGGGTTTCATCACCCTCAATTCCTCGGGCGTCCTGGGGCAGTGGGATTTTTCGTTCGGCCTGGTGACCACCTACGCGCGCCGGCCGCTGCAGTTTGACGGCACGATGAAGCTGGGGACGCCGACACAGCAAAACGGTTTTGTGGTGACCAACCTGGTGACGCCGTCGCTGCAAGCCGCGGTCGGCTTCGTCAAGCTGGCGCATTTTGGTTTCGAGCTGGGCATGGTCGTGCCCATGACGGTGCTGTCCGGCAAGGGCGAGCCGTCGAACCCCGGGGGCGCTGGCGCCGCCACCACCGACTATGGATTCACCCGCCAGGGCTTGGGCGACATCACGCTGCACCCGAAGATTCGGCTGCTGAACGCCACCCGCACCGGATTCGGCATCGCCATCATCCCCAGCCTGGTGCTGCCCACCGGTGACAAGAACGCCTTCATGGGCGAAGGGAAGCTGATCTTCCAGCCGACCATCATCGCCGACACCGAGACCGGCTACCTCGGGCGTTTTCGCACCACCATCAACGCTGGCATGCGCATCCGCCCCAGCACCACGTTCGTCGACGACGGTACGACAGGCACCGCGCCGCGGATGTTCACTCCCAGCGGGATGATGCTGACCAACACGCAGCAGGGCATCCTGGCCAAGAACGAAGTGGTCGGCGGCTTCGGCATCTCGTACGGGATCGTCCCGCAGAAGTTCGACGTGGTCGGCGAGGTCTACGGCTTTTACGGCCTGGGCAGCAAGAAGATCGCCGCCGACAGCACCCAGAGCAATCTCAAGCCGACGGCGGAAGCCATCGCCGGCATCAAGCTGTACCTGGCCCACAACTCGTTCTTCGAGCTGGGCGGCGGCTGGCGGCTGGCCAACGGGTACGGCGGCGGCGCGCCACGCGCGTTCATCGGCATGATCTTCGAGCCGTCGATCGGCGACCGCGACGGCGACGGGTACAAGGACGACGTCGATAAGTGTCCCGACGATCCGGAAGACTTTGACGACTTCGAAGACGAAGACGGCTGCCCCGAGCCTGACAACGATCACGACGGCATCCTGGACGTCGACGACAAGTGCCCGAACGAGCCGGAGACCAAGAACGGTTACAAAGACGAAGACGGTTGCCCCGATTCGACCACCTTCGATCGCGACGGCGACGGCATCCCCGACGACGTCGACAAGTGCCCGGATGATCCCGAAGACAAAGACGGCTTCGAGGATCAAGACGGCTGCCCGGATCCCGACAACGACAAGGACGGAATCCTGGACGTCAACGATCTGTGCCCGAACGATCCCGAAGACAAAGATGGCTTCGAGGATCAGGACGGCTGCCCGGATCCCGACAACGACAAAGACCGCATCCTGGACAAGAACGACAAGTGCCCGAACGAGCCGGAGACTTACAACGGCTTCCAGGACGACGACGGCTGCCCGGACAAGGGACGGGTGATCGTCAGGCGCGGCAAGCTGGAGATCTTGGACAAGATCTACTTCGAGACCGACAAGACCGACATCAAGCCGGTCTCATTCCCGCTGCTGGATGCGATCGCGGCGACGATCAAAGGCAACCCGCAGTTGTTGCTGCTGGAAGTGCAAGGCCACGCCGACGAGCGCGGCAACGACGAGCACAACCTGGAGCTCACGGAAGGCCGAACGGCGTCGGTCAAGCAAGCGCTGGTCGAACGCGGGGTCGAACCAAGCCGCCTGCGCAACCACGGCTACGGCGAGACCAAGCCGGTCTGCACGCAACACAACGAGGACTGCTGGAGCAAGAACCGGCGCGTCGAGTTCATCATCCTCAAGCGCGCCGACGAAGCCGAGCTGAAGGGCGGCGAAGGGCAGTGATCGCTCGCGCCGCTCGCTGCGTGGGGGGACTAGGTGCCCCACGTCGCCCCCCAACGGAATGCTCGCGCCAGGTGAGCCGGCCGGGCGGAGCCCGGCCTCCTGAACGGAAATAACACCGCTAGCGGACGGACCGGATGACCGAAATTGGGGGGCTGGGGGTACGTTAATGGGAAGCGGGAAGGGCAACGGGTGGGGCAAGGTGTGGAATAGGTTTAGGGAATTGCCGAGGGGGAAAATCTCGGGGAAAATTCGCAATCGGGCTTGACTATGGGTGGGGCTGGGCTAAAAAATGCGCGCCTTCCGGTGCCGCGGACATTGCCGTGCCCTTAGTCCCCAGGGAGAAAATCGACGATGTCCGGGAGCGGACGAATATCGTCGAGATCGTCAAACGCTATGTTGAGCTCAAGCGGGCGGGTACGGGGAGTTGGAAAGGGATTTGCCCCTTTCACAGCGAAAAAACGCCTTCTTTCCATGTGCACGAGACACGTCAGTTCTTTCACTGCTTCGGCTGCGGCGAAAAAGGTGACGTCATAGAGTTCCTGGTCAAGATCGAGCAGCGGACGTTCATCGAGGTGGTGCGCGATCTGGCGCTCACCGCGGGGGTTGAACTGGACGCCCAGCCGCTGTCGCCGGCCGAGCGGCAAGCCCGCCGTGACGCCGAATCGCAGCGCGATCGCCTGTTCCGGGTGATGGAGCTGGCGACGACGTATTTTCAAGAGGCCTATGCCTCGCCCGCCGGTGCGCAGGCGCGCGCTTACGTGGAAAAGCGCGGCATCAGCGCGCCGCTTATCGAACGCTTTCGCGTCGGGTATGCGCCGGGTAAATGGGACGGGCTGCAGAGCTACCTTGCGAGCAAAAAAATCCCTGTCACCGACGGCGAAGTCCTGGGCCTTTGCGGCGTCAACGAACGCGGGCGCTACGATTTTTTCCGCGATCGCGTGATGCTGCCGGTGATCGATCGGCAAAAGCGGGTGGTCGGTTTCAGCGGCCGCCTGCTGGATCCCGAGGCCAAGGATCGCAAGTACGTCAATTCGCCCGATTCGCCGCTGTTTCACAAGAAGGAACTGCTTTACGGCCTGCACGCCGCCATCGAAGCCATCCGCAAGACCGGCGTGGCCATCGTGGTGGAAGGCAACTTCGACGTGATGTCACTGCACGAGGCGGGCATCGACAGCGCGGTGGCGCCGATGGGCACGGCGCTGACGCTGGAGCAGATTGATCTCCTCGGGCGTCTGGCGCGACAAGTGGTGGTGGTGTTCGACGGCGACACCGCCGGCCAGCGCGCCGCGGACAAGGCGGTGCCGCTGTTCGTGGAGGCGGACGTCGACGGACGCATCGCCCGCCTGCCCACCGGCGTCGACCCCGACGATTTCGTGCGCCAACGGGATGAAGGAGCGGAGGCGTTCCAGCGCCTGGTCGACGGCGCCCGCCCGATGCTGGATCAATTCATCCAGAACACCGCCCAGACCGCCAGCATCCCCGGGCGGGTCGAAGCTTTGGAGGCCATCACGCGGTTGTTAGCCAGGGTGCGCAATCAAACCACGCTGGAGCTTTACGCCCGCCAGACGGCGGCCGTCCTGGGCATGACCATTCACCAGGTGAATCGTGCCCTGCGCGAAGCCTCGGAAAGCCTGCGGCGCGGTCCCGCCCAGCCAGCGACGAACGCCGAAGCCGCGCCGCTATCGGCCGAGCCCCCGCCCCAGCGCAAGTTGCCACCAGAAGAATTGTACTTTCTGGTCTTGCTGGTGACCTACCCCGAATTGGCGCGCCTTCCGCAAGCCAACCGTGCCGGCGATCTGCTGATTGATCCGTCGCTGCGCCAGCTTTTTCGTCTGGCCATGGAAGGCATCGCCTCCGCCAACCGCATCGATACACCTGCCTGGCTGCAGGCGGCCCCCGCCGACGTCCGGGACAGTGTGTCGCGGGCGCTGATGGATGGCAGCATCAACCGGGTCGCCGATCCGCAGGTGACTTTGGTGAAACTAGGGGCCAAGCTTGAACTTTTGCGCGTTGACGCCGAAATCGTGATGAACGAAAAGCAGGCGCAGGCTGCGCGATCGCGCGGCGATGAAGCGACTACGAATGCAACGATGAGACGAGGAATCGAGCTAACGCAGACCAGGCAAGGGCTCAAAGCAGCCATTGAGAGGCCGTAGGTATGGAAGACGATACGTTCAACGAAGCCGATAACGACATGGACGATGACGACGGGGAAGAGATTCCTCGCGTTCCCAAGCCGGCCAAAAATGGCGCCAAGAACGGCGCCACCAAGGCGGCCAGTTCTGCCAAGGACAGCGAGCGCAAAAAGCGCGAGCTCATCACCATGGGCAAAGCGAAGGGCTTCCTCACCTACGACGAAGTCAACGAGCACATGCCGGAGAGCATCGTGTCGTCCGATCAGATGGACGACTGGCTGTCGGCGTTCTCGGGTGAGGGCATCGAGATCGTCGATTCGTCGTCCAAGCTGAAGGTCTCCGAGAAGGCAGACGCCGAGGCTGAGGAGGAAGAGGACGAGGTCGAGACGACGTCGTCCAGCAAGAAGGAAGAGGCCGAAGAGGAAGACGACGCCGACGGCTATTCGAAGACCAACGACCCGGTGCGCATGTACCTG
The DNA here is from genome assembly GCA_036493295.1 of Polyangia bacterium. GTDB lineage: Bacteria > Myxococcota_A > Polyangia > Fen-1088 > Fen-1088 > DATKEU01. Next base: position 11,480 of record DASXQB010000280.1, on the reverse strand, counting down.
CGCAAGATGGGGTCGGTCTCCCTGCTCACCCGCGAGGGCGAGGTGGAGATCGCCAAGCGCATCGAAGACGGCGAGCGGCGCGTGCTGCAGGTCGTGCTCAATTCGTCGGTGGCGATTGAAGAGATCCTTCAGCTGGGCGACAAGCTGCGCAAGCAGAAGATTCGCGTCAAGGAGGTCGTCAAGGACGCCGACGAGGAGGACGCCGAGTTCGACGAGCAGTGGCACATCGAACGCGTCTGCAAGGTGATCGAGAAGGTCCGCCGGCTTTGGAAGGAACAGGAAAAATTCCTGGAGAAGCTGGACGTCAAGGGCAGCTCCGACGTCTCGAAGAAAAAGTGGAAGTCGGAGGTCAACGATCTGCGGCAAGAGATCCTGGACGCGCTCCAGGAGATGCGCCTCAACAAAAAGCAGATCGACAAGATCGTCCTCAAGCTGAAGGGCTTCGTCGAGCGCATCGAGCAGGCCAACCACGAGATCATCGATTGCGAGCAGAAGGCAGGCATGAGCCTGCGCGACTTCCGCAAGACCTTGCGCGAGGTTCGATCCTCACCGCTGCGCCAGCGCGCCGTCTCCAAAAAGCTGGGTATTCGGGCGGAAGAGATCGAGGAGATGTCCAAGATCATCGCCAACGCCCAGCGCAAGGTGAAGAAGGTCGAGGAGGAGGCGAAGCTGTCCGAGGACGTCCTGCGCGACACCGTGCGGGAGATCCAGGACGGCGAGCGCATGGCCGAGAAGGCCAAGGCCGAGCTGGTCGAGGCCAACCTGCGCTTGGTGGTGTCGATTGCCAAGAAGTACACCAACCGCGGCTTGCAGTTCCTGGACTTGATCCAGGAGGGCAACATCGGCCTGATGAAGGCTGTCGACAAGTTCGAGTACAAGCGCGGCTACAAGTTCTCGACCTATGCGACGTGGTGGATCCGGCAGGCGATCACCCGCGCCATCGCCGACCAGGCGCGGACCATCCGCATCCCGGTGCACATGATCGAGACCATCAACAAACTCATCCGCACCAGCCGTTATTTGGTGCAGGAGCTGGGACGCGAGCCGACGCCCGAAGAGATCGCCGAGAAGATGGAGCTGCCGCTCGACAAGGTGCGGAAGGTTCTGAAGATCGCCAAGGAGCCGATCTCCTTGGAAACGCCGATCGGCGAAGAGGAAGACTCGCACCTCGGCGACTTCATCGAGGACAAGAGTGTCATCTCGCCGGCCGATGCCGTGATCTCGATGAACCTGGCCGAGCAGACGCGCAAAGTGCTGGCCACGCTGACCCCGCGCGAAGAGAAGGTGCTGCGCATGCGCTTTGGCATCGGCGAAAAATCCGACCACACGCTGGAAGAGGTGGGTCAGGATTTCGAGGTCACGCGCGAACGTATCCGCCAGATCGAGGCCAAGGCTCTGCGCAAGCTGCGCCACCCGTCGCGCAGCAAGCGGCTGAAGAGCTTTATGGAAAGCTAGGAGCGCCCCCCAACGGATTGCTCGCGCAAGGTGAGCCGGCCGGGCAAAGCCCGGCCAAAAAGCAACGCCGCAACTCCCGATCTCCCGCCGCCGCTCCGATCTCCCTCTCCTTTGGGAGAGGGTCGGGGTGAGGGGAACGTGGTTTAATCGCGGCGCATGATCCATCGATACGCCATCAAGATCGGCGGCAAGGACCGCGTCGTCGAACTGCGCAACGGCGACGGCGAAGCGCTGGAGATCATCGTCGACGGGCAGACGCGCGACGTGCAAGCGCGGCAGGTGGAACCGGGCCTCTGGTCGTTGATGTTGGGGACGCAGCAGATCATCGCGCAGGTCGACGGCACCGCGCCCAAGCTCACCGTCGCGATCGGGCCGCCAGGAGACCCGGTGATGGTGGCGGCGGAAGTGACCGAGGCCCGCAGCGCGGCGGTGCGGAATCTGATCGCCCGGCCGGCTGCAGCGATGGGCACGACCGCCACGCTGAAGGCACCGATGCCCGGCCGGGTGGTGAAGATCCTGGTGAAGGTCGGCGATCAGTTGACCCCCGCGCAACCCGTGGTGGTCGTCGAGGCGATGAAGATGGAGAACGAACTGCGCGCGCCCCGCGCCGGCATCGTGCGCGAGGTGCGCTGCGCGGACGGCGAAGCGGTCGAAGCTGGTCAGGATCTGGTCGTGATCGGGTAGGCTGCCAGCGATGAACGCGGCGGTCGTCTCCCGTTTGCTGCTGCTTCTGTCGGCGCAGGCGCAGCCACCGCCGCCCGAGGCAAATCCCGCCCCGGCACCCGCGCCGCCGGTGGCCGCGGCGGAACCGGCCGGCGCCAACGGTGTCAGTGTCTTCATCGGCCCGTCGTTCCGAATCTCGCCCGGCGGCGAGCAGCTGACGCCCACGGTCGGATTCTCCGTCGGTGGACTTTACGAACGACGTTATCTGCGCCTGGGCCCGCCCGAAGCGCCGACGCTGTTCCTCGGCGCCAGCGCCAACTTCTTTCACGATCACTTCACGCTGGCTCTGGAAGGACCGTCGACCGACTACCGCACCCTGACCCAGACCGGATTTTCCATCGCGCAAACGGTGGCGCTTCCTCTGCAGGCGATCACGCTGTGGGCTTCGGTCGGTGTGGGCTTCACTTTCGGTTATTTCTCCACCCCAGAGTTGACCCTGCGTCCAGGAACGGCCTCCTCGCGCCAACCGTTTGTCTGTGGCGGTCTTGGCGTCGACTGGGCGATCAAGGCCGGCATGGGCGTGCGCGTGCGCTTCAACTTCACCCAAACCCTGAACCGCCCCGACTTCGTCACCGAGACCGGCGATCACCTGAACCTCTTCGGGGATCTTTTCGACAGCGGGATCGGACTCTTTTACCGTTTCTGATCTTTGATGATGCGCCGATCGCTTGTGCTTTTGCTTCTGGTCCCGTCGGCGCTGGTGCTGGGTGGGCTGGGCGTGATGGTGTCGGCGACGGCCACCAGCCGGCAAAGTGGCCTGGGCCTGGGATACCCGCAGCACTTCGTGGCGCGGCACCTGATCGCCTCCGCGCTGGCCATCGCCGCCGGTTTCGCCGTGGCGCGGGTGGGCGCGGCGCGCCTGCTGCGAGCGGCGCCGTATTTTTTCTTGTTGAGCTTGCTGGCCGGTCTGGCGGTGTTCATTCCCGGCCTCGGCGTGCGCGCCGCGGGCGCCAGCCGCTGGCTGCATTTGGGTCCGCTGTCGGGCGAGCCAGCGCCGTTTTTGACCCTGGGCGTGGCCCTCTTGCTGGTGTCGTGGGGCGATCCCGCGGCGGCGCCCGCAGAGAATGACGGTCTGCCGCGCTGGTTGCTGGCGCTGGTGATGACGTTCGTGGCGGTGCTGACGTTGATCGTGCAGCCGGATTTCTCCGCCGCCGGCGTCACCATCCTGGTGGCCCTGGTGGCGCTGGCCGGCTTGGGCATCGGCGGCCGCTGGTTGGTGCCGGCGTCGGCGCTGCTGGCGGCGGCGTTGGGTTTGGTGGCCTCGCAGTTTCGTTACGTGGGCAGCCGCTGGCAGGGCTTCGTCGAGCCGCTGGCCGATCGCCGTGGCAAGGGTTTCGAGGTGCTGGCCCTGGCCCATGCGCGCGCCGCAGCCAGCGCCGGAAACGCCGGCGTCGGCCTGGGCCACGGCAGCGCGCGCCGTTCTCTGTCTTCGCCGGAGAGCGATTACGTCTTCGCGGTGATCGCCGAAGAGCTGGGGAAATTCGCCGCCGCGGCGGTGGTCCTGGCCTGGGTGGGAATCGGCGTGGGGGCCGTGCTGATCGCCCGCCGCGCTTCCGATCACCGGCTGGCGGCGCTGGCCCTGGCGGCGGGGATGGCCCTGGTGGCGCCGGCGGCGCTGCACATCGCGGTGTGCGCCGGCCTGGTGCCGATCATCGGCGTCACCATGCCCTTCGTCAGTTACGATCCGGCGGCGGTGCTGGCGGCGGGCGCGGCCATCGGCCTCATCGCCGCCGTCTGCCGCGCCGAGGTCTCGACATGAGCGGTCTATTCGATCGCAAGCTGCTGGTCATCGCCGGCAAGGGTGGGGTGGGAAAAACCACCGTCGCCGCAGCACTGGCGGTGGCGGCCAGCCGGCGCGGCAAGCGCGTCTTGATCGCCCAGACCGACGCGGTCGAACGCCTGAGCAAAATGTTCGGCCGCCGCGAAGCAATTGGTTCTAGTGTCGTCACCGTGGCCCCCGCCATCGACGCCGTGAACATGACGCCGAAAAGCGCCCTGCACGAATACGGCCTGATGGTCCTGCGCTATGAGACCGTCTACCGCGCCCTGTTCGAGAACCGAGCGGTGCGCGGTTTTCTTTCGGCCATCCCGGGCCTCGACGCGTACGCCATGCTGGGCAAGACCTGGTGGCACACCACCGAACAACTGCAAAACGGACGGCCTCGCTATGATCTGGTGATCCTCGACGGGCCGGCCACCGGTCACGCGGTGCTGATGTTGCGTATTCCGCAGGCCATCCTGAACACGCTGCCGAAGGGGCCGTTGACCAATGACGCCGCCGCCGCCCGCGAGCTGCTGTCGGATCCGGCGCGCGCCGCTCTGGTGATCGTCACCTTGCCTGAAGAGCTGCCGGTGCGCGAGGCCGCCGAGCTGGCCCACACCGCGCGCACCAGCCTGCAGATGCCGCTGGGCCCGCTGGTGGTGAACGCGTTGCCTTCGGATGCGCTGCTCGACGCCACCGTACGCGCCACGTTGAACCAGGTGCTGCCGCCCACCGGCGACGGCGCGCTGGACGCCACCTTGCGCCTTGGCATCAGCGTGCGCGCGCACCGGCAGACCGCCGAGCAAATGCTGGCCCGCCTGCGCGACAACCCGGGCCTGCCGCTTTTGACCTTGCCGCGTTTGCCGACCATCGACCTTGGCCCCGCCGACGTGGGCCTTCTCGCCGAGCGCTTCACCGACTAGCAGCCGATGTTGCCGCTGTCGTTGTCGCTCTTGTCGCTGGCTTGGCTAGCCGCCGCTGCTGATCTTAACCCCGCCGCCGTGCCGCACATGAACGCCGTGCGCACCACGCAACCGCCGGTGATCGACGGCCGCCTGGACGATCCAGCCTGGAAGACGGCGCAGCCGTCCCAGCACTTCGTGCAAAACTGGCCACTGGAAGGCCAGCCGCCGTCGGAGAGAACCACGGTTAGCGTCCTTTACGACGACGAAGCGCTGTACGTGGCCTTCGACTGCGAACAGCGCCGGTCGCTGATCACGCAGCGTCTGACCCGCCGCGATCAGGATTCGGAAAGCGACTGGGTGCAGCTGCAGCTTGATACCCGCCGCGATGGGAAGACGGCATTCATCTTCGCCGTCAATGTGTCGGGCGTGATCGCCGACGGGACGCTGCGGAATCAGTCGGTGCTCTCGCTGGACTGGGACGAGGTGTGGGAGGCGCGCACGGCGCTGACCGATCACGGCTGGTCGGCAGAGCTGCGCATCCCCCTGCGCGTCCTGCGCTTCGACGCGCACCTGCCGGTGCAAAGCTGGGGCATGCAGGCCAGCCGCGTCCTCAGCGCCGCCGGCGAAGGCGATCAATGGGTTTTGATCCCGCGTTCGGTTTCGGACTGGGTAGCGCGTTTTGGGCGTCTCGACGACCTGCGCGATCTCAAGCGCGGCGGCACCATCGAGTTGCGCCCGTTCGTCACCGCGCGGGCCGAGCGCCAGGACGGCAGCGCGCAGATCCAAAGCCGGCGGTTCGGCTTGGTTCGGCCCAGCCTGCGCGACGCGCCCGCCGGCCTGGATCTGAAATGGCACCTCACCCAGGACCTGACACTGGACGCGGCCGCGCTGCCGGAGTTCGGACAGGTCGAGGCCGATCGCCTGATCTTGAACCTGACCAACTATGAAACCTTCCTCCCGGAAAAGCGCCCGCTGTTCCTGGAGGGCGCCGAGTATCTGTCCACTTCGCAGGAAGACGCCGCCGCCGCGGCGCCCGACACGTTTCCCAACCGGGTCTTCTATTCGCGCCGCATCGGCAGCGCGCCGCCGCTGCCTTTGTCGCTGAACGACGGCGAACACCTGACGCAGGCGCCGCAACCGTCGACCATCGACGTCGCCGCCAAGCTGACCGGGCAGGTCGGCGGCGGCGTGTCTGTCGGCGTTCTGTCGGCGCTGACCAACGAAAATCGCGTCAGCAGTGACCAGCGGGCGGCGCTGGTGGTGGCGCCCGCCACCAGCTTCAATGTGCTGCGCCTGCGCCGCGAGTTTGGGGCCGGGCACGTCGGCCTGATCGCCACCGGCACCACACGCTTTGAAGTCACGCCCGACGCCGGGGCCGCGCCGCCGCCTTGTCCCGACAGCAACACGCCCACCGCCGCTGGCCGCTGTTTCCACGACGCGTACGTGGCCGGCGCCGACGGTCTGGTGCGTTTCGGCGGCGGGCTTTATTCGCTGTCCGGGCAGGTGATCGGCTCGCGCATCGTCGACGGTCCGGAGCGCACGCTGGCCGACGGCACGTTGATCGGTCCCGGCGCGACGGGCTTGGGAAGCTGGGCGCGAGTGGCCAAAGAAGGTGGCGCGCACCTGGTGTGGGGCCTGGAATATGCAGGCCACAGCCGCCGCGTGGACTACAACGACGTCGGCTTCATGGCCCGGCAAAACCTGCACGAGCTCAAGGCCAACGTCGAGTACCGCAACCTGCAGCCCACCGACCACACGCGCGAGCGGCACCTGCGCCTGGACGCTGGCAGCCGCTATTCGCTAGACGGCCTGGACCTGGGCAAGCGCGCCCAGCTGATCAGCACGGTGATGTTTCAAAATTTCTGGATCGCCTCGGCGGGCGCCGGTTTTCTGGCGGCGCGCCAGGACGATCGGGAGATCGGCGAGCAAGGCGCGCTTTTGCCCGGCAGCCGCGCATCGCTGCAGCGGTCGCACGCCTTCACCTTGCACGCCGAGGTGGACACCGATTTTCGCCGGCGGCTGGTGGCGTGGACCGGCGGCGACGCGCAGCTTTTGCAGAACGGCTGGTCGATCGACGTGTGGACCAGCCTGGCCGCACACCCGTTGCCGCAGTTCGATCTCGGCTTGGACATGAACGTCACCGATGCCACCGGCGAGCCACGCTTCGCCACCACCGAATGCAGTGGCAGCGCCGACGCGCCGATGGCGCCCGTGCCGACGGCGTGTGATCCGGCCATGCAGCGTTACGTCTTCGGCCGCCTCACCGCCAAGAGCGCGGGTGCCATCCTACGCGCCAACTACACCTTCACCCGCCAGCTCACCCTGCAGACGTACGCGCAGCTTTTCCTCGCCTCCGGGCACTACACCGATCTGCGCCGCGTGGCCGAGACCAGCGGCGCCATCAGCCTGGCGGACATCGCCGCGGCACCGACCAGCACGGCGGCGCCGGCCAGCGCCGACTTTGAACAGGCGGCGGTGAACGTCAACATCGTCCTGCGCTGGGAGTATCGCCTGGGCTCGACCCTGTATCTCATCTACGCGCGCTCGCAGCTGCCGACGGTGGACACGCTTTACGGACCGATCGGCGATCTGCACCTTTCGGCCTTGCGACACGGCGGCGCCGCCGACGTCATCCTGTTCAAGCTGTCGTACTGGTGGGCCAACTGAGTCGCCCGTCGCCCGATTCGCCGCGGCAGGATACAATGCCGTCGGTGCCAGACATCCCCCTCGATCTCGTGGTCCGTGGCGGAACGCTGGTCACCGCCGAGGGACGGCAGGTTGCTGACCTCGGTATCAAGGGCGAAACCATCGCTCAGATCGGCGGCGCCATGACCGGTCGCTGCGAGATCGACGCCCGCGGCGCGCTGGTGCTTCCGGGCGGCGTCGATCCGCATGTCCACCTGCACGTCGAAGACGTCGATCCCGACGACGCGATGTGGGCCGACGATTACACCAGCGGATCACAGGCGGCGCTGGCCGGAGGCATCACCACCGTCGGCAACATGGCCTTCACCCTGCCCTGGGAGTCACTGCAGGACCGGGTGGTGGCCGAGACCGCCGCCATCGCGCGCGAGGCCATCGCCGACGTGTTCTTTCATCTGGCCGTCACCTGTCCCACCGCCGAGACCGCCGGCCAGGTTCCTGCTTGCGTCGCCGCTGGCCACAGCGGCGTGAAGTTCTTCATGTGCATGCCGTCGTTCGAACCGTCGGCGCGCCACTACGCCGCCATCATGAAGGCCACCGCCGAGGCCGGCGGCGTCACCCTCATTCATTGCGAGGATCTGCCGATCATCGAGTGCTGCACGGCGATGCTGGCGCACCAGCACCGCACCACGCTGCGCGCTTACGCCGAAAGCCGCCCGGCCGCCGCCGAGAACATCGCCACCGAACGCGCCATCGAGATGTGCCGGGCCACCGGCTGCCCGACGTACATCGTGCACCTGTCGTCGGCGCACGCGCTTGACCTGTGCCGCGCGGCGCGCGCGCAGGGCTTGCCGGTGTTCGTGGAGACGCGGCCGCTTTACCTGTTCCTCACCGCCGAGCGCTATCACGACAGCGACGGCGCGCTTTACACCGCGCAGCCGCCCTTGCGCGGCTCGGCGGACATCGAAGCCTTGTGGCAAGGGCTGGTGGACGGCAGCATCGACACCATCGGCAGCGACCACGCGCCGTGGACCCGCGCCCACAAGATCGATCCCGCCCAGACCGTGCAGACCGCCCGCCCCGGCGTGGCCGAACTGGACACCATGCTGCCGCTGCTGTTCACCGAAGGGGTGGGCAAACAACGAATCTCCGTCGAGCGCTTTGTCGCCCTGACCGCCACCAACCCGGCCCGTATTTTTGGTCTTTACCCACGCAAGGGCACCATCGCCGTCGGCAGCGACGCCGATCTGGCGGTGTGGGAGACCAACCGGCGACGGCTCATCAGCAACGATCAGCTGTTCTCGCGCGCGGGCCACAGCGTCTACGCTGGCCGCGAGGTCACCGCCTGGCCGCGCACCACCATCCGCCGCGGCCAGATCGTCTTCGACGACGGCCAGGTGCTGGCCGCCGCCGGCAGCGGGCGCGCCGTCAATTCGCTGCGCGCACGCTGACCACCGGCGGCCCGTGTTTGCCCAGCCAGGCGACGACCTCGTCCTGGCGTTTCCTCATCGCCGGCATGTTCCCGTAGCGATCGCGGGCGCTGGCCACCAGGTCGCGGGCGCGTTCGTGTTGCGCGCCGCTGTCCCACAGGGCGCGCCCCAGCGCGAATTCGCAAAGCGCGATCTGTGCCTGCGACGGCTCCTTGGCCAGGCGGATGCGCAGCGCGCGCTCGAGCGGCGCCACCGCCTGCGTCGGTTTGCCCTCGCCCAGGTAGCTTTGCCCGATGTTGGCGAGGCCGTAAGACAAGTACAGGTGATCTTTCGGAAGCTGTTTTTCCCAGATCGCCATCGCCCGCTCGGCCGCCGCGCGGGCCTCGGCCCAGCGGCCGAGCTGGTTCAGCGCCTCGGCGCGGTTGCTGAGCTGCAAGGCCATTTGCGGGTGATCGGCGCCCAGCGTCTTGGCGCCGATCTCGATGGCCTTGTCGATGTGGGCGAGCGCCTCGGCGGGGCGCTCCAACGCGAGCAGCGCGTTGCCTATGTTCGACTCCGCGAAAATTAGGTCGGTATCATCTGGCCGAAGCGCCCGCTGGCCAATGGACAGCGCCTGCAGGCTGTGGGCAAGCGCCTCCTCGGCGCGTCCGCTGGCTTCCAGCGCGCCGGCGTAGTTTGTATTCATCCACATCTGCAGCCTTTCATGGCCGCCGATCCGCCGCAGCGACGCCTCGGCCATGTGCACCCCGCGCTCGGTCTCGCGCGGTGGCGAGCCCTTGAGCGACATCACGCTGATGAGATCGACGGCAATCTCCGCTTTGGTCTCGTCGTGACGGCCTTCCTCGGCGGCCCAGATGCCTTCTTCGAAGGCATCCTCCGCACCGGCGACATTGCGCAGATCGATCAACACTCGCCCACGCAGAGCCAGCGCCTCGGCCAGCGCTGGCGGGAATTTCACGCGGCGGGCCTCCTCGACCAGAAGGGCCGTCGCTTTCTCTGCCTCGGCCAAGCGTCCGGATGCCGCCAAGGCGCGCGTATCGGCGAGGCGGGATTGCAGCTGCTCGACCTGACGGCGGGCGACCGGGTTCTCCGGCGGCGGCACCATCGAGCGCAGCAGCTTGACGTCGTTGCAGCGATCCACTGCGCCTAGCTGGCTGGCGGCGGTGGCGGCGTTCTCCACCACGGCGCCGTCAGCCTGGCTGAACAACGCAGTCAACGCTTTCAATCCGGCCAATCGATCCTGCAAACACGTCATGCGCAGATCCAACACCTCGGCTGATTGTTCGCCGCGCACGTTGGTGGCTTCGCAGGCCTCGGTGTACGTCGTGCTCCAGCGCTGGACGTAGTCCTCGATCAAACGGTTCACGCTCCAGAACGTGCTGCTGGCGAAGCTCTGTCCGGTGCCGAAGAACGCCTTGCGAACCTCCGCCTTCACCTTCGGATCCCACACGCCCGCCAGCTTGGTCTCGGCGCCCCGACACAGTGACGGCTTGGCCACAATCTGCGCGCCGCGCACCACGCCCGCCGCCAGCACCGCGGCGATGGCCGCCGCGCGCAGCGCCCGATGCTGGCGCCAGAACGCGCGCACCTGCAGCGACCGCCGCATCAACCAGCCACGCGGCTTCGCCACCTCCGCCGCCGCCAGACGCCCGGCCGCCGCCATCGCGGTGGGCGGACGCGCCACCGGATCGTGAGCCAGGCAATCGCCGCACAGGCGCGCCACCTCTTCTTCGACCGGGGTCGACACGGCCGGCAGCGGCCATTTCATTGCCGTGCCGTCGGGGCCGTTTCGCCATTCTGGCTTTCGGCCGAACATGATCTCGTGAAGGATCGCGCCCAGCTGCCACACGTCGGAGCGCTGATCCGATCGGCCGCCCATCAAGGCCTCGGGCGGCATATACGCGGGCGTGCCGCCGTGGACGGTGGTGTTGTCGTTGTTCTCGATGGCCAGACCGAAATCGGACAGCACCAGGCGGCCGTCGGTCATGCGCAGGACGTTCTGCGGGGTGACGTCGCGGTGGATGAAGCCGACGGCGTGGATGGCCGCCAGCCCGGCGCACAGCGAGCGCGCGTCGGCCAGCCGTTCTTCCAGCGGACGCTGCGCCGCGCCCTCAGTGCCGGAACGTAAAAGTTGGCGCAGCGCGCCGCCGTCGGCCAGCTCCATAGTGACGAACCAATGACCGTCGGCGTGGCCGAGATCGAACACCCGGCAAACGTTGGGATGGCGGATGGCGCGGGCCACGCGCACCTCGCGCGCCAGGCGATTGATCCAGCTCTTTTCGCGGGCCCGCTCTGGGTGCAGAATCTTAATGGCAATGGGTTCCCCCAACGCCCGATCCCAGGCCCGGAACACCGAGCCGCTACCACCTTCGCCGATCGACGCTTCGATCTGGTATCGGCCGTCGATCACCGCGCCGGCGGTCAGGCTGGTGGCGGGCGCGGCGCGTAGCTGCGCCGCACCGGTGGTGACCGTGCGCTCGGGCGGCTCGTCGCCGTCAGCGACGGAGCCGGACAGGGGCGGGTCCTGCTGCATGGTGGCGTTTTGGAGAGCTGACTTTGCCC
>DASXQB010000279.1:0-8241 GCA_036493295.1 Polyangia bacterium | reverse complement strand
CGGGCAAGCGCGTCGGATCGGCGCCACCGCCTTGCTGGGCACGACCGCCGGGCTGGCAGGCGGATACTGGTTGGAACGCGACCGCGACAACACCTGGGGCGACGCCGAAGTGATGCGAGCGTCCGGTCTGGTCGGGGTGCTGGCCGGCATCGCCGCCGCTGATGGTTTCAACGCTCGCGACCGCCAAACGGCTGCGACGATCATGGTTGCCGGCCTGGCCGGCACGGTGATCGGTGATCGGTTGGTGGCCCGCACCGACTTCTCCGTGGGGCAATCGGTGCTGGTCGATCTCAGCACCGCGGCGGGCGGCCTGGCGGGGGCCGGTCTTCTTTATCTGGTGTCGCCCCGCGATTGGTCAGAGCGGCCGTTCTTGGTTGCCGCGACGCTGGGCGCCGCCGGCGGCCTGACGGCGAGTTACCTGATGCTGGACGGTCGCTCGCCCCGCGCCACCGCCGGCGACTCTGACGCTCCTCATTACAGCCTGATTCCGATGTTGGGTTCGGGGGGCGTGCGCGGTGTCACGCTGGGTGCGGGTTTCTGATTGGCGATAGCAAAACAGCGTTAGACTGGTGGGCAGGAGGTTAGCGATGCGATCAAAGGCGAAGGTGGGGCCGGCGGTGCCAACGCGGTTTCAGTGGGCCGCTTGCGCGGGTGGTGGTTTGATCGCAACAGCGCTGGTCTCGGGTTGCATCCCCGGCGTCAACGGTCCCACCACCACCGTCACCGGACAGCCGCCGCCGCCCGACACGATGCCGATCCCGCCCGGCGTCAGGACCCCGTTCGGGCTGCAGCCCACCTTCGAGGACGCGCACAGCGCGCTGCAAGCAACGCCCGCGATCAGTGGCGGCACGCTGCGCGTTCTCGCTGATGGCCGCACCGCCGTCGCCTCCGATCCCGATCGCGATCAGATCTACGTCGTCGACTATCGCAAGGAAACGGTGGTCGCCACGTTGCCATTACAGCCCGGCGACGAGCCCGGCCGAATCGAACAGGACGCCGCCGGCCGCGTGCACGTGGTCCTGCGTCGAGGCGGCGCGCTGGTGACGCTGGATCCAGCGGCGGGAATGATCACCGGCCGCCGAGCCGTTTGCGCCACCCCGCGCGGGGTGGCCTACGATGCCAAGCAGGACCTGCTTCACGTGGCCTGCGCCGACGGCACGTTGGTCTCGCTGGCGCCGGCGCCCGACGGGGCCATCACCCGCCGTCTGGCTCTGGACAGCGATCTGCGTGATGTGGTGGTCGACGGCGACACGCTTCTGATCAGTCGGTTCCGCAGCGCCCAGATCCTGTCGGTGAACCAGCAAGGTGTGGTCACACAAAGAACGACGCCGCCGTCGTCCAGCGCGATGTTCAAGTCAATGAACGGTCCCCCGATGGTGAAGATGGAACCGTCGGTGGCCTGGCGCTTGGTTCAACTCACGCCCGGGAACACACTGCTGGTGCACCAGCGCGCCAGCACCGGCGTTGTCGACACGCAGCCCGGTGGCTATGAAGGGGGTGGTTGCTCCAGCATCGTGCAAAGCGCGGTCAGCAACGTTGGTCCGCTGGGCTCGCCGGTGCCGTCGGCGGCGATCTCGCAGGCGGTGCTGCCGGTGGATCTGGCGGTGTCGCCGGATCGCAAACAAGCGGCGCTGATCTCGGCCGGCAATGCACGCCAGTCACGCCAGGGTCCGTCCGAGGGGCAGGTGGTGATGATGGACATGATCAATGTCATGAACCCTGTCGACAACGGCGGCTGCGGTGGCACTTCCAGCTCGGGGCCGCCAACCACCATGACGACGATGATGACCCCGCCGCCGGCGCGCCAGCCGGGCGACGTCCTGTCCGACACGGTCAGCTTTGTTACGCAGCCGACCGGCGAGGCGGTGGCAGTGGCGTACGACCCCACCGGTCACATCTTGGTGCAAACGCGCGAGCCGGCCACCATCCAGATCGTCACCACCGGCGACGCGCCGATTCTGTTGTCGCGCGACAGCCGCCTCGACACTGGTCACGGTATCTTCCACGCGAACGCGGGCGGAGGGATCGCCTGCGCTTCGTGCCATCCGGAAGGCGGCGATGACGGCCGCGTCTGGCAGTTCGCCGACTCCACGAACCCGTCGGTCCCGCAGGCGCGGCGCACGCAGAACCTGCGCGGCGGCGTGACCGCCACCGCGCCGTTTCACTGGAACGGCGATCTGCCGGACATGAGTCATCTGATGAACGTGGTGTTCGTCAGCCGCATGGGTGGACCGCAACTGGACGCCGATCACGTCGACGTTCTGGGGAAATGGTTGGATCGCGTGCCCTCGTTGCAACATGAGGCGCCGGCCGATGCGGACGCCGTCGAGCGCGGGCGAACGGTGTTCAACCAAACCGGTAGCACCGCCTGCGTCAGTTGCCACACCGGTGGTGCCTTCACCAACAACACAACTGTTGACGTGGGAACCGGCCGGCCGTTCCAGGTCCCAACGCTGCGCGGATTGAGCTATCGCGCGCCGTACCTGCACAACGGCTGCGCCCAGACCCTGTCGGACCGCTTCACCGCGGCCTGTGGGGGCGGCGACAAGCATGGCGCCACCTCGAAGTTGAGCCAGACCCAAATCGGCGATCTGGTCGCGTACCTGAATACCTTGTAGGATTGAGGCTTCCGTTGCGCCAAGCGCCGGGAGGCCAACAGATGCGCGGTATTTACGCTTTCTGGATTCTGGCGGCGTGGGTGGGGGGGGCGTGCAGTTCGTCAACGCCGGCACCAGGGACGGTGCCGATCGACTCTGGTGCGCCCAGCAGCGGCGGCAGCGGCGGCGCGCCGGCTTCCACACCCGATGGCGAAACGCTCCCGCCGGTTGACGCCTCGCCGTCGGGCAGCGGCGGAAATCCGATTTCGATGGATGCGGGCGGCGGGAACACGCCCGAAACCGCGGCGCCGGTGGATGCGCCGCCGCAGCCGGCGGCCGACGCGTCGTCGCCTAGCGACGGGGCCGCGCGCTCCGCCCGCGTCCTGATCTACACGCGCACCACCGGCCAGCGGCACGATTCGATCCCGGTCGCCGCCGACTTCATCGGCCGCTCGGCCAAGCTGGCCGGGTTGACCACCGAGACCAGCGAGGACACGACCAAGTTCACCGACGCTGGCCTGGCGCCTTATGGCGCGATCATCTTGCTGGCCACCACCGGCGAGCCGTTCGGCCCCGGCACCGTCGGCATCAACGCGCTGGCCGCCTACGTGAAAAATGGCGGTGCCCTGGTAGGGATCGAAAACGCCACCCATGCCTACGACGATCCCACCGACAACTCCGACACCTACGTCAACTTGCTGGGCGCCGACTTTGCCGGTCATCCGGGCGACTTCATGTCGGCGACTTGCACCAAGCAGGGCAATCATCCATCGGTGGCGATGCTGCCGGCCAGCTTCAACGTGATGGACGAGATCTATTCGTTCACCCGGTTTCGCATGGACAACCAGGTTGTGCTGACGTGCGCGTCGGATCATCGGCCGGTGTCGTGGTACCGCGAGGAAGGGGCAGGGCGGATTTTTTATACGGCGCTGGGGCATTCAAATGAGATTTGGATGATGCCGCCATTGGTGGATCAGCACGTCATCCCCGGCCTCCTCTGGTCCATGCGCCGATAGAAGACGGACGGCGCGCAAGCGCTGCGTCGCGGACCCCGTGCTATCGTCTCGGCCGTGACGCCGGATGACCAATCAGCCGTCCCGGGCGGCAAGCTGGAATACGCGGTGCTGGTCGCCTTGTGGGAACTGGGCCCGCTGTCCGGCCGAGACCTTCATGATCGCGTCGGCGTGCCGCTGGGTCTGGTCTATACCACCACCGCCAAGGTGCTGGATCGCCTGCAGGCCAAAGGGCTGGTGACGCGCGAACGGCGCGCGCGGGTGTTCGTGTTCGCCGCCTGCACGCCACGCCAGCAGGTCGAGCAAGCGCGCGTGGCCAAGACCTTGAACGGACTTTTCGGACAAGAGCCGCGGCCGGCGCTGGCCATGTTGGTCGACGCGGTCGAGGCCATCGATCCCCGTTTGCTGGTCGATCTGGCGGCCGCGCTGGAGACGCGACGGAAGGCGCGCGGCGGCCCGAACGAGGGCGGCGGCGAAGGCGAGGGACATGGATCGTAATCTGGTCTTCTGCGCGCTGGCTCTCAGCGCGTGTGGCGCGCTGGGGTGGTTGTTCGGCGCGTTGCCGGCGCGCGCGGTCAGCGATCCCAGCGGCCAGCGAATGGAACGCCGCTGCTGGCACCGACTGTGGTTGCCGCTGATTCCGTCGGCCCTGGCCCTGGCGCTGCTGATCGGCTGGGCGCTGCAAGAGCCTGGGCGCAGCGATGAGATCGTGCGGCCGCTGGCTTTGTGGACCTCCCTGCCGGTGGCGCTGGTGTGGCTGCGCGCCGCCTGGCGGGCCTGGCGAGCCCTGCGCGGCGCCGAGTCCGAAACGGCCGCTGTCGCGGTCGGCCTGTGGCGTCCGCGGGTGATCATCAGCGACGACTACCGGCGCTCGATCGACGAGCGCGCCGTCGCGGCAGCGGTGGCGCACGAACAGGCGCACGTGCGCCATCGCGATCCGCTGCGCGTGTTCCTGGCCCAGATCGCCACTGATCTGCAATGGCCGGCGCGGGCGGCGCGTGATCGATTGCAAAGCTGGGCCACCGCGCTCGAGCTGGCCCGCGACGAGGAAGCGCGCCACGCCGGCGTGTGCGGCGCCGATCTGGCCAGCGCCATCGTCGGCGCCGCTCGCTGGCGTCGGGCGAGCGGCGCGCCGCGGGCGGCGGCGTTTCTCACCGGGCAGGAGAACGCCTTGCTGGCACGCGTGCATCGTCTGCTGGGACCGCTGGCGCCGGCGCCGGCGCGCGCGCGCCGGATCTGGTGGTTGGCCGGGCTGGCGTTGCTGGGTGTCGCTGCCGGGATCGGCATCGCGTGCGGCGACGTCGTGGTGCGCGCGCTCCCCATCGTCGGATCGTAGATCGCGGTCGAAGTCGGCGCGTGCGTCGCTGGGACGTTTGTGCTGAAATGCGCGCACCAAAACGGACCACGTGGGGAGATCGATATGAAACAGCTCAGCGTCTTAGCTCTGTCCTTGTTCCTGACCGCCGGCGCGGCCTTCGCGGGCGCGCCGAAGACCTATCAGGTGACCGGCCCGGTACTGGAAGTCACCGACGACACCATCGTGGTGCAGAAGGGCAAAGAGAAGTGGGAGATCTCCCGCTCGAAGGACACCAAGGTGACCGGTGACCTGAAGGTCGGCGCCAAGGTGACCATCGAATACCGGATGAGCGCCGCCACCGTAGAGGTCAAAGGCGGCGACAAACCGGCCGCCGCCGCCAAACCCGCCAAGTAGTCGCTGGCGCCTATTGCTCGATGAAGTTCAGCGGACCGAGGAAGTCGGTCTTGCCGATCTCGACGCCGCCCTGGCGCAGCAGCGCATAGGCGGTGGTGACGTGGAAATAGAAATTCGGGATCTGGCGCGCCACCAGGTATTCGTCAGCCAGCAGGTGCTTGCCGGGGCGATTGGGCAGCACCACGCGGGTCTGGTTGGTGGTGCGGGCAAAGTCCGCCGCGCTGAAGGTCTCCAGATAGGCCACGCACTTTGCGATCCGTCCGCGCAGCTCGGCGACGGTGGTTTCGGTGTCCTCGTGGCGCGGGGCCTCTTTGCCGCTGAGAAACGCGGCCGCCGATTTCGCTGAATCGCAGGCGATACGAACCTGGGTGGCGAACGGCAGCATGTCCGGATAAAGGCGCTGCCCGAAAAAGTTGTTCACGTCGAACTTGCGCGCCTCGGCGGATTTGGCCGCCTTGTCCAGGACGACGTCCAGGTTCTTCAGCGTGCGGGCGAACTGGCGAATGATGGCGAAGTAGTCCACGGCCATCGTATAGCCGACGAGGCGGCGCTGCGCTAGCGCGAGTACTTGATCGAGCCGCCGAATTTCATGGTGATGTCCGCCGACCAGTCGGACGCGGGCAAGGTGCCGGCGACGTCGATGGTGAAGATGGCGGAATCGGACATCCACTCTTTGAGGGCGTTGACCGGGTTGGCGCTGACCATGGTCAACGTGGCGCTGGGGGCGGCGTTGGCCGGCTGTTCGTAGTTGATGAGCTCGACCGACGACGTCTGGTTACTTTCGTCGGCCATCGTCAGCCGCAGCATGTGGATGAAGCTGAAGTCGGTGACGCCGCTCTTCGCCGTCAGGGTGACGCCGATGGCATGCACCTCGGTGGTCAGCCCTTCCGGCAGCTCCAGCGCGGTGTGCTTCTGCGAGAAGCTCTTGGTCATGGACACGTCGCCCAGCGCAGCGCTGATCGGCACGCCGGCGAACGAGATGTCGTGCTTGGTCACCTCGATCTCGGGCACGTCGGCTTCGACCGACAGGGCGCAGCCGGAGGCCCCGGTGGCCAGGACAGCAGCGACGGTGGCGAGGAGGATTCCCGAGAAGATGTTGGTCTTGGTGGTCTTGTTTTTCATGGTGATTACCAGAGGTAGACGATGAGGCCCAGCTTGGCCGACGGTGTCCAAGCCTTGATGACCGGATCCTGTTTCACGCTGACCGTCGTGTCGCTGCCGCCGAGACCACTGGAGGCGGCTTGCTGTTGAACGACCTGGTCCACGTTGTGGACCGAGGCGCGGATGTAGCTCATGCCGCCGTGGATGTAGAAGGTCACCCGCTGCGAACCGAACTCGAGGCCCAGGTGGGCGTTGGCATAGTCGTAACCGATGCGTTCCAGCAGGGCGTTGTCCTTGAACGACGCGCCGGCGAACTTCTTGGCCAGGCCGTTGGCGTTGCCGTCGAAGTAATGGCCGCCTTCCACAGTCAGCGACGGGCCGGAGCCGAAGGGAATCAGCGCCACACCGGCGCGCACGCCCGAGCTGATCATGTTGTAACCGCCGCCGGCATGCGTGCGCAGCCAGCTGGTGGGGCGAAAGATCAGAGAGCCGTTCATGCCGTCGGGCAGGCCGGCGTCGGCCATCAACCCGATCATTGGCAGGGAGTTAGTCTTGACGGGTTCCGGCGTAGCCGAAACGGTCTCGGCCGGGGCGGCGCTGGGCGCCGGGGCGGCGCCGGCCGGCGGCAGCGTCTGGGCCGAAACGGCGGACGAGAAAAGAACCGCCAGGAGAGAGCTCAGAAGGACTCGGGTGGGTCGCATCACCAAAGTACTTCGGACGAAAACTAAGTAACCTGAGTTACTTTATTATTTTTCCTTTAAAATTTGCCGCAAGTCGCTGGACTCGTTGCAGAAGTACGAAAATCCGCCAGTAATATCCAGCACTAAGTGATCTGCTGGGACGTCGAACGCGGCGCGTCTAAAAAACCGTATCGAGACGAAATCGTCCGGTCGCGTCTGGGCGCAACCCAACAGCCCGGCGGGAAAGGCGCCGCTTAACGTTTCTTCAGAACCGACCAGCGCGAGCGGCCGTCGACCGAGGCCGCTCTGGCTTTCGGGGCGGCGGGGTGACGTGCGGCGACCCTCCACTTGGACTCGGAAGGATCGGCGACGACCGCGCTGGGGGCGGACGTCGACAGCTCGCGGTGACGGGAATCGGACAGCGCCGTTCCACGCTCTGATTCATTGTCGGCGAAGGGATCCTTCCAGCCTGCTGGATGGCTGGGGGGCGCCTCGACGGCTTTTCGCTTCGGCTCGACCTTGGTTTGAGCGGGAGTCGATCGTGGCTTGCTGCTCTCGGACGGATCGGCGAAGGGATCCTTCCACCCGCCGGGCCGTCCCGCGGCCGCTGGCGGGCTGGCCGCGACCGACGCCGCCTTCTCAATCCGCGGGGCAGCCGGGGGGCTACGCGCCGGGGCCGGCGCCGGCGACGTGGACGCCATCTTGCGCGCCGAAGGGTTGTCGGCGAAAGGATCCTTCCAGTTGGTAGCCTTGGCCGCGGTCTCCTGCTTGGCGATCACACTGGGTGCGGCGGCCGATCGGGCCATACCGGGAGCAGAGTAATTCGCTCCTTGCACCACGTGGATGATGCCGTCGTCGTGCTTGACCGGCATCGGCCTTTTGACCGCCACAGCCGCCATCGGCGGTGGGGTCGCCAGCGGCTCCATGGCTTCAACATCGGCGTTGCGCGCGTTCTTTGTCGCCAGTGGCGCCGGCGCTTTGGAGGCGTTCTCCAGCAGATCATCGACGCTGTCCTTGCGTTTGACCTTGCTGCGCTTTTGTCCAGGCGCCTTGTCGGTCTCCTTGGTCAGGAGCTGCTCAAGCTCGCCGTCGCCTGGCGTCTTGGTGGCAACGGCTTTTTTCTTGCCCTCGCTGGCCAT
>DASXQB010000278.1:0-9844 GCA_036493295.1 Polyangia bacterium | reverse complement strand
CACCGACGCGTGCGAGGCGATGCCCAGGACCCACAGCCCCGCCGCCGCCACCGCCGCCGTCAACACGCCCCACGTGCGCAACAAGATCAACCCACGCAGGCTGGCCGCTGCCAGCAACAGCGTCGCGATGCCCGCCGCCGCAAATAGCATCCCCTGCCCGTCGCCTTCTTTGGGCGCTAGCGCGTACAAGATCAAGGTCGGCAATGAAGCCGAGGCGCGGGTGACGGTCTTGCGCAGCCGGGCCACTGCGAACTCGTCCATACCGTAACGCTCGCGCCAGTTCGCCTGCAGATCGTAACGGGCGGCCATGGTCTTGCCGGTCAGCATCAGCACGATCAAGGCGTGCAAGCCGCCGTAGATGGCCAGCTGCGGGATCCACCCGATCATCGCCAGGCTGGCGCCCGCCACCATGACGCCGGACCAGCCCAGGCCGGCGGCGAACCAGCGACCCCAGAACCATTCGGCGACCACCCCGATGAAAGCGACCAGATAGCAGGCGGCCAGCGCAATGAACGCCGCGCCCCAGCCAGGCGGCGGGTTCAGCGAGACCAGCAGATAAAGCGCGACAAAAAGGCTCAAGCTTAGCCCGGCCACCGCACGCCGGGTCCCTTCGCAGCGGATGCCGTTCAGGCGTTCGAGCAGGTCGCGCATTCTCTAATTATGGCCCCTGCCGGCCGAACGCGCCACGCGGGCTCGGCGATTCCGCCGGCCGCCCCGGCTATTTGACGACGATCAGGTCGACGCGGCGGTTCTTGGTCTTGCTGGCCGGCCCGATGTTCGGCACCAGCGGCTTGTCAGAGCCGACACCCACCGCTTCGATGCGGCTGTCAGCCACGCCCTTTTTCACGAGATAGGCCTTCACGGCGTCGGCCTGCGACTGGGTCAGGTCCTTGGCCTTGGCGCCGGCGGTGGTGTCCCAGTTCGCTTCGATGCGCAGCGTGCGGATCTCACCGTGGTCTTCCATGACGTCCGCGACGCCATCCAATCCTGGCTGTGCCGCCGCCTGCAGCTTGCCCTTGGCGTCGAATCGCAGCGGTCGCTTGAGGGCGATGCCGGTGTCGTTCAACGTGATGTTGGGATTGGCGGGCCGGTTGCGCAGCAAAATGTCCATCTGCTTGTCCTGGGCCGCCGCCACGTCCAGCAGGGCTTCCTTGGTCGGAAACCCCGGCGCTTCCGCGACGACCTTGTACGGTCCAATCGGCAACGCCGCCGAATAAAAACCGGAAGCGTCCGAACGGGCTTCAAAGTTGTCCGGGCCCATGAACTTCAGCGACGCCTGCACGCCCTGGCCTTTGTCATCGGCGACCTTGCCGCGAACATTGCCGGTGGGAATCTTCGGCGTCAGCGCCACCGCCACGTCGGTGGGATGGCCCGCGACGACCTTGGCCGTCACCTTGGCGGGCTCGAAACCAGGAGCGCTGACCTCCAGATCAGCGGGCCCTGGTGCCAGCGGCACGCTTTGGAACGAACCATCCGGATCGGTGGCGACGCGGGCGCGCGGCCGGCCGGCCACGGCGACAATGGCGCCCGGTACCGGCGCGCCATCCTTGCTGCTCTTGACCTGGCCGCCCACGCTGCCCTCGACCGGAGGCGGCGGTTCTTTCTCGATGGTGACGATAACCGGGCGGCGAAAGGCGTCGATGTCCAGAGGGTACGAAAGGCCGAACACAACGTTGTAAGGTGGCAGCGGCGGTCCGTACGGAAAGCCGGCCGAGCGGATCCGGATGTCCACGCCGGCGTCGGCGGTGATGCCCTTCAACACCCGGGCGCGCGTACCCAAGGTGAACCATTGCTGGTCACGATTGTCCTTGCACTGATTGCCGCCCGGAAGATTGCAGGCCGGCGGCATGTACGACGAAAACGATGAGTCAGCGTCGGCAGTGACGATCTCGGCGTGGTACTCGGCAAACGGCTGCAACGGCACCGGCAGCTTGTCGAACAAAGCGTCCACGCCCAGCGCCGTGCGAAACCGGCTGGCGCCCATGCCGTAGGCGAACTGCGCCACCCACTTGGTCGCCTGGGTAACAGAGGGATCGTTCAGGTCGTGCAGGTTGCGCGAGTTGTCGGCGTAGAAGTTGGCGTTGACGTGCACCCGCAGGGGCACCCCGGCCAGCGCGCGCAGGTCCGCCGTCATCAACGGCCCCAGCCAGAACGACGTCGAATCAGGCGAGAACGAGAGATCGGAGATCGACGACAGGAACTTCAGCCCGCCCTCGAAGCCGACGGTCACGCCGGTGGCGACGGGGAAGGCGGCCTTGCCACCCAGCACCAGATCGCCGAACGATTTGATCAGCTCCGGATCGCGGCGGCCTTCCTCCGAGACCCGGTGGTTGCGGTTGCTTGACGACATCAGGCCGCCGAAAACCTCGACGTTCTTGTGCGGTGTGAAGCCGAAGGTGAACTCACCAAGGAGACGCTTGTCCTGGTCGCCGTCCACCAACAGCTGGGACGAGCTGAAAAACTCGCCGTGCAAGGCCAGCCGGAGGTGATTGCGCGGTCCGACCTCCGCGGTCGAGACGCGATACAGACCGATCGGTCCGGTCAGCGTGGGCAGGTACGAATCCGCGTCGCCAATTGGCGCCGGCGCCACCGGGGCGGGCGACGCTGCCAGGGTTTCTTCGGCCGGCGATCTCGCCCCTGACAGGGGCTTGGCGTCCTGAAAGTTCGGCGGCATGGGTTCTTCTTCCGGCCCGCCTTGCGCGAAAGCCACAGCCGGCAGAACCGAAAGGACAACAGACAGACCAAAGCCACGCAGCGATTGCATCATCGGTTTATTCACCACAAGTAAGTTGGGAACGCGACCGTCGACTACATTACTCCGCCGATCGGTTTCGGGAAATCACCCATTTCATGGCTTCGGTCAACAGGCGGGCCAATTGCAAACTTTGCCGTTGTCATTGCAGTTGGGCGTCAACCGTGGGAAATAACCGCATCCGTGAGCATCCCTACGCTGGACCAGATTTCGGAGGAGCTGAGAGACGTCACGCTGCAAGTGCACCTGGCCCAGGAAAGGCCCGAAGAACGGGACCTGGTGCGCACGGCGCAGGAAGGGGTCGAGCGCCTTTCCAGCCGTTATCGCGAGATGTACGGGGCATTGTCAGCCGGTGAGCAGATCCGGGTCGACCGCACGCTGGGTCGCCGCGTCGTCGATGTCAAGCGACTGGCGTCACTGTTGCCCAAAGTGGCCCAGGTCAGCGGCGAGAGCACGCCCGATCGCCTGGCCGGGACCTCCTCCGTTGGTGAAAGGCGTATCACCGGCGTCTCGTGGAGTCACGGACGCGGCGTGACCGGCGGCCCCTCCCTGCGCGTGGGCGGCGAGGCGGAAGCCTGGTGCGGCAAGTGCGGCGCCAGCACCACCCACAACATCGTGGCCATGGTCGGCGCCGAAGCAAAGCAGGTCCTCTGTCAGGTCTGCAACTCGCGCCACGCCTATCGCACCACGCCCGCCCGCCCGAAGAACACCGAGAGCGCCGTCACCGCCGGCGATTCGCGCGGCAAGTCCAGCGCCGATCCCGAAGCCGCCCGACGCGCCGAACTGCAGCGCGTCCTGGTGCAAGAGGTCCAGGCCGCCGCCGACATCCGTCCCTTCGATCCGAAAGGCCGCTACAAGGCCGGCGAGATCATCTCCCACTCCGAATACGGCCGCGGCAAGATCGAAAACGTCCTCCGCTCCAGCCTTCTCGTCCGCTTCACCAACGGCGGACTGAAGTCGGTCATGCTGCAGTAAGCGTCACTCGACGGCGTCGATGTCTTCGAGGAAGCGTTTGAGCAGGCCGTCGACCATCAGGTTGCGGCTGGCAGCGTCGTAGCGGCCGGCGCGATAGCCGCCCTGGGTTTCTTCGAACTTCGTGCGGACCGAAGCGATGAGCGCGCGATAGGCCGAGACCTTGGTGGTGATCTCTTTTTGATTCTTCACCAGGTAGCTGACAGCGGACAGCGCGGCGGCGCCGGTGAGGATGATGCCCAGCGGACCGGACAGCGCGTAGCGCAGGCCCACGCGCAAGGCCACCACGCCGGCCGCGCCGATGGCCGCCCGCTTGAGACCTGAGCCGTCACGGATCGAATCGGCGGCCATCGACGTCATCTGGCCCGACGCGATCACCAGCGCGATGAAGTTGCCGCGCCGGCTTTTCCAGCCGCGGTCGTAATAGTCGCGGATGGCTTGCTTCAGGAAGGCGTCGTAGTCGTCAAACACCTCGGGCTTCGGGTCAGAGTCCTTGTGCTGATCACGCGCCTCGCTGGACATGCAGTCATTCTAGCAGACCTGCGCTACGCTCCCGGGGTGGCGCGCGGGATCGGGCTTGTCGTTCTGGTCGGACTGGCCGCCGCCGGTGGTACCGCCGCCGGGCGCCCGACCACGAACGCCGCTGCCCGCGCTGACGCCGAACGCGCGTTGCGCACCGGGCGCTACGAAACCGCCTTGCGCCTGGCCGGTGAGTTCGGCAAGGCAAACCGCGCTGACGCCGGCGCCACGATCATCGCCGCGCGCGCCGCCCTGGCGTTGGGACAAGATCAAGCCGCGCGCAAACTGCTGGAAGACGCTGCGGACGCCACACCCGACAACCTGCCCTTGCGTGACTGCCTGATGCGGCTTTACGAGGCGACCGGCCAGCAGGGCGCGCTGGCGCCGCTCATCGATCGCACCTATGACGACTGGAAGAACGGTCGGGTGGACAAGGCCCGCGCCGCGGATCTGATCGCCGTCGCCACCGCGGTCCGTCTGGACAACAACTGGAAAGACGCCGGCGACGCCCTTCGCGACGCCGTTCGCGCCGAACCCAAGGCCACCGCCGCCAACATCGATTGGGGTTTTGTGTTCCTGGAGAAGCACGCCGTGGGCAACGCCGAGGCGTCGTTCCGCGAGGCGCTGAAGGTGGATCCGGACAACCCCGACGCGCACGTGGGCCTGGCCCGCGTGCTGCTGGAGCAGCGTTACGACGTGGCCGCCGCCGGCGCCGAGCTGCAACGGACGCTGGCCGTCAACCCGCGCCACGCCGGCGCCCTGACCCTGCGCGCCGAGATCGCCCTCGACGGCGAAGACTTCGTCGCCGCGGCGGCCGAGGTGGCGGCGCTGCGCAAGGTGAACCCGCACGACGCCGGCGCCGCCCGTATCGCCGCGGCGTCCGCTCTGCTGCGCGACGATCGCGCCGGCTATGAACAAGAGCGTGACCGCCGGCTGGCCATCAATGCCGTGGACGGCGACTTCTTCGCCTTCGTCGCCGAGGCCCTGAACCACAACCGCCGCTATGACGACGCCCGCGCCGTCGCCGAAGAAGGTGTGCGCATCGATCCGCGAAGCGCCCGCTGTCTGTTGTCGCTGGGGACAACGCTGCTGCGCCTGGGTGAAGAAGAGGACGGTCTATCGGCGCTGCGCCGCGCCTGGAAGCGCGATCCCTATGACGTGCGGACGTACAACCTGCTCAACCTCTTCGACAAGATCATCCCTAGCCAGTACACCGCGGTCAGCACCGCCCACCTGCGGTTCCGCGTGCCGCTGGCCGCACGGGTGGCGATTGAAACCGTGGTGGCGCCGTTTTTGGAACAGACCTACGCCCGCTATGTCGCCCGCTATGGCTTCACGCCGCGCGGGCCGATCGTTCTCGAGCTTTACGCTGATCCGGCACACTATGGCGTGCGCACCGTCGGGCTGCCGGCGATCGGCGTGGCGGGCGTATGCTTTGGGCGGGTGATCACCTCGCAGTCGCCCACCAACCACGCCTTCAATTGGGCCATGGTGTTGTCGCATGAGCTGGCCCACGTGTTTTCCATCGAGCTGTCGCGCTCGCGCGTGCCGCGCTGGTTCACCGAAGGCCTGGCCGAGCTGGAGACCATGCGCGCCCGCTCCGATTGGAGCCGGCACGACGACGTCGCGATCTGGGGCGCGCTCAAGACTGGCCGCTTGCCGACGTTGGTCAACCTTTCGTCGGCGTTCACCAGCGCAGTGGATCCCGACGACGCCACTGCCGCTTACGCGCACGCGGCGGCGGCGTTGGATTTTCTCGATCGGCGCTTCGGGTTCGCCGCCATTCGCGCGGCCCTGGTGCAATACGGCCGCGGCCTGCGCGGCGCCGCCGTGCTTGAAACACTATCGGGAATGAAGATCGACGCGCTGGAGACAGCCTTCCGCCAAGATTTCGCCCGCCAGACCACCCGTTACGATCAGCAATACCTTCCCACGCAGACGCTGCGACGCCCGCTGCCCGAGGCCGAGCAGCAAGCGGCAGCCGCGCCGAAAAACGTCCTGGCGCAGATCGTCTGGGGACTGGCGGCGCTGGCCCACGGCGATCAAAAGACCGCCGCCGTTGCGCTGGCGAAAGCCACCACCTTGGCGCCCACCGCCGACGGCGACGCGGCGGCGACGCTGTTTTTGACCGCCGAGCTGGCCTTGAGCCGCCGCGACGCCGCGCCGGCCATCGCTGCCCTGGAAGGTTTGCTGGCGCTGCCGGACGGACGCGGCGACGGTTACGACGTGCGCGTGCGGCTGGCCCTGGCGGAGATTCATCGCCAGAACCAAGCCCAGGCCGAGGCCCATCTACGCAAGGCCATCGCCTTCGATCCCACGCGCGTCGAAGCCCACGCCTTGCTCACCGAACTGCTGGGCGACATGGGCCGCGCCGACGACAAGCTGACCGAACAGGAAGCGACGTTGCGTCTGGAAAGCCAGAACATAGGCGTGGCCAAGCAAGCGCTGCTGGCCAGCGCCCGAGCCGGCCGGCCCAGTCGCGTGATCGCGCTTGGTGAAATAGCGACGTTCATCGATCCGGCCGACCCCGACATTCACGCCGCCGTCGGCCGCGCCCAGGCCAGCAGCGGCCAGACGGCAGCGGCGGCGCGTTCGTTCGAGACTGCGTTGCTGTTTGCCCCCGCCCCCGCCGACGCCGCGGAGATTCATCGCTCCCTGGCCGGTCTTTACACCCGCCTCGGCGACACCGCCCGCGCCGCCACGCACACCACCGCCGCACGCGCGCCGTAGCGGTCGCGCCGACGCCGCCCTACGGTGTCTGCTTGACCCACGGGCCAAGTCCCGCCGCGCCTGGGTTCGCGGAAGCCTTCGGCGCACCTGGATCCGCCGCTACCCCTTCGCGGGCAGCCGGCGCCGCGGCCGCCGCCGGGATCAGCGGGAACACGATGACGAACGTCGTACCGCGACCAGTCTCGCTGCTGACGTTGATGGTGGCCCCGTGCTCGAGAACGATCTGCTGCACCAGCGCCAGGCCCAACCCCGTGCCCTTCGCCTTGGTCGAGAAAAACGGATCGAAGATCTTCTCGATGATCTCGCGCGAGATTCCGGCGCCGTTGTCTTCCACTTGCAATCGCACGCCTGACGACGGCGCGCCGTCGTCGCCGGCAGCAGGCGCGTCCAGCGCCACCCGCAAGCGGCCGCCGCCCTCACCCTGCCTGGGCGTTTCCAGCGCCTCGCGCGCGTTGCGCACCAGGTTCAGCAGCGCTTGCCGCAGCTGACTTTCGTCGGCCAGGATCTCCGGCAGGGCTTCGCCAACCTCGATGCTCAACGTGATGCCGGCCTGCGTCAGCTCGGCGCGGGCGAACTCCAGCACCGACGTGACGATGGCGCCCAGATCTTCGCGCTCTAATTTGGCGCGCGGCAGGCGGGCAAACCGCAGGTAGGTCTCGGTGATCTCGGTCAGGCGATCGACCTCGCTGCTGATCGACGACAACAAACGCCGTGATTCACCGTCGCTGCTGCCGCCGATCTCGTCACCCAAAAGTTCAGCGTAAAGGCCGATCGAGGCCAGCGGGTTGCGCACCTCGTGGGTGATCTGCGCGGCCATGCGCCCGACGGTGGCCAGCCGCTCGGAACGGATCAGCTGCTGCTCGCGCTCTTGCAGGGCGCCGGCCATCGAATCGAACTCGCGCGCCAGATCGCCGATCTCGTCCTGCGACACCACGCCGGTGCGCCGGGCGTAATCGCCCTTCGCCACCTCGCGCACCCGCGCCCGCAGAACCCGCAGGGGCCACAGGGTGCGAAAGATGAACAAGAACGAAACCAGCGCCAGAAATAGCCCAGCCAGGCCCAGACCCAGCGCCACCTGAAGCGCGGTCTCCTCGTCGTCGCTCAGCCGCTGGGCGATCTGCCCGTTTTCGCCGTGCAGTGGGCGGCGCATCCGGTTCAAGCTGTGCGTCAGGATAGCGAAGTGACTTTCGAAGTCGGGGCGAGCCTTCGGATCGGTCGCCACCTCGGCGGCGCCGAGCTGCCCCGCCAACGCGTCCACCTGCTGCTTGAGCACAAGCAACTGGTTGCGCTTGGCTTCAAAATCCGGCCGCCGAAACGACGTCGGTTCTTTTTCCAAATAGCGATCGATCGCTCCCACCGCGTCGTCCAGGTTCTTGCGCGCCATGCGAAAGGCCAGAGCGAGGTTCGGATCCAGGCGCAGATTGCGACCCAGCGACGCGGCAAAGTCGTTCAACGATTTCCAGGCCGCGTCGACCGACCCCTGCAGATCCAGATACGCCTCGTTGGCGACCACGCCTTGGCGGGCGCGGTGAATGGTGACGACGGTGAAGGTGGCGTTGGCGCCAAAAGCCAGCAGCAAAACGGCGAAGGCGAGCAGCACCTTTCCCGACACGCCAAGACGCATGACGCCTGTAACGCTAACACGCCGGCGGCGGCGCCGAAATTTGTGCCGGGCGGTTCTGCGGTGTCTCAGTCAATGCGGCCCTGTCGACGCCGCGCGGGGCAGCGGTCGGATAGCAGACAGGGCGGCAATTGACATGATAGAAGCCTGCGGAAACAATGCCGTGTGCAATGACCCTGCGGTGGATGATGGCCGGCTTGGCCGCGGTGATCGGAGGGGGCATTTCCCCTGCGCTCGCCGCGTCGCCGGCGGCATCGTCGACGGCGTCCGCGGCGATCTCGGTCCTGGGCCTGGAGGCGATCGACGTCCCCGACACCATCGCCCAAGAAGTGACCGAGGCCTTGCGGCAGAAGATCGCCGCCACGCCGGGAATGTTGCTGGTGGCGGGCAAGGATCTGGTCGAGATCAAATTGATCTTCGCGTGCTCCGACGAATCGTCGGCGTGCATGGCCCAGGCAGGCACCACGCTGGGCGCCGCCAAGCTGATCTTCGGCAACGTCCGCCGGGTCGGCGCGGACTATATGGTCACGTTGAAGAACGTCGACGTGGCCCGGGCGATTGTCGAGGGGGCGACGTCCGATTCCATCCCCATCAAGCGCGCCGAACCAACTGTCTTTCAAGCGCGCACCGCCCACTGGCTGGCCAAGCTGACCGGCCGCGAGACCACCGGCAGCCTGGCCGTGCGCGCGAACGTCACTGGCGCGACCATCACCCTGGATGGTGTGGCCGTGGGCCTGACCGACACGTTGCCGGTCACGGTCCCCGACGTGTCGCCCGGACATCATCAAATCGCCGCCGAAAAACAGGGCTATGCGACGTCGCGCCAGGATTTCACTGTGGCGGCTGGACAGAACTTGCCGCTGGGAATGACGCTCACGCCGGAGAACCTGGGCGTGGTGGCGCCGCCCGACGCGGTGGTGGTGCGGCAGACCGCCGACGACGGCAGTGTTGCGAACGGCGGCAGCGCCTCGGCCAGTCTGGCGCGGGTCGGATTCTGGACAGCGCTGGTCGGCGCGGCGGCCTCGGCGGCGCTGGCGGTGAAATTCGGGACCGACGTCAAGAGCGCGAACCGCGACCTGGATCCGCTGCGACGGTACAGCTGCAATCAGTCGCCCACGGGTCTTTGCAACAAGGATGGCGACGCGGCCAACCCGCTGACGCTGGCCGAAAAAGGGACCGTCGCCAGCAAGACCGACGATGGCAACCGCGCCCAGGTGTTGCAGTGGGTGTTTGTCGGTTTAATCCCTCCC
>DASXQB010000277.1:0-5167 GCA_036493295.1 Polyangia bacterium | reverse complement strand
TCGCCGACGTGGACGCCAAGGTCAAAGCAGGCTCGGCCTTGGACCAGCACGCCGCCGCCAACACCACGTCCGTGTACACCGACGCTCAGATTTTCCCGATGCTGCCCGAGCATCTGTCGACAGACCTGACATCGTTGAATCGAGATCAAGAACGCCTGGCAATGGTCATCGAGCTGGTGGTCGATGGCGGCGGCGGCGTGACTTCGTCGGACGTGTATCGCGCGGTGGTGTCGAACCGAGCCAAGCTGGCCTACAACGCCGTGGCCGCCTGGCTGGCCGGAACGGCGGCGGCACCGGCCGGCGTCACGGCGGTGCCGGGGTTGGACGAGAACCTGCGTTTGCAAGATCGCGTGGCGCAGGCGTTGCGGCAGCGCCGGCACCAGCAAGGCGCGCTCACTCTGGAGACGCTGGAGCCGCGGGCGGTGTTCGATGGCGACGCGGTGGCGGAGCTGCGTCTCGAGCAGAAAAATCGAGCCAAAGAGCTGATCGAAGATTTCATGATCGCCGGCAACGTGGCCACGGCGCGGTTTCTTCAGAGCAAGGGAATGCCGTCGCTGCGCCGGGTGCTGCGCTCGCCCGAGCGCTGGAGCCGCATCGTCGAGCTCGGCGCCACCCACGGCGCGCGGCTGCCCGGCCAGCCGGACGCGCGGGCGCTGGACGCCTTTCTCGGCGAACAGCGCCAGAAAGATCCGCTGCGCTTCCCGGATCTTTCGCTGGCGGTGGTGAAGTTGCTTGGGCGCGGCGAGTACGCCGTCGAGCAGCCGGGGCAGGGGGCGACCGAACACTTTGGGCTGGCGGTGAAGAATTACACCCACTCGACGGCGCCCAACCGGCGCTTTCCCGATCTGATCACGCAGCGACTGCTCAAAAACGCGCTGGCGGGGAACCCGGCGCCGTACGCAGCCGATCAACTGACCACGCTGGCCCAGCACTGCACGGTGCAAGAAGACAACGCCGCCAAGGTCGAACGCCGGGTGCGCAAATCGGCGGCGGCGGCGCTGTTGCGGACCCACCTCGGCCAGACCTTCGACGCGCTGGTCACCGGCGCTTCGGACAAGGGCACCTGGGTTCGCCTGATCAATCCGCCGGTCGAAGGGCGGGTGGTGCGCGGGGATCAGGGCTTGGACGTCGGCGATCGGGTGACCGTCAAGCTGGAGCGCACCGACGTCCAGCGCGGTTTCGTCGACTTTTCTCGGGCAGAACGCCGATGAAACATCCCGACGACAATGCAACGCCGATCGTCGCCTACCAGGACGCCGACTTTCTGGACAGCGACCAGGCGCGCCCGCTGCGCATTCTGGCCGAGTATCTCGCGCCGATGCGGGCGTTCTGCGAGCAGCACGTGCAGGACACGGTGGTGTTCTTCGGCTCGGCGCGTATCACGCCCGAGGGGCCCCTGGGGCGTTACTATCAAGAGGCGCGCGAACTGGCTCGCCTGGTGACGGTCTGGTCGATGAAGACGGAAGGGCGCGCGCACCGCCACATTGTTTGCTCGGGCGGCGGGCCCGGAATCATGGAGGCGGCCAATCGCGGCGCGGTCGAGGCGGGCGGCCGCACCATCGGCCTCAACATCGGTTTGCCGCACGAGCAGCGGCCGAATCCGTACATCAGCCCGGGGCTGTCGTTTCAGTTTCATTACTTCTTCATGCGCAAGCTGTGGTTCGCGCACCTGGCGCGCGCGGTGGTGGTCTTTCCGGGCGGCTTCGGCACGCTGGACGAGATGATGGAGATCCTGACGCTGCAGCAGACCGGCAAGCTGGATCGCCCGATCCGGATCGTGCTCTACGGGACCGCGTACTGGAAAGAGGTCATCAATTTCGAGGCGCTGGTCCGGCACGGAACCATCAGCGCGGAGGATCTGAACCTGTTTGCCTTGGTCGACGATCCGGCGGCTGCGCTGGCTTTGATCCAGGGCGGACTGGAAACGCCGCTGGCGATTGCCAGGCCCGCCGCGGTAACGCCCGAGGCAGGCGCGACGCCGGCCTTTGCGCCGTCGCGCACGCCGTGCGACGAAGACGACTAGCAGACGCCTGAAACTGGCTGAGAGCCAGTCGGCGGGCTCACCAGCCGGTGTCGCCGGCGCCCTTGATGAACGAAAAGCCTTTCTCGTTGCACAGACCAGAGCCGGTTCCGGTCACCACCACGTTACTGGCGTTGGCGGCGCCCGTGCTTTGCGCCAGGATGCCGCAGGCACCGGGGTTGGTGATCGATACGCCGGTGAATGACAGCGTGTCGATGGTATTTCCACCTGCCAAATGAACGCCGCTGAAAGTCGGCGTGTCGATGTCCACGTCGCTGATCTGGACGTTCTGCACCGGCCCCTGCTCGGCGTTCACTTTCAAGGCGCCCTGCTGGGCGTACATGGGCCCGCCGGCGCGGGTGAGGGTGAGGCCGGAGACGGTAGTGGTGGTGAAAGCGTTGGCGTCGAACATCCGACCGATCAATAGCCCGGGATATTGATCGGCATCCGCGCAGACGCTGTCTTGCAGGGTGGTGCTACCGCCGTACAAGGCAAAACAGTTGGCCCGCCACGGCAGCTGGGCATAGACGTGGCGAATGATGTTGCCCGTGGCCTGGCCGCAGGTGCTCTGTGACCACACGGCGAACGCATCGTCGCCGCTGTTGCGAACGTGAGTGTGCTCGACCAGGGAGTTGGTGGTGCCGCAGGGGAGGTTGATGCCGTCGGCGAAGAGATCGCGGAAACGAGAGTTGCGGATGGTGAGGCCGGTGGTGTTCGACCCCGGCCACACACCTAGTTTCTTGTGCTCGACCCAGATGTGTTCAATCACCGCGCCGGACATGCCGTTGCCGGTAAAGCCGGTCTCGGGCGAACTGTCGTCGCGCTGGGTGGTGTCGCCGTTGATGGCAAAGTCATAGAACTTGCAGCCCTTGGCGTAGCAATCAAGGCGGGCGTAGAAACCGTTCAGCACCGACCGCCACATTCCGGCGCCGCGGATGGTGATGCCGGGGACGCTGATCTCCTTGGTCTTGATGTCGAAGACGCCCTCCGGAATGTAAAGATTCCGAGTGCGCGTGACACAGCTTTGCATGGCGGCGGTGTCGTCGATGCCGTCGTTCGGGGTGGCGCCACAGTCGGTCAGTGACAGTGAGCCGTCCGGCTTTCCCAGCGCCGGTGGAACCTGTTCCATGTCGATGAGATCGATGTCGTAGTGCGCGGCGGTGTCGTCGGCGTCTTTCTGCAGCCTGACCATGGCCCCGACGGCGATGTCACCGGTCAGCGCGTGGGTCTCGTCAAAGAAGTGGTGCGGGTTACCGGAGCCCGGGTTGTTTTGGATCCCGGTGTTGGCAAAGTCGTCGGCGCCGCCATACGACCAGCTATAGCGCGCCGTCACTTTCAACTTCTGTCGAACTTTGCCATCGACGTACAGGCTCACTGTGGTGTCCGGTGCGCCATCGGGGATGGAATAGCGAACGACAATTGAATTGCTGGGGTTCAGGTTCTTGAATTCGAGGTAATTGCCGGTGGCGGCCAGACGCACGGCCTTGCGTCCGGACGCTTCGGCGGCGGTGTCGTTGATGCTGTTGACGGTGCGGGTGGGACCAAGGACGGTGGCGCCCATCAGCGTTGCCGCCTCTGCCTCGTATTCGGTGAAGGGCATGATGGCGCCGCGGCCTGACGGCAACGTCGGCTGCCCGACGGGATCGGTGGTCCCGACCGTGTTGCCACCGGCACCGGCGCTGCCGGCGCCGCTGCCGAGCGCGCCGCCGGCGCCCGATGCGTCAGGGCCCGGTTTGTTATCGCCTCCCGTGCCGACGCGGCTGCCGCCGGCGCCGCTGGTTGGTTGGCTGGAGCCACCTTGACCGCCGCTGCCGCCGTCGCTTGCCGGCGGGGGATTGTTCACGCCCCCGCCGCTTGTCTTAGGCGCGCAGGCGCCCACCCCAAGCAATGCCAGGCCGAGCATGGCATTCCACCGCCGTCCTCCGGGCGAAGGGCTGCGCGAAGCGGAGCCGCCCACTTTCACCTCCGCCGCGCGCGCCGCCGGCGCGCGGCCAGGACGCAGGCGACGCCGCCCGCAGCCTGCATCCACTTCCACGCCGATGGATCCACCTCCGCCAATCCCGTCACCGCACACCCACCCGCGTGTGAACTGTTGCCCGTCGCGCCGGGCGCGCCGGCGTCGCTGCCACTACCGCCCCCGGTCGCCGGCATCGACGCATCGACGCCGGCACCGCCCGATCCGCTGCGCCCGCCAGTGCCAGCCTTTGTTCCGCCGCCGCCGGACGCGCCGCCCGAACCGGACGCGCCGCCTGACCCGGACGCGCCGCCTGAGCCCGCATGCACCGGCACCGTGCAGCCAAGCACGCCGCACGCGGTGGCGACGTCCAGGCTGGCCAGCGCCGCGGAGGCCTTGTCCAGGTCCGCCTGCTTCGACGCGCCGAACTGCTTGCGCTGATCAAACAGCATCTTGACGATCTTCAGCTCGGCATCGGTATAGACCGCGCCCACGCTTTTTTGCAGCGTGGTGAGGAACTGATACTGAAATTGATTGGTCGGTTCGATCATCGTGCCTTCGCCGTAGTCGTTCCAGGTGGCGATCTGCAAGGGATCGCCCACGTACTTGCCCAGTTCGAACGTTGACGTCAGTGTGTCGCCGCCTTCGGTGTTATCCGTCTTCAACGTGTAAGAAATCTTGTACGTCGGCCCCGGCCACCCGCCTTGCGCGTAGTAAGGATTAAACCCGGGATAAAGAACGGGAATCATCAATCCGTGGTTCACCCCGTCCAGGCCGTCATCGAAATCCGAGACTCCCTTGAGGCCATTTTGGGCCAGCCAGGCGAACTTTCCGTCGGCGTTGCTACCAGCGTCATTGTTGTACCAAAGGGCGAAAAACTTCGGCTTCTGCGGAAAAGTCGAGAGGATCGTGGTCCAGTCGGTGGGGTTGACGAACTTCTGCGGTCCGAACACCAGCACCGCCGGCGCACCGCCCACCTTCATGAAGTTGGGCTTGGGAAGAAAATTGTCGCGCACGTAAGCCATGTCGGCCTTCGCCGCGTCCACCGACCCGGCGTTTTGATCTTCGTAGACGATGCCGAAGTCCAGGCCGAAGGCGGCGGTTCGATTGATGACGGCGTCGGCGTTGGCCTTGTTCTGCGGCAGATCAAAGGCGCCCGACAGTCCCGGCCAGTCCATCAACACGCCGTCGAT
>DASXQB010000276.1:0-30817 GCA_036493295.1 Polyangia bacterium | reverse complement strand
GGGATGTACAGCGAGCCCCAGTTGGCGCCGGCCCACATTTGCCCGACGCGCACCCAACAGGTGCTGTCTTCGTCGAATTCGCCCTCGCGATCCCAGTGAAACTGGACCCGCACGCGGCCGTATTTGTCGGTCCAGATCTCTTCGTCGTCGGGGCCGACCACGGTGGCGGTCTCCGGGCCGCCGGCGAACGGCGGGGCGGCCAGCGGCTGCGAACGGAAAGGCCGCTTGCCGGCGATGGCGGTGAACGACACGTGGCAGATCTCTTCATTGCCAGCGCCGGCGCCGCCGCCGCCGCTTTCCAGGGCCGGGTTGGATAGCGCCAGTTGCGTGCGCACCAGCAGCAGTTGATCGGTCAACGTGGTCAGGTCTTCGATCTGAAACAGCGCGCCGGCTTCCAGGCCGCGGGCGTTACCGTCGCCTTCGATGCGTTCTGCTTCAGCCTGCTGTCCCTGCAGCGCCACCTGGGCGTAGTGCTCGCCGGCTTGCCGCGTGTTCTTGGCGTCGCCGGTCTCGTCGTCCTGCGCGCCGGCGTGGTGGCCGGCATAGTCGTAGATCTCCAACAGGTCTTCTTTTTCGCTGGCCGTCTGCGCCTTCGTCCCTTTGATGTCGGCGCCCTGGCGCAAGCGGAAGTCGTGCGCCTCCAGTGTGACAGCGGTGCTGGCGGTCTCGTGGGCGTGGTGCCACTCGGTGAGGTGGTCGCGCTGAAATTGGGCGCTGCCAGGCGGCCGTACCGGAAGTGTCTCGTAGCCAGCGACGGCCTTATGGCTGCTGATGCTGTCGGCCAGCACCAGCTTGTGTTGGCCCTGGGTGTGCGTGAAGTAGTAGTAGATTCCTTCGCGCTCCATCAAACGGCTGACAAAGGCAAAGTCCGATTCCCGATACTGGGTCAGGTAGTCCCAGGTCGGGTATGAATCATCCAGCAGCTTGCTTTCGAAGGTGATGCTGTGTTCGCGAAAGACCGACTGCACGACGTTAGGCACGGTCATGTCCTGGTACACGCGACAGTCCATGGTTTTCTGCAGCAGCCACAGGCGCGGCGACAAAGTGGCCTGCAAGACGGTGTACTTGTCCACCCGCCCGAGCCGACGAAGGTGCGTGACGATGCCGTTGAAAAACCGCACGCCGCCCGCCTTCGAAAGGCACACCGTCAGCGGCTTGCCCAGCAACTGCGACGACGGCACGTCCGGAAGCTCGCTGAACAGTTCCAGATCATAGTGAAAAAGGCGTCCGAGCTCCTCGCCTCCCGACATCCGGCGCAACAGCAACGGAACGGGCGCGCCTTCGATCGTGATCGGTGTGCGGTCAGTGGGCAGCATGGTCACCTGCTCCGGTGAAATCCGCCGGATGCTACCTATTCGGCAAGGCGCCGCGGAAGTTTCGTGGCCGCTCATCCACGCAAAATCACCGGGAAATTCACAGTGCGGATTGCGGTTTCCCGTTCGTTCGTCTAATGATCGCCCGTGATGTCGAAGGCCGAGGCGCGGGCTTCGGGGCTGGAGGGAACAAGGCGGCACCCGGGCGAGGACGACGACGCTCCTTTCGAGCCGTTGATCGTCGCCGAAAAGATCCGGGCGCTGTTCGACAAAGGCGTCCTTCCCTATCTGGTGGGCGTGGTGAACGCGATCGTCCTGGTGGCGGCGTTGCGGCCGGATGCTTCGACGCCGGCGCGTTGCGGGTGGTTGACGGCGATCTGCGCGCTGGCGCTGGGGCGGTTCGTCCTGACGAACGCTTATTTCAAGGCCAACCCGTCGCCGGCGGAGGCGCCGCGGTGGGGCCGGCGGTACGCGGTGGCCATCGGGATGAACGGCGTGGCCTGGGGGGCGCTTCCGCTGCTTTTTCCAGCGCCGGGGCACGTGGCGGTGCACGCGCTGATGAGCTTTGTCCTGGGCGGCATGGTGGCGGGGGCGACGGCCACCGCCAGCAGCGATCAGCGATCGTTTCGCGCCTTCGTCATTCCGGCGCTGGCGCCGATGATCGCCACGCTGGCGCTGGGTGACGGGCGCGTGAACCTGGCGATGGCG
This sequence comes from Polyangia bacterium, assembly GCA_036493295.1. Classification (GTDB taxonomy): domain Bacteria; phylum Myxococcota_A; class Polyangia; order Fen-1088; family Fen-1088; genus DATKEU01. Next base: position 28,796 of record DASXQB010000276.1, on the reverse strand, counting down.
CTCATGCTGACGTTGTATGGCGTCGCCATGGCCATTCTCGCGCGCAACAGCGGTCGTTCGTTCGCGCACGGCACGCGCCTGCGCCTGCGCAACGAACGGTTGGTGCAGCGACTGGCGGAAGCGCGCGATCAGCTGGAACAGCGGGTCTTGGACCGAACCGCCGAGCTGCGCGCGACCTTGGAAGAACAGCGCCGCGCGGAGGCCAAGGCGCTGCAGGCGGTGGCGGCGCGCGATGAGTTCCTGGCGGTGGCGTCCCACGAATTGCTGACCCCGCTGTCCGCGCTGCAGTTGCAGGTGCGCGTGCTGGAACATGACGTTGCCTCTCGACCGCCCGGCGGCGATCGCTCGGTGCCCAGCGTTTTGTCGATGAACCGGCAGGTGGCGCGGATGGCGGCGCTGGTCGACACGGTCTTTCGCGTGTCCGGTCTGGATCGCGGCCAGCTGGTGCTGGACGCCCGAGCCATCGATCTGTCGGCGATCATCCGCGCGGCGGTGTCCGATCTGGAAGCCAGCGGCGCTCTGTCGTCGTCGTCGGGGGCTGTGGCCCTGCGGCTGCACGAACCGATGAACGGCTGCTGGGATCCCGTCCGGGTCGAGCAGATCGTCATGAACCTGCTGACCAACGCTTTGAAATACGGCGATGGCAAACCGGTGACCATCGCGCTGCAAGGCGATCCGCAGGACGCGCGCGTGGCGCTGCTGTCGATCAGCGATCAAGGCTGCGGCATCGCCACCGCCGAGCTGGACAACATCTTCGAGAAATTTCACCGCGGCGACGCCGGCCGTCGCGGCCGGGGCCTCGGTCTTGGCCTGTTCGTGGTGCGCGAGCTGGTGACGGCCATGGGCGGCAGAATCTCCGTTTCCTCGACGGTGGGGCAGGGATCGACGTTTTGGGTGTCATTACCCGGTCGCAAGGTCTGAAACCCAGCGACGGCCCCGATTGACGCGACACGCGTTGGTGGCGGACACTAAGCGTTCGCATGGACCCTGATCGCCGCCCGGTTCTGATCGTCGAGGATCACCGATCGATCCGCGAAGGTCTGCAGACGCTGCTGGTGGCGCGCGGGTTTCCGGTGGTGGCGGCGGCCAGCGGTGAAGAGGCGCTGGAGCTGCTGGACGTCTCCAATCCCAGCGTGTTGCTGCTGGACATGATGTTGCCCGGCATCAGCGGCGCCGAGTTGCTGGCCGCCATTCGAAAGGACGCGCGCTTCGTCGATCTGCCGGTGGTGGTGGTGTCGGCCGCACCGGTGACGTTGACCGACGTGACAGCGGTGGTCCGCAAGCCGCCCAACGTTGACCGGCTGATCGAAACCGTGTCGCGCCTTTACGCTCCGTTCTAGGCTGGTTTTTAGGCGACCGCTCGCGCCGTCGACGAACCGTCGTTGTCGTTGGCCGCCGCGATCTGCAGGCGCAGACGCGAGGCCGCCGCCGATTCGCTCCATCCGCGCCGCAAAAGCCGCCACCACACGATCGCCGCCGACCCAGCGATCTCCAGCGTCAGCCCCCACCAGCCGCCGCGGGCGCCCATGGCGAACCGATATCCCAAAAGCCAGGTCAGCGGCGGCGTGAACAACCACGACGTCACCACGCCCACCACGGCGGCAAAGCGCACGTCGCCCGCCCCGCGCAAGGCGCCGCGGGCGACGACGTTGGCGGCGTCCATGATTTGAAAGACGGCCGCCACGTGCAGCAATCCCACCGCGGTGGCCAGCACCGCCGCGTCCTTGGTGAAACCGACCACGATGGCCGGCGCGCCGAAGGCGAAGGCCAGCGTCCAGCCCAGCGCGTACGCGCCTGCCGCCGCCAGCGCCAGGCGGGCCACGCGCGTGACCAGATCATCGCGATCCGCGCCGACCGCCTGGCCCACCAGCACCGCCGCCGCTTCCGCCACCGCGAAGGCGGGCAGGAACGACAGGTGAATGATCTGGATGGCGATCTGGTGGCCGGCCATCTCCACCTCTGAAAGCAGCGAGATCATCAGCGACAGCAGCAGGAACGATCCCACCTCCAGCGTGAACTGCACGCCCAGCGGCACGCCCAGGCGGAACAGCGCGCGCAGGTGCCGCCGGGTCCATGCAGTCAATCCCAGCTCGGCTCGCCGCATCGGCAAGGCCAGAAATGCCGCTTCGGCGGCGCTGGCGATCACCGATGCGACGGCGGCGCCGGCCACGCCCCGGTGAAAGACAAAGACGAACACATACGCCAGGCCAATGTTGATCAGGTTGGCCAGCAGCGACGCGCGCATCGGCGCGCGCGAATCGCCCTGGCCGTAGCGAACCTCGCGCAGGGCAATGAACAGCAATCCAGCCGGCGCGCCCAGCCCGCGCAGGCGAAGGTAAGTTCGCGCGGCGTCGCCGGCGGCTGGCGTGGCCGCCAGGTGGCGCAAAAGCTCGGCGGCGCCCTGGGCGGCGATCGCCGTGAACAGGCCCAGGCCAAGGGCAATGACGATGGCCGCGCCTTGATAGGCAGGCACGGCGGCGCGGCGGCCGGCACCCACCGCCTGCGACACCAAGGTGTTCGCCCCGCGCAGGAGCCCGATGGAAAAACACAGCAGGCCGAAGCCGACGATGCCGCCCAGACCAACGCCGGCCAGCTGGGCGCGTCCGACGTGACCGATGAGGATGGTGTCCACCAACGTCATCGCGCTGTACGACAGCATCGACACCGTGATCGGCCAGGCGATTCGCAGCAGCTCTTTGAGGGGATGATCTTTCCATTCGAGGTGTGGCATGGCGGGTCTTTCCGGGCGTGGCAGTCAAAACAAAGACGAACAAAGGCAAAAAAAAAGCCGCAGGTCCCTTGGCGGGGCCCGCGGCTTGTTGTCGAAACCTGGGAGAACGCTAGTTCAGTTCGAACCTCCCGATGACAACCGCCACGGCGACCCCGGCCGGCTTGATCGCGACGCCGCGGGCGAAAACGCCGGCGCGCGCGATGCGGAATTTGGGGGTCTGGCGGTGCATGAACGTCATCCTAAGCGGCGCTGCCGAAATCTGCAAGACATGTTACCATCGCCCTCCGAGCGTCATCTGGGGCGCCGTATCTTTGAGGTGTCTTATGGGTCCACTTTCGCGTTGGTCGGGCGCAACGAAGGTCGTGGTTCTTTCTCTGGCTTCGTTGCTGGGTGTGGCGGGCTGCGGAAGTGGATCATCGACTGATCAAGGCAACCAGCGCGGCGGCACCGACGCCGGCAAGGAAACCGCCACCGGCGACGCGCCCAAAGACACCGGCGCCAAAGACACCGGCGCCATCGACGTCGGTGGCACCGACGGATCGATAAAAGACACCGGCAGCGCCGACGCTCCGCCGATCGATGTGGTCGTCGACGTGGCCGGCAACGATCTGGGCGTTGACAGTCACCCCGACGGCGGCGGCGACGGGGCGGTCGACAATGCGTCCCCGTCGGGTTGCACCGTGGCCAGCGACTGTCCCGGCATCGACACCGAATGTTCGAAACGGACCTGCGTGCAGGGCACCTGCGGCGTCGCCACTTTGGCCCCGGGCCTGCCGGTGCCGCTGCAGATCGCCGGCGATTGCAAGGTTCGCCAGTGTGATGCCCAGGCCCAGGTGGTGGCCGTGGCCGACAATTTTGATCTCCCGCAAGACGGGAATGCCTGCACCGTCGACGTCTGCACCGCCGGCGAGCCATCGCACACCTCGGCGCCGGTCGGGCAAGCCTGCGGCGGCGCCAACAAGTGCAACGCCAACGGCCAGTGCGTCGGCTGCAACGTTCCCGCCGACTGTCCGGGAAACGACACCGCTTGCCAGACGCGCACCTGCGTGCAGAACGTCTGCGGGTTCAACCGCGTCGCCGCAGGCACCGCCATCGCCTCGCAGACCGCCGGCGATTGCATGGTGGTCCAGTGTGACGGCCAAGGAAACACCACCACTGTCAACGACAACAACGACAAGCCGGTTGACGGCAACGCCTGCACCAACGACGTTTGCTCGGCCGGCACGCCCTCCAACCCGCCCGTCGCGTCCGGAACGACTTGCGGCAATGGACGACAGTGCGACGGCGCAGGACGTTGTGCCCAGTGCAACGTGGCCAGCGACTGCGGCGCCAGCAATGATTGCCGCACGTACAGTTGCTCGGCGCAGGGCGTGTGCAGCGTCAATTTCGCCGCCTCCGGCACCGTGCTGACCCCGCAGCCTGCCCACAACTGCAAGAAAGCCGAGTGCGATGGCCAAGGCAACATCATGCAGGTCAACGACGACACCAACCTGCCCGACGACGGCAACCTGTGCACCACCGACGTCTGCACCAACGGAACCCCGTCGAATCCCGCCGAGCCGACCACCACCGCCTGCGGCACCAACCAGCACTGCGACGGCGCCGGCCAGTGCGCAGGTTGCGCGGTGCCCTCCGACTGTGGCACCAACCCCTGCTTGATTTACTCGTGCAGCAACAACGCTTGCGGCAGCTCCGCCGCCGCCCAGGGCACAGTGGTCGCCGGCCAGACGCCGAACGACTGCAAGCAGAAACAGTGCGACGGCAACGGCAGCGTCATCAATGTGAATTTCGATTCGGACACGCCGGTCGATGACGGCAATGTCTGCACCGTCGAGGGCTGCAGCAACGGCGCCGGCACGTCGACGCCCGCGCCCACCACGACTGCTTGCTCTACGAACGGCGGCACCCACTGCAACGGCGCGGGGATGTGCGTGGCCCCGCCGCCGCCACCGCCGCAGACGTTCGCGGTGTTGCGTCTGGACGTCACCGGTGTCGCGGCCAAGGCGGCCGCGCCCGTCATCGTCGAGACGCGCTCTACTGTCGACGGCAGCATCGTCGGCACGCCGGTGGCCTTGCCCACCATGGCCAATCCCGGAACCAACCAGCCGGTCATGCTCTCCAGCAGCTCGACGTCCGAGGGAGGCCTGTCGCTGTCCACCGACGGTCATTACTTGATGGTGGGCGGGTATGGTCCGACGAACGCTACCGATGCCGGGACGGTCGTTTCTAAGGCGGCTCCACGGGTTGTTGCTCGCATCAATGCCGCCGGCACCGTCGAGACATACACGTTGGCCAGCGCTGCGTTCGCGGGCGACAATTTCCGCGGCGTGGTGTCGACCAATGGTTCCGATCTGTGGGCTTCTGGCAACGCCAGCGCCAAGACTGGCGCCGGTGTTTGGTACGCGAAGTTTGGGACCAACTCAGGTATTCAAGTCATCGGCAGCGGCGTTCCTTCTGGAACGCCCACGCAGGCGCGTCTTTGCGACTTGAGTGCATCCATTCTTTACTGCACCTCCAGCGTCACGGACTACTCGGGGGTGTTTTCCGTCGGCAACAGCCCGCCGCCGACCACGCCGATGCAACTGGCCAATCTGCTGCCAGGGTTTCCGGGCGGAAAGGTGCTCAGTCCGTTCGCCTTCGTATTTACCGATGCGAACACCATCTATTTGGCAGATGATCGTGCTGCACCTGACGGCGGTGTGCTGAAGTGGACCTACTCCAGCAACACCAGTACCTGGACTCTAGCGGCGACGTTCAACACCGGCACCACTTTCGGCGCTCGCGGGCTGGCCGCCTATGCCAGCGCCGGCAATGTCGTGCTGCTCGCCAGCACAGCCGACGCCGACGCAAGCGGCAACGCCTTACCGAATTCGATCGTAAAGTTCGTCGACACGGGAACCGGAACGCCAACCGTGACCACATTGGTCTCGCCTGCTGCCAACGTAATCTTCAAAGGTCTGGCGCTGCCGCCCAACTAAGGCTCGCTGGCCAGAAACGCGGCGAGTTCGGCCAGGCTTCGTTCGGTGACGGCGCTGGGGGCGGCCCGGGTGTATTCGGCGCGGGCCTGCCGGGCCAGATGGCGGGCGCGGCCGGGCTCGACTTTCTCCGCCGCCAGAACCCGGGCCATGGCGAAGTGGACCTCGCCCAGGCGGGCCGGATCCTTGTCGTTGGCTTCGCGGGTGCGCAGCGCCCGTTCGATCAGCGGGCGGGCCTGCGCGACTTCGCCTTCGCCCAGCAGCGCGGTGGCCAGGGCCATCAGCGCGCCGGTGACGAACATGCCTTCCGGTTCGGTCTCGCGTTCGAAGATGGCCAGCGCGCGCTTGGCGGTGATGCGCGCCTCTTCGAATCGGCCGGCCGTGCTCAGGTACTCGCTGTAGTTTGAAACGTTGATGGCGGTGCGCGGGTGATCGGCGCCTTCGCGCGTTTCAAGGATGCGCACCGCGCGTTCGGCGTACGTCAGTGCGCTTTTGACGTCGCCGCTTTCTGACAAGTAATAGGCCATATTGCCCAGAGACAGCGCCGTGTCCGAACTGTCCGGCCCGGTGGCCTTCTCTTTGGCCGTCACCGCCAGGCTGATGTCGACCAGCGCTTGATCAATCCGCCCCTGCTTCTGCCGCATCATCGCCCGGTTGTTGAGCAGCCAGCTCCAGAGTTGATCGTGGCCGCCCATCCGCTTGATGGTGGTCTCGGCGTGGCGCGCCCAGATCTCCGCCACCTCCAGGCGCAACACGTCGCTGCACACGCAGACCAGCTGCGTGGCGGCCTCTGCGGTGACGGCGTCGTGGCGGGACAGTTCGGCGGCCCACACGGCGTCTTCGTACGCGCGCGCCGCCAGGTCGGTGTCGCGTCGTTCAAAGTGAATGGTCGCCGCCAGCAACAAGGTCTCGGCCAAAAGCGGCGGATACTTCACCGGCCGGACTTGTTGCTCGAGATCGTTGATGGCCTTGGCGGCGTCGTTGATGCGTCCGACCAGAAACAGCGCGCGGATCTCGCCCAGCCGCCCGCGCAGGCGATCCACCACCTCGCGCACCGCCGGATCGCTGGGCGGCTTGACCACCGCGCGCAGCACTTCGATGTCGGCGGCGCGTTCGATGCGCGGCAAACCATTGGCGGCGTTGACGGCGTTTTCGACCACGTCGCCGTTGGCCTGACAAAACAGGCGGCAAAGCGCCTGCAAGCTGCCCAGGGCGTCCTGCAGAAACGCGATCCGCAGATCCAGCACCTCGGCCGATTGCTCGTGGCGCACGTGCGTGGCCTCGCAGGCGTCGGCGTACATCTTGGTCCAATCCTCGGCGTACTGGTCCAGGATGCGGCTGACATTTTCGAAGGAGGTGCCGGCGTACAGCTTGCCGGTGCTCATGAAGGCGCTGCGCATCTCGGCCTTGGTGGTGGTCTCGATCGAATGGCCACGGATCGGCGCCTCCCAGATACCGGCCAGCTTGGTAGCGGCGCCCGCTTCGAACTTGCGGCGGCCGGCCACCACGTGGTTCTTCTCCAGCTCGCCCAGCAAGACGTCCATTGACGGCCAGCGATCCTCCGGGGCCACCGACAGTCCACGCATCAAGACCACGCGCACCCAGGCCGGCACCGCCGACTTCTCCGGCGGTGGGCTGACCCGACCTTGCACCACGTTGGCGGTCAGGGCGAACAGTGTCTCGCCGGCGAAGGGCCGCTTGCCGTACAGCGATTCGTACAGCGCCACGCAGAAGCTGAACTGGTCGGTGCGCGCGTCGGTGGCGCGGCCCAAAAATTGTTCGGGGGCCATGTACGCCGGCGTGCCCAGCATTGAACCGGTGCGGGTCAAATTCATGTCCAGCGGCGCCGACGACGAGGTCACGCCGGCTGGCAACTGGCGATCACCTTCGGACGACGCGGTCAGGATGCGCGTCGAATCCAGGTCGCCGGTGTTGGGGGCGACGCGGGTCGCCTTGGCCGCCTCCAGCGCGGCTGGGACCGCCGCGATCCACGGCGTCTTCTCGCGATCGGCCAGCCGGGCCAGGCCAAAGTCCATCACCCGCACCTGCCCGTCCGAACGCACCATCACGTTGTCGGGCTTGAAATCGCGGTGAACCAGCTGCTTTTCGTGGGCGGCGGCCAGCCCGCGTCCAGCGGCGACGAAAATCTTCAGCGTGTCTGACCAGTGGCGCGGCTCGGCGTGAATCCAGTAGTTGAAGGTGTGGCCGTCGACGAACTCCATGGCGATGAACACCCGATCTTCGAAGGTGCCCACGTCGTAGACGACGATCACGTTCGGGTGCGATAGCTTGGCGATGGCCTTCGCCTCACGCATCAGGCGCGTGCGCGAATCGTTGCCGATCGACACGCCGTCGCTAGACCGCGTGCGAAGAAGCTTGATGGCGATCTTTCGATCCAGTTCCGGATCGTACGCCGCGTAAACCTCGCCCATGCCGCCGCGTCCGACCATCTCCAGCGCGACGTAGCGTCCGATGATCGCCCCGCGCGGCAGAGCGTTCTCGCCGTCCCGCGGGTTGGACGTCTCGGTCGATGTGGCCATGAGGAACCCAGGGTCTATCGGTGGCAACCACTCGTCGATTAAGGTGAAAAGTCCGGATTGGGCGCCGCCGCCGCCGTCATCGCCGCGGTTTCGCGCCGCGCCGGACCACTTGCCACGACAGTGGCCCATGTCGCCCGCCGGGAGCAACCCCGACCCGGCTACAGAAAACGCCTGACACCGTCGGGAAATTTGCTATCTAAGGCGCCGCCATGACGCCTCATTCGTCCGCGTCCGCGCCGCCTTCCCCGTCGGTCTTCTCGCCGTACCAGAAGGTGGTCATCGCCATCCTGGCCTTCCTGCAGTTCACCATCGTCCTCGACTTCATGATCCTGGCGCCGCTGGGCGCAATTTTGATGCAGACCATGGGCATCAGCACACGCCAGTTCGGGGCGGTGGTTTCGGCGTATGCCTTCAGCGCCGGCATCGCTGGCCTGCTGGCCGCGGGCGTCGCCGACCGGTTCGATCGCAAGCGGATGCTGCTGTTTTTTTATACGGGCTTCGTGCTGGGCACGTTCCTGTGCGGAATGGCCACCAGCTATCAGTTCTTGCTGGGCGCGCGCATCGTCACCGGCGTGTTCGGCGGCGTGATCGGGTCGATCAGCTTCGCCATCATCGCCGATCTGTTTCCCCTCGAAGTGCGCGGGCGCGTGATGGGCACCGTGCAAAGCGCCTTCGCCGCCAGCCAGGTCATGGGCATCCCGCTGGGCGTCTATCTGTCCACGCACCTGGGCTGGCACGCGCCATTCTTGATGATTGCCAGCCTGGCCGCGGTGGTGGGCGTGCTCATCGCCGTCAAGCTGAAGCCGATCAATGCTCACCTGTTGTTGCCGGCGGGGCGCGATCCCATTCGTCACCTCATCCGCACCCTCAGCACGCCACGCTATCTGCAGACGTTCGCCGCCACCACGCTGCTGGCCACCGGCGGTTTCATGCTGATGCCGTTCGGCAGCGCGTTCACCGTCAATAATCTGGGTATTCCGCTGACCAAGCTGCACCTCATCTACATGGTCACCGGCGTTGCTTCGATGATCGCTGGTCCGCTGATGGGGCGGCTCAGCGATCGGCTGGGCAAGTATCAGGTGTTCTGCCTGGGCACCGTGCTGGCGATGATCATGGTGACCATCTACTGCAACCTGGGCCGGACCCCGATCGGGCTGGTCATGCTGTTCAACATTCTGCTGTTCGTGGCGGTGATGGCGCGGATGGTGTCGGCGTCGGCGCTGACCACCGCCGTGCCGGATCCGCCGGATCGCGGGGCGTTCATGTCGGTCAGCTCGGCGTTGCAGCAATTTTCGGGTGGGGTGGCCGCCTGGGTGGCGGGACTCATCGTGGTGCAGACCCCGTCGGGTGAACTGCAGCGGTATGACGTTCTCGGCTGGGTTGTGACGGTGGCGATGCTGGTTATGATTGCGATGATGTATCCGATCCACCGCGCGGTGATGCGCAAGGTGGAGCAGGCGCAGGCCGCTCAGGTGGCGGCGAATTTGTCACACAGTTGATACAGAGCGCCCCTGCGGTGCAGGGTACCGTCGGCGCCCTGGGGGCGTCTCGATGGAAGCCGTTTTGAAGGCAGGGGACTTTTCCGCGGGCGGCAACGGCGTCATCAGCGCGCCGCCCGTCGTTGAATCGGTGCCGCTGGATCACCCGTCGCTGTACCTGAACCGCGAGATGGCCTGGCTGGCGTTCAACGACCGCGTCCTGGCCGAAGCCCTGGACCCGCGCTGGCCGATGCTGGAACGCCTGAAGTTCTTGGCCATCCACGCCTCGAACCTGGACGAGTTCTTCATGATCCGCGTCTCCGGCTTGCACGATCAGCTGGAGGCGGCGTTGATCGAGACCAGCCCCGACGGGCTGTCACCGCAAGATCAGCTCAAGCGCATCGGGCAGACTGTTCGCAAGCAGCTGCAAACGGCGACCAAGTTGCTGGCCGACGATCTGTTGCCGGCCCTGGCGGCGCGCGGGATCCACATCCGCGACTGGAAGACCTTGGATGCCGAGACGCAGACGCTGGCCCGTCGTTACTTCAGGCGGTCGGTGTTTCCGATCATCACGCCGCTGGCCGTGGATCCCGGCCACCCGTTTCCGTTTCTGTCGAACCTGTCCTTGTCGCTGGCCATCGAGGCGCGCGATCCGGCTACCAAAGAGCGACGGTTCGCCCGGGTCAAGGTGCCAGAGAGTTTGCCTCGTTTTGTGGTGCTGTCCGAGCTGCGTTCGGCGGCAGGTGCCGGCAAGGTGGCCGCCGAGGTCGGCACGCACGACGTCCTGCCGCTGGAACAGTTGATCGCGGCCAGCCTGGACGATCTGTTCCCCGGCATGGAAGTCCTGAGCTGCTATCCGTTTCGCGTCACCCGCGATATGGACATCGCCATCCTAGAGGACGAGGCGCACGATCTGCTGTCGATCGTCGATCGCGAGGTGCGGCGGCGGCGCTTCGGCGCCTGCGTGCGCTTGGAGGTCGACGTCGGCATTCCGGCGCGCATCCGCCGCTTGCTGGTCGAGAAGCTGGAGATCGACGAGGAAGACGTCTACGAATCGGCGGGCCCGCTGGGCCTGAGCGCGCTGATGACGATGGCGTTCTTGCCGCGTCCCGATCTGCACGATCCGCCGTTCACCTCGCGCGTGCCGGCCGAGCTGGCGGACAACGCCGATCCGTTCGCGGTCATTCGCGCCGGCGACCTGCTGCTGCACCACCCGTACGATTCCTTCGCCCCGGTGTTGGACCTGCTGCGGCGGTCGGCGGAGGATCGCGACGTCATGGGGATCAAGATGACCCTTTACCGGGCCGGCTCAAACGCCGAGGTGGTGCGGCTCTTGATTCGCGCCGCCGAGAACGGCAAGCAGGTCGCCGTGTCGATCGAGCTCAAGGCTCGCTTTGACGAGGAGAACAACATCGCCTGGGCGCGCGCCCTGGAACGCGCCGGCGCGCATGTATTTTTCGGCCACGCCGGATCGAAGACGCACGCCAAGGTGGCGTTGATTGTTCGCCGCGAAAAGGACGGCTTGCGGCGCTACGTGCATCTGTCGACCGGCAACTACAACGAATCGACCGCCCGCATCTACACCGACATCGGCCTTTTCACCGCCAACTGGGACATCGGCGAGGACGTGTCGGAGTTCTTCAACGGCCTGTCCGGTTTTTCCAAGAAGGGCCTGCACCGCAAGTTGTCGGTGGCGCCAGCCGCGCTGGCCGACGCCATCAGCGCCAAGATCGACGAACAGGCCGAGCGCGCCAAGGCCGGCAAGCCGGCGCGCATCTTCGCCAAGATGAACGCGCTGGTGGACATGCGGGTGATCCAGTCGCTTTACCGGGCGTCGATGGCTGGCGTGCCGATTGATCTCTGCATTCGCGGCGTCTGTTGCTTGCGCCCCGGGATCGCCGGCGTGTCCGAGAACATCCGGGTCATTTCAGTGGTCGGACGCTTTCTCGAACACGAGCGGGTTTTTGTTTTTGGCGCCGCCGGCGAGGAGGAGGTCTTCCTGTCGTCGGCCGACTGGATGCCGCGCAACCTTTACCGCCGCGTCGAGGTGATGTTCCCCGTGCTGTCGGAGAAACTGCGCGAGCAGATCCGCCACGAGGTGGTCGAGCCCGCGTTGCACGACAACTCGCGCGCCTACCTGATGGACGCCGCCGGCGAAGACCATCGTCGCCACCCCGATCCCGAGGTAGGCAGCCCGCCGCGCAGCGCCCAGGACGAGGTCCTGGATCGCGTGCTTCGCTGCAACATCCAGGCGGTCGCGGTGGGGTGATTTTGGGGGAGTGCGGTCGTGGCTCTCAGCGAGAACCGTCGCCGCGCGCGTGTCGCCAGATCTCGCCGAGGCCAAGCTCGCCCACCCAGCGTTCGATGTAAGCGAAGTCGAGTTCGTCTCCGCGGAGCTGCAGGATCCCGGAGACGTCGCGCAACTGAAGCTGGCTACCCCCTCCCAGCTTCGCCCATTCGAGTTTTGAGATGAGGGTGTCCTCGGGAGATGCGACGAAGACGCGCGCGCCCAGCAGCTCGCCCTCGATGCGGCGGCGCATCTCCTCCACAGAAAACGGCCTGGCCTTTCGGACGATCAGGTCGGCCTTCCATGCGGTCGCCATGTCGATGACGTTGAACTGTCCGCGGCGGCGGAGCGCATCGAGAGCAGCGTCCGCATCAGCGTAATAGTCCGCGGGCGGCAAATCGGCGAGAAATCGGCGAAGCGAATCCGGCTGCGGATCGATGACCAGATCCAGATCCTGGCTGCTGCGGGGAACGCCGTGGAAGGAGCTTGCGAACGAACCGACCACCATATTGGGCACACCCGCCACGGCCAGCTTGGTAGTGAGGCGGCTCAGGAAGGCGCCGGCGCTTTCGTCGCTCATGGTGCGAGTAGCGGGTGTGCCGGCCAGGCGCGGCGAAAAAGGTCGTCGCCCAGCAGGACGCGGCGAAGTGCCAGTTCGACCTCATCTTCAGTGTAGTCGCGATGACGTGAACGGATCCCGGCCCGGGTCAGTTCCCGCGTGTCGGACGACAATCTCGCGGCCAAGCGCACCCGCCCCGCGGCGCCGAGACGGCGGTAGGCCTGCAACTGGGCCTCGTGGCTCTCGGGCGTCGTGTCTCTCGGGCGCATGTCGCTGCAATATACCGCGGCTCACCCAGCCCACGCGTACCCGGCCGCAGGCCACAAACATCCGCCCGCCACGTCGCTCGACCGACTATCGCGTGAGGTGGCGTTCCAACCGCCTCGCCACGCGCGACAGCGGATAGCTCATCGTGAAGTACAGCGCCGCGCACAGGAGCCCGGGCAGAAGCCAGCCGCGCACGTCGACGGCGGTGATGGTCATGCGCTTGGTCAGCTCGACGACGGTGATCACCGAGACCAGCGAGCTGTCCTTCAGCATGGCGATAAAGTCGTTGGTCATGCCGGGCAGGGCCACTCGCAGCGCTTGCGGCATCACCACGCGGCGGAAGGCCATGCGGCCGCTCATGCCCAGTGACTGCGCCGCCTCGATCTGACCGCGCGGAACCGACGCCACGCCGGCGCGATAGATCTCCGCCTCGTAGGCGGCGTAATTCAGCCCCAGGCCAACAATGGCGGCGGTCCAGGCGTCCAGCGACAACACGTCGGCCAGACCGTAATAAAGAACGTAAAGCTGCAGCAGCACCGGCGTGCCGCGAAAGATCTCGATGTACGCGGTCACCAGCCAGGCCGCGCGCGGAACCAGCGTGCGCACCGTCGCCAGCGCCACGCCCAGCGTGATCGCCAGCGTCATCGCCGCGCAGGAGATCAGTAGCGTCACCAGCGCGCCTTGCAGGAAAAGCAGCAACTGGTGAACGTCAATCGATCGCGGCGCGCCCGCGCCGTCGCTGGCTGCCCTTGCGTTCACTGTCGCCGTCGCCGTCGAAAGTCCATCCTGGCGCGCGCTGTCCAGGCCGTACGCGCGCAGGATCGCCCGCAACCGACCGCTGGCGATCAGCTGGGCCAGCGCGGCGTCCAGCGCCGCCTGTAGCTCGGGCGCGTCCCGGCGCACGGCGATGGCGTATCGGCCCTGGGCCACGTCGCCCACCACGCGCAGACCGGCGTGCCCGGCGGCATAACGGTCGACGATGATGTCGTCCAGCAGGACGCCGTCGGTGCGCCCGTTTTCGAGATCGATGAACGGCTCCTCGACGCCTTCGTAAGGGATGGGCAGCGCGCCCGACGCTTGCAACATCTCCCACGCCTGCGAGTTGGCCAGCGTGCCCACCCGCCGCCCGCGCAGCGACGGCAGATCGCTGACGCGGCCGTCGCTGACCCGCGCCACCAGCCGCTCGGAGAAGAGAAAATACGGCCGCGAAAAGCGCACCCGCCCGGCGCGCGCCGCCGTGACCTCCAGGCCGTTCAGGGCGATGTCGAAGGTCCCGCGCTCCAGCGACGGGACCAGATTCGACCAGTCGTTCTGCACGAACACCGCGCGCACGCCCATGGCGCGTCCCAGCTCCTCGGCGATGTCGACCTCGAAGCCGGACAGCTTGCCGCCTTGTTTGGGATCTTCGAAGACGAACGGCTCGCCGCCCTGTTCATCGGCGCCCCAGCGCAAGACGCCGGCGCGCCGCACGCGCGCCAGGCCGTCGCCGGGCGTCCCCGCGCAGCCGGCGAGTGCGGCGACCGCGGCGACGCAGGCGGCGGCGCGCGCGGTTCTGTGGGCGTGGACGTGCGACATCGCGGCGATCACGGCCGATCTTGAGCGCCCCCCGGGAAAGCGCGAGTTTTTCGCGCTCACGCGGTTGACAGCGTCGCGTCGGCACGATTCCCTAACGAGGTTGGGCACCTGCGCGATGACCGCCTTGATCTCGGCAGCCGTGCTGTCGACGGCGGGCGCGCGCGCCGCCGAGCCCGATCCCGGGAGCCCCGAAGGCGACAGGCCTCCCGCCGAGGTCGACGCCTTCCTCGCGACCTACGCGCCGGCGCCGGTGGATGGGCCGGCGCTTCGCCTGCCGTTCTCGCCCACGCGCCTCTACGTCGACGGGAGCTTCGCGAGCACCGACGATCTCTCGGCGCTGCCGTACATCGCCGGCAAGGGCAGCAATGTCCGCTTCGCGGCCGGCGGCTCCTGGCGCTGGCGCCGCTTCGCCTTCTCGGGCGAGCTTCCGTTCGTGCAGGCCAGCACCGTAGACGTCACGGCGCTGATGAACCAGCCGCCGCTGCCCGAGGACGCTCACCAGACCACTTGGTCACTCGGCGACCTCCGGCTCGGCGTCGACTGGACGGATCACTTCACTGACGCCGTCGTCGGCGGCTTCGGCTTTCGCACGCGGTTGGCCACGCACACGACCGGCTTCACCTTCCATCTCGCCGACGGGTCGACGGAGCGGTACGCGTTCCCTTATTACTTCCACCTCGAGCCGACCGCCATCCTCGGCGCGGCCTTCGGCCGC
This sequence comes from Polyangia bacterium, assembly GCA_036493295.1. Lineage (GTDB taxonomy): Bacteria > Myxococcota_A > Polyangia > Fen-1088 > Fen-1088 > DATKEU01. The sequence goes on along the minus strand of DASXQB010000276.1, from coordinate 13,669 downwards.
TTCACGCTGGTCATGAACCAGGGCGCCATCGTGATGCTGGGCCCGGACGGCAGCTTCTCCGGCTTCTACATCCACGTCCCGACGATCGCGTTCTGGGACGCCGCCTACGCCGCCAGCTACGCGCCGCTCGATTGGCTCGCCGCCTCCGTCGAGCTGTCCACCGACGTCCAGCTCAACCACGTCGGCGGCTTCGACTTCACGAAGTTCAACGACGTGCGCTCGGTCTGGATCGCTCCGGCGCTCCAGCTCCACGTCTCCGATTACCGCATCGATCTCGTGGCGCGGTTTGGGCTCTCGCAGAGCTCCAACTTGTTCGGCATCATGGAGTTCGCGGGGAAGAGCTCGTACACGCTGCGCGTCAGTCGCCCTTTCTAGGGGGTCCAGCGGGGAACGAGGTAATCTAGGACCATGCGCGGCGTCGCCTGGACCCTCGGCCTCTCCGGCCTGCTGTTGGCGGCAAGCGCCTGCGGCTCGGGGGGCGGCTCGGGCGACGGCGGCCTGCACGACGCGGTCATCGAGATCTCGGTCGATCTGCCGGCCGGGTGTCCTCCCGCGGCCGGGAACGACAAAGGCGTCGGGACGCCTTGCACGATGAACGGGAAGCAATGCAAGAACGGCCTCCTGTGCACGTGCGATCCGCAGCTCGGCACGCTCCTCGTCGGCGTGCCTTGCTTTTGCACGCTCGCGCAGTTCGCCCAGAACGGCTCCAAGGTCCCGTGCACCGACTCGGTGGCCGCGGGATACTGCGGCAGCAACGCGACCTGCTGCAACTACCTGAACGCGGCCGCGTACTGCGTCCCGAACATCTGCCTGCCGGACAACATGTGCCTCGAGTTCGTCCCCTTCGACGCCGGACCTTGACCGCGCCGTCGCGGGGGCGATTGCCTTCGCTCGCGGTCGGCTCATTGTGACGGGCGATGCTGCCGCGCGAGATCGAGGCCAGCGCTCATGAGCGCGCACCGTCCGCCCGCCCGCGTACGACGAGGGCTCGCCGCGAAGCTCGCGGCCGCCCTCGCGGCCAAGGGCCTGGCTACGTGCCGCGTTTCCGGTCCAGACGGCCGCTATTCAGGGGCTGTCGGCTTCGCCGCGGCTGCTTCTGATTGACCCCAGCGAGGCTGGTCGGACCGTCGCCGGTCCAGGCGCTCTCAGCAGCGCACTGACCAGCCCAGAGCGACCAGTCCTGGATGCCGCGCGCGATCGCCGCGATCAACGGCGACGGCGACGGTGCGCCGCCATCACCACGACGAAGCCGAATCCAAAAAGCGACAGCAGCGTCCCGCGGGGCGTGACCGAAGTGATCGCGCAGCCGCCGTAGCCGCTGCACTGGTTCGTGTCGGTGTTGCAGCTGTTCCCACATTCGTCGTCGGACTGGCAGGCGGCACCGCCGGCTTTCTTGGCGATGCAAACGCTTGTGGTGGAGTCGCAATAGTCGGTGTCGACGCAGGTGTCGTCGAACGTGCATGCGGCGCCATGCCCGACCTTCGCCTTGCACATGCCGTCAGTCGGAGGCTTGGTCGAGCTGTCGGCGCCGTCGCAGACGCCGTTGATGCACTCGAAGTCGCTCTGGCAAGCGCCGCCGACGTTCACCTTGGCGATGAAAGCACCGTTGCACTCGGCCGGATGATCAAGGCCGGTGACCCAGTCGGCGCAGCTTTGGGCCGCGAGATCGGAAAGGCAGGTGCCCATCAGCGTGGCGTCGTAGCCGAGCCGCCCCTTCGCCTGGCCGTCTTGAATCGAGCTCGCCACGAATTGCCACGCCTGGGTGTTCGAGGTGATGCAGTCACTCATCTTGCGGCTCATGATGTCGGCGGCGGAAGCGCACTTGAAGTTTTGGGTGCAGACAGTCTGCGGCCAGACCGTGGGCAGCTGGGAGATCGAGACCTGAGCCGGCGTCCCAGTCGACGAGCTGCCGCCGCTGCAGCCTCCGAGTACCCCGCCCGTGAACAGGGCCACCATCGCGAACGCCGACATTTTCATGCTGCATCCTTTCGTTGGCGACGGAGATTTGCCGAAAATTCCAGTAAAGACAAGGTGCAAGTTTGCCATTTTGCGTTTGTAAAAACCGGGAGCGCTCCTGGCTGAAGGTGCGGCGTTGAAGGATGATTCGAGGCCCGACGATGCGCGCGTATCTGAACAGCGGGTGGTTGCTTTTGGTCGGGTTCGTCAGCATTGTCCCGGGCGCGGGTTGCCGACCGCGGCCCGCGTCCTCCATGAACGACTCCATCGTGACCTCGCCGCCGTCGGAGACGCTGCCGGGCGCGGCTGATTTTGATCCGCCGCTGCGCGCGCGTTTGGCGGAGGCGCTGGCGGCCCAGGGGCCGGCGTACGTGCCGCGCACGCATCACCTGATCGGCAAGGCGCCCAGGTACACCAACCGGCTGATCCTGGAACACAGCCCGTATCTTTTGCAACACGCCCACAATCCGGTGAACTGGCACGCCTGGGGCGACGAGGCGTTCGCCGAAGCGAAACGGCTCAAGCGGCCGGTGTTTCTGTCCATCGGTTACTCCACCTGCCACTGGTGCCACGTGATGGAGGGCGAATCGTTCGAGGACGAAGAGATCGCCCGCTTTCTCAACGAACACTACGTGTGCATCAAGGTCGATCGCGAAGAGCGCCCCGATCTCGACGCCATCTACATGAGCGCGGTGCAGGCGCTGACCGGTTCGGGCGGCTGGCCGATGAGCGTGTGGCTGACGCCAGAGCGCGAGCCGTTCTTCGGCGGCACATATTTTCCGCCCCGCGACGGGGCGCGCGGCGCCCAGCACGGCTTTCTCACCATCCTGCGCGAGCTCGTCAACACCTACGGCAACGACGACGCCCGCGTGACCAAGGCGGCCCAGGCCCTGACCCGCGCCGTACGCGACGAGATGCAAGGGCAGGGCGCCGCGGCCGCCGGCTTGCCCACCGTCGACGCCATCAGCGCCACCGTCGACTATTTCAAGCGCGCCTTCGACGAGACCGACGGTGGCGTGCGGCGAGCGCCCAAGTTTCCCTCGAACATTCCCATCCGTTTGTTGCTGCGCCACCACGCCCGCACCGGCGACGCCCAGGCGCTGTACATGGCCACCCTCACGCTTGCGAAGATGGCCGGCGGCGGGCTTTACGATCAGGTGGGCGGCGGCTTTCATCGCTATTCGACCGACGCGCACTGGTTGGTGCCGCACTTTGAAAAGATGCTGTACGACAACGCGCTTCTGGCGGTGGCCTATGCCGAGGCGTTCCAGGTGACGGCGCGCCCGGATTTCGCCCGCGTGCTGCGCGAGACGCTGGACTACGTGCTGCGCGAAATGACCGCGCCCGACGGCGGTTTCTATTCGGCCACCGACGCCGACTCGGAAGGCGAAGAGGGCAAGTTCTTCGTCTGGTCGGAGGCCGAGCTGCGCACGCTGCTGGGCGCCGACGCTGACCGCTTCATTCGCTATTACGGCGTCACCACCGCCGGCAACTTTGAAGGCCACAACATCTTGAACGCCGCGCACCCCGACGAGGCCGAGTGGGCGGCGCTGAAGACGGCCCGCCAGCGGCTTTACGACGTACGCGCCCGGCGCGTGGCGCCGTTGCGCGACGACAAGATCTTGGCGGCGTGGAATGGCCTGATGATCTCCGGCCTGGCGGTGGGCGGGCGCGTGCTGAACGATGCGCGCTATGTCGCCGCCGCCGAACGCGCGGCGGATTTTGTCCTCACCCACATGCGCAAGGAGGGCCGCTTGCTGCGCAGCTGGAAAGACGGTCCCGGCCAGCACCTTGGCTATCTTGACGACTACGCCTTCATGGCCGCCGGCCTGCTGGATCTGTTCGAGGCCGACTTCAACCCGCGCTGGCTGCGCGAGGCGCTGGCGCTCAGTCAGGCAGTGGAGACCCAGTTCGCCGACGCCGCCCACGGTGGCTGGTTCATGACCGGCGGCGATCACGAACAGCTGCTGGCGCGCGAGAAGCCCACCTACGACGGTGCCGAGCCGTCGGGAAACGCTGTCGCGTTGTTGAACGTCCTGCGCCTGCACACCTTCACCGCCGACGATCGCTGGCGCCAGATCGGCGAGCGGGCCCTGCGCGGCTTCCACGACATCTTGACCACCAAAGGCGTGGCCATGACCGAGGCGTTGCTGGCGGTCGACTATGCCGCCAGTGTGCCGCGCGAGATCGCCTTGATCTGGCCGGCCGCCGGGGCGGGCGCCCAAGACACACCGCCTGCTTCCGCCGAACCGTTGCTGGCGGCGTTACGAAAGACCTTCGTTCCCAGCCACGCGCTGGCCGGCGCCGCCGATGGCGCGGGCGTGGCCGCGCTGGCCCCGTTGGCCACCTTCGTCGACGGCAAGCTGGCCCAGGCCGGCCAGGTCACCGCCTACGTCTGCGAACGCGGCAAGTGCGAGCTGCCCACCCACGATCCCGCCGTCTTCGCCGCCCAGCTAACCCGTCACAGGTGATAGGGCGGCTGCCGGCGCGGCGGGAACAACGTCGCGGCGATCAGCGACGGCTCCACGCCAAAGCGCGTGCCCAGGGCGCGCAGCACGACGATCCCCAACCGACCTTGTGGCGGCCGGCGAACGGCGGCGACAAAAGCCGCGTCGACCTCGGCGCTGGTTGTCGGCGCGGCGGCGTCGGTGTCGGCAGGCGAGCGCCGCACACCCAGCGCCGACCGCATGAGCGCGTGATAGCCGACGATCCAAGCCATCCACGGTTCTTGCGATCCGCCGGCCGCGGCCTGCGCCACGGCGTGCGCGCGACGCTCCAGCTCGGGGGCGCCTAGCGTGTCCAGTTCGCGCAGGCAGCCGGGAAATTCTCCCGCCAACGCCCGCAGCCGGGCGCGCGCCTCCGTCGCCGCCATACCCGTCTCGGCCGGGCCGTGGCCGCGCTGATCGCGCGCCCGACGCAGGTCCAGCAGCGCGCGGTACTTGCCGGCCAGCGCGCGCATCGCCTCGGGGCTGGGCTCCACGCCGCTAGGTCGCCTCGCGCAAGGCGCGTGCGACGTCGTCGGCCAGCCGGCGCCGCCGCTCGGCCAGGCGGCGCGCGGTATCGAAACGCCAGGCGCGCAACCACAGCATGCGAAAGGCTTCCGCCACTTCGATGGCCAGCTCCTCGAAGCGCAGCGCCGCGTAGCCGCCGCCCAGGCCCAGCCCGAACGTCGCCACGCCGGCCAGCGCTCCCCGCCAGACGCCGATGGCGATCGCCTCGCCCAGCCAGGCGACCAGCAAGAACGTCGCGCCGGTCATCAACTTGACCGTGCCCAGCACGTCCTCGTCGTGGGTCAAGCGCGCCGCTACCTGGCCGGCCAGGCGATACGGCAGCCACCCCAGCAGCGCGCCGACGATCGCGAACGGCAGCGCCAGAACGATGCGCGCCACCGCGCCCAGAAGGTGGGACGGCTTCACCGTCTCCAGCTCCAGCGCCCAGGGGTTCTGCACGCCCAGGTGGCGCAGCGTGCGCGCGTAGTCGCGGGCGGCGGCGGCGATGGTGTCCACCCGCGCCGGATCGCGGGCGCGCATGCGCTGGTACGCGGCCAGCAGCTCGCGCGCGCGCCTGTGATGTCCGGCCAGACCGTCGCCGCCGGCGTCGTTGTCGCCGGGCGCCGCCGGTTGCGCGGTCCAGGTGGCCACCGCGGCGATCCCGGTCAAAAGCTCGCGCGTCTCTGCCTGCAGGACCACGGCGTCCAGGCGCTGGCGAATCTCGTCGGTCAGCTGGTCGACGGTCTGGCGTTCGTCCTGGCGATAGGCCGGCAGCTGCGGGGCGATGGCGATCGGCTCGCCGACCACCAACAGCACGCGGGAACGGAACCGGGCCTTGCGTTCGTAATCCAGCCCCACCGGCACCACCGTGACGCCCAGCTTGCCGTCGTGTTCGGCTTCAGCGGACAGGGCGATGCGCGCCGCGCCCGTCTTCAGCGGACGCAGCTGCGGATCCGAATGCGAGGTGCCTTCGGGAAACAAGGCCAGCGCTTCGCCCTGGCCCAGAGCCTGGCGACAGCGGGCGAAACTTTCGTCGTTGCGGCTGGCGTCGCCGGCCCGCGCGCCGGCGTCGCGCACGCGATAAACCGGGATGGTGCCGAAGGCGTTCATGGCCAGGCGGCCGAGCGGATTGGCGAACAGGGTGCTCTTGCCCAGAAAGCGCGCCGGACGTCCCACCGCCACCCGCAGCAGCACCGGATCCAGCAGTCCGTTCGGGTGATTGAGGACGAAAATCAGCGGCCCGCCCAGCGGAATTCGCTCGGCCCCTTCAACCACGCGGGTCGGGTAATAAAGCCGCACCAACGATTCGAAAAGCCATCGAATCAGTGAGGTTAAAGGGCGCCGCACGGTCCGCCGATAATAGACGCGAAAGGGTCTACACTGTACGAGGACATGTTTCCATGGAGGGCATGAACCGCTTCGGCAAGCCGGACGCCGAACCTCCTTCGGAGGCAGAGGCAGCGGCAGAGGCGGCAGCGACGCCCGCGCCCGCGGCGGCAAGCGCAGCATCGCGCGGCTCCGCGCGGGTCATCGACATCGACGACTCGATGATCGGCCGCCGCTTTGACCACTTCGAAGTGCGCGCGCGCCTCGGCTATTCGGGTTCGGGAACGGTGTATCTGGCGGAAGACATCAGCCTGCAGCAGCCGGTGATGTTGACCATGCTGCGCCGGGTACAGGCCGTCACCGACGTCCCGGGCGGCGACATTCTGGCGGCGCCGCGGGCCCAGGCGCGCGTCAACCATCAGAACGTGGCCCAGGTGCGTTTCGTGGGCGTCGCCGAAGGCAACCCCTTCGTCGTCGCCGAACACGTCGACGGACGGTCGCTGCGCGAGGAGATCAAACAGACCGGCGCCATCGCCTGGCCCGAGGCCGTGGCGTATATGGTGCAGATTGTCCGCGCCCTGCAGGCCGCGCAAGAGGTCGGCCTGGCGCACGGGGCGCTGACCCCGGCGAACATCATCCTGCGCCGGCACGGCGACGACCCCGGCAGTCCGGTCGAGGTGAAGGTGGACGGCTTTGGCGTGCCGGCTCCCGCCGACGGCGCCAGCGACAATCCGTACCAGGCCCCTGAACGCCGCGCCGGCGGGCTGCCCAGCATGCGGGCGGACATGTACGCGCTGGGCGTGATCTTTCAAGAGATGCTGACCGCCGCGGCGCCGGGCCGCAACGAGCGGCCAATTCCCGAGCGCCTGGCCCCTCACTATATTCGCCGGCTGGTGGCCTTTCTCAAGCGCGACGATCCCAAGCAACGCCCGTCCGTGTACGAAGAGCTTCTGGGCCGGCTGGAGGTGGCGTTCATCCAGCCGCCGGTGGCGCAACCGCTGGTGGCGAGGGCGGCCGCCTTCGGGATCGACCTGCTGGTGCTGGTGCTGATGATGGTGGCTTCCCTGGTGCTGCTGCCGCGTCTGGCCCCGGCCACCCGCTGGGAATCGGCCGAGCTTGGATTTATCTTCTTTGCTGCGTACTCCATCGTGGCGCACAAAAACGGTGGACAGACGGTGGGCAAACAAATTTGTGGTGTCATTTTGGTCGAGCCCCGGCACAGCCTGAGCTGGCCGCGCATGCTGGCACGCTTTATTGTGCAGATGTGGGGACCGATCGCCGCCGCCATCCTGGTCGACGTCGAGCTGGGCACGGATCCGACGCTGACCCAGATCGGCGGCCAGCTGGGCGGGGCCTTGGCCGTGCTGGGCGCGCTGTGGCTGGCCAGTTTCCTGGTGGTATTCACCGACAAGAAAGCCATCGCCCTGCACGATCACGTCACCGGCACGTCGGTCGTGGTCGCAAGCTAGCCCAGGTGGCTGTGCGGTGACGCCTGCCCGTCCAGCGCGCCGCGACCGGAAGCTTCGTCATCGCGTCGCCGTCGCCAGCGTGGCGTTGTTGGCCGCGTCGGTTCTGGCCCGGGCCGGCCGCGCCCGCCCCGTTGACCCGGCCGCCGCGCCGGCGACGCCCCGACCGGCACCGGTCACTGACACCACGCCGCTGGTTCCCGGTCCCGCCACCGACGCGCCGATGGCCGGGATCTCCGGCGACGTCACCTTCGTGCGCTCGGCCAACAACCTGTTCGTGCTGTTTCCCAGCGCCCAGCTTCAGGTGGACGGAGCGTTCGTTTCCACTCAGTCGGTGAAAAGTGGCTTCACCTTGCGTCGGGTCCGTCTGGAACTGGCGGGCTGGATCGGCCCCGGCGTCTACTACACCATCGCCGGCGATTTTGCCTCGCCGCCGCCGACCGTCGCCGACCCAGTGACCCAGTCGTTTCTGGCCACCACCGACGATTACGTGGCGCTGGCCCCGCTGGGCGATCTCGCCATTCTGCAAGCCGGTCAGTTCGATGCGCCGTTCACCTTGGAAAACCGCGTCTCCGATCGCTACACCGATTTCATCGAACGGTCGCTGACCGTGCGCACGGTGGGCGCGCCCACCAACAAAGAAGTCGGCGTGATGTTGCACGGAACCGACGAGCGGCACCTGGTCTACTACTCGGCCGGGGTGTTCAACGGCGAAGGGCCGAACTTTCGCAACGTGGACAATCAATTCGATCTGATCGCCCGCGGTTTTTTCGCGCCCTTCGGATTGCTGTCGGTGGATCGGTTGAAGGCCGTCACGCTGGGCGCCTCGGTCTGGCACGGCCGACACCTGAACGGCCTGGCCTTTCCCAGCCAGAGCACCGCCGGTGGTTTTCTTTTCTTCAACCCGCGCTGGACCACCGGCCGCGATCCCGTCACCACCGTCGAGCTGCACCAGCAAGGCCGCGTGCTGGCCTACGGCTTCGAGTTCGACGCGCCGCTGACTCACCGTCTGGGCCTGCGCGCCGAGTACGTGTCGCGCCACCAGCAACTGGCCGAAGCGGACGTCGACGCCACCGGGTCCGGAACCCTGCGCACGCTGGGTAACGCCACCGTCGATTCCTTCGCCGCCTACGGCGAGCTGTGGTTCTGGATCGTCGGCGACGACACGCTGCTGCCGCGCCCGGGAGTGGAGCTGCCGGTGCGCCTGACCGCCGTCAACGACGGGGCCGCCACCGACGGCTTGATGGTGGCCTTGCGGGCAGAATTCTTGAAGGAAGATTTGCTCAGCGACACGCCCGCCATCGCCGATCCCAACGCAGCCACCACCCGGGTGATGGCCGGGACGGTGGGCGTGAACTACTGGTACTCGAAGCGCTTTCGTTTTTCGCTGAACTACACCCTGAACGCCTTCCACGGCACGACGGAGAACATCCGGGTGATCGTGGCCAGCACGCCTTACGTGCACGAGCTGCTGCTGCGGCTGGCGATCGCGCTTTAAGCGTCCCTGTAGCGGGCGGGCTCACTAAACCAGGCGCAGGCGCTTGCGCTTGCGGTCGGGGCGGGCGGTGGTCTCTTCGGCGGTGGTGGCGGCGGTGGTCGGGCGGGCGCGGGCGGGCGCTTCGTTGTCGCGGGCGGCGTCGACGGCAAAGCGCAGGCTGCGATCCGAGAGCAGCTCCAGAAGATCACCTTTGCGGCGCGCGGCCCACAGTTCCAGTTCGGGATCGGCGTCGACCTCGAGGCGCATCTCCAAGGTCTTGCGCTTGACCGTGCAGCGCACGCCGCGCACCAAGGTGGCGTGCGTGCGATCCAGGGCGTCGGCGATTCGCAGGATGGCGGTCAGCCAGCGGACTCTTCGCTGCGTCGATTTGGGCAGCGCCGCGAAGCTGCCGCGCAGGCGGCTGGAGGCGCGCTTGGCCTCCTGGCGCGCTACCAGCCGCGCCCGTTTGGTCGATCGGCCGGGCACCGCCTTGCGGTGATAGCGGGCGGTCAAGGCCAGGATTTCCTGTTCCTCCTCGGAGAAACCGGCCATCTCGTTGCTTTCGATCAGGTACTGGGTGTGGCGGTGGTGCCGGCTGGCCGAGATGTAAAAACCGATGTCGTGCAGCAGCGCCGCGTATTCCAAGATCTCGCCGTCGGTGCTGGAAAGGTCGTGCAGCGGGTGGGTCTGACGAAAGATCGACTGCGCCAGGCGCGCCACCTGTTGGGCGTGCGGGGCGTGAAAATGACAGCGGCGGCACAGTTCCATCACGCTGCGCCGGCGCAGGTCGGGGAACTCTTCGGCCAGCAGAATGCCCGGGCGGTTCGACACCACGTACTCGGCGACGATGCCTTCGCGCAGGGCGGTGTCGCACAGGACGGCCTGTTCAGCGTCGCAGAGATCTTGCACGGTCCGCAAGATCATCGCGCCGGCCAGGATGGTGTCGGCGCGCCGCGAGTCCAGACCCGGCAGCGATGCCCGCTGGGCGACGGTCATCGCCGACAGTTTTTGCTCGAGGTCGGTCAACGCCTGGCGGGACAGCGTGGCCACCGCGCGCTCGCTGCCTTTTTCGCCGTTGCGCGTGCCCAGCAATCCGGCCAGCGCCGACGCTGTCCCCGAGGTGAAGGCGACAAAGTCAAAACCCATGGCGCGCAGCCGGGCGATGGGCGCCTCCAGCGCGGCGCGGATGCGATCGGCCAGCATCATGCGCTGGCGCGGCGTCGGCGGGTCGGCCATCGGCATCTCTTCGCTGACCCGGATGACGCCCAACTTCAGCGAGGCGGTGAAATAGCACTCCTGCGCGTCGGCCAAGATCACTTCGATCGACCCGCCGCCCAGATCGAACAGAGCCACGCGACGCTTGCCCAGGTCCAGGCTGCTGCGCGCGCCCAGATAGATCAGGCGCGCCTCCTCGTCGCCGCGGATGACCCGGATGTCGATGCCGATCTCGTCGCGCACGGCGCGTACGAACTCGCCGCCGTTCTGGGCCTCGCGCACGGCGCTGGTGGCGACGGCGATCAAGGCGTCAGGCTGGTGGCGATCGGCGATGCGGCGCAAAGCCTTCAGCGCGCCCAGCCCGCGCTGAAAGACGTCCGGCGGGATCAACCCGGTGCGCAGCGTGGCGTCACCCAGGCGCACCATCTCCTTGGCGCGATCACGGATCTGGATGCGCCCGCCCGCTTCCACCTCGGCGACGATCAGGTGGAATGAGTTCGATCCCACATCCAAGGCAGCGATGCGCATCGTGCAATGCTACCGCAACACCTTCCGTTGTTTGCGACAATCCGGTTACGGCGCCGTCGACGGACAGCAACAACCCGGGCCGCAGCCTCGGCTATTGAACGTCTTTCGGGGCCGCATCCAGGACCTCGCGCACCTTCCGGCTCAATGAATCGGGGGTGAAGGGCTTTTGCAGAAACGCCATGTCGCCATCGAGGACGCCGTGACGGATGATGCTGTCGTCGGTGTAGCCGGACATGCACAGCACCTTGATCTCGGGTCGCGTGGCGTTGATCCGTGTCGCCAATTCGGGCCCGCTCATCTGCGGCATCACCACGTCCGTCAGCAGCAACGCAATGGCGCCCGGATACCGCTCGCAAAAACGCAGCGCCTCGCCGGGGGTCTGCGCGGCGATCACCCGGTAGCCATTTCGCTTCAGGATCCCTTCCGCCACCACGCGGACCTGCTCTTGATCTTCGACCAGCAGGATGGTTTCCGAACCGCGGAGGCTGCCGGCTGGATGAGAGGGCAGCGCGACGTCCAATAGGGCGTCGACCCGCGGGAGGTACACCTTGAACGTGGTCCCGCGGCCTGGCTCGCTGTACACCCAGACGTTGCCGCCGCACTGCTTGACGATTCCGAACACCGTCGACAGTCCCAGTCCGGTTCCTTTGCCTGCCTCTTTGGTGGTGAAGAACGGTTCGAAGATCCGCGCCTGCGTGGCCCGATCCATCCCGGTTCCGGTGTCGGAGACGGCCAGCATGACGTGCGGTCCTGGCAACGAACCCAGATGCGCGCGGGCATAGTCGGTGTCGAGATCGACGTTGCGGGTTTCGATCGTCAGCTGCCCTCCGGTGGGCATGGCGTCGCGCGCGTTGACGGCCAGGTTCATGATCACCTGGTGGATGTTGCCGGGGTCGGCGCGGATCCGTCCGGCCGTGGACGAAGGCGAAAATGCCAGATCGATGTCTTCGCCCAAGAGGCGCCTCAGCATCTTGTCCATGCTGGCGACAAGGTCGTTCAGATCGATCACCTTGGGCTCGATGATCTGTTGCCGGCTGAAGGCGAGCAGTTGCTGGGTGAGCTCGGCCGCGCGCCGGGCAGCTTTGCCGATCTCGCCGATGTCGGCGGCGGTCGGGTTGTTCGGTTCCAGATCGCCGAGCAGCAGCTCGCTGTAGCTGAGGATCACCGAGAGGATGTTGTTGAAGTCGTGGGCGATGCCGCCGGCCAACCGCCCCACCGCCTCCATCTTCTGGGCGTGGCGAAGCTGCTCCTCGGTGCGGCTGAGCGCCTCGGCCGCTTTTCGTTGCGCGGTGAGGTCGCGGGCGGTCTTCGATGCTCCGATGACCGCGCCCGACGCGTCCTGGATCGGCGCCACCGAGATCGAGACCGAGACCGCGGTTCCGTCCTTGCGCCGCCGAACGGTCTCGACGTGATCGATCCGTTCGCCGGCCAGGACCCGGTCGAAGAGGCTCTTTTCTTCGGCCAGCCGCTCGGGCGGGACGATGATGGTGATCGGTTTGCCGATCGCTTCGTCGGACGCAAACCCGAATAAGCGCACGGCGGCGTCATTCCAGCTGGTGATGATCCCGTCGGGGCGCTTGCTGATGATGGCGTCGTTGGCGGTTTGAACGATCGCCGCCAGCAGCGCGCGCGATTGTTCCGCTTCGTAGCGGTCGGTGATGTCCTTGATGACGGCGATGCGTGTGCGCTGGCCGGCGAAGGGCAGGGCGCGGGTGTGGTACTCGGCGACAAACTGCGCGCCGTCCTTGCGACGATAGCGCGAGACACCGGCCATCGCGGCGTCTCCCCACGCCAGCAGCCTGGCCTTGGCCGTCCCTTGCCCGCTGACGGCGAGATCCGAGACCTTCAAGCGCATGAATTCTTCGTGCGTGTAGCCGTAAAGCAGCAGCGTCGCTTCGTTCACCGCGACCGGCGCCAGAGTGTCGACGTCGAACACGAACAACGGCAGCGGGCTGGCTTCGAACAACAAGCGGTGCGCCTCTTCGGATTCGATCAGGGCCTGGTTCGCGCGGGCGGCCGCTGCGTGGGCGGCCCGCTCGGCGGCGAACGAGCGGGCGTTGGTGATGGCCAGCGCCGCGTGCGCCGCCACGTCCTCGAGCAGTTGCCGATCGCCTTCGTTGATGGGCCGCTGCGGATCGCTACGGGTCAGGCTGACGACGCCGACAACCTGGCCGCGGGAGCGCAGCGGCAGCACCACCAGGCTGCTGATGTGCTGACGCTCGACCGCCGATCGGCGCTCCGGATCGAGATCGGCCAGCATCTTTGCCGGGTCGACCACCGGGATGAGCACGCCCTCGCCCGTCGCCGCCACCCGGCCGGTGATGCCCTCGCCGACCCGCTGCGGATGGGTGGTGGTCGCGCTCTTGGCCAGGGCGACCATCTCCGGATTCGGGTGATAGACCGCGGCGGTCGGTTCCAGAAAGCGGCCGTCGGGGCTGATCAGGCGAAGGACGCAGAGATCACCGAACAGCTCGCTCACCCGCCGGGCGACCAGGGCCATCAGCGCGTCGTAGTCATCGGTGGTCGCCGAGAACTCGCGCGCGAGGACGGACAGCAGTTCAGGCGTCGGGGCGGCGGGCTCAGTCGGATGCGGATCCATGTCGCCGCCGCGGGTTTTTCATCCCCTGCACGGCCGGCACTCTAGCACATTCAATCTGCCGGATGTCCGCGGCGGCGCGCGGATCGATCTCGGGCCGGGCCCTAGTCTTCGG
>DASXQB010000275.1:0-2325 GCA_036493295.1 Polyangia bacterium | reverse complement strand
CGAGACGGTCAACGACCTGTTCGGGACGCTGCTCGTCGGCGACGGGCTGGCGGGCGGCGCCGATCCCGTGGGGAAGCCGGCGGGCGTGCTGGTGGGCGGAGACTGGGGCGAAGGCTGGCAGTACGGCCCGCTCAGCGTTTTTGAATATGCGCTGGCCACCCGCGCGATGGAAGAAAACGGCGCCACGTTGCCAGAGATGGACGCCTGGACGAACAGTCTGATCCTTCGTTACACCTACGGCACCGTCCCGCACCTCGACGGCCATCTGCCGGGCGGCGACTTCGAGAACGGCGACAACATCTATGCACCGCCGAACTCCGGCATCGTCGGCGCCGTGCTGGCCGGGTCCTCCAGCGAGCAAGCAGCGGCCTGGGCCAAATCGATGCAGCTGGCGCAGAAGTTGGACAAGGCCAGCAAGACCCCGTACATCGGCGACGTGCTGGCCGAGCTGCGCACCACCGCGCCGCAGAGCTACACCATGCAGACGCCGGCCCCGCCGCTGTGGTACCTGGCGCGCGGCACCCGGACGCTGTACGTGCGCACCGGCTGGGATCAGGACGCGTTCTGGGGCGCGTTCGATTCGGCGCCGCAGGTGAACTCGGATCATCATCACTTTGACGCCTCGAACTTCGTCTTCACCCGCGGCGGTGACCATCTGATTGTCGATCCGTCGGCGTACGGCTGTCGCAGCACGCTGCCGACCAATGCTCTGACCGCCGATTCACCCGCGGTGAAAGGCACGTACGCGCCCAGCCAGACGCCGTGGAGCAAGGCCGAGTTGGCCTGGGCCCGCGGCACCGACGGCGGCGTGTACGCGGCGCGCGGCGACTTTGCCCAAGCGTTCGCTTTCTCCAGCACGCCCAGCGACATTCCCTACGCCCACCGCGAATGGGTCTTTCTGCCCGAGGGCGAAGTGGTGGTCATCGATCGCGTCCACACCGCCGACGCCGCCCACACCATGTACGTCGGCTTTCACACCAACACGGCGGGCACGCTGAAGATTGACGGCTCCGCGGTTACAGGCACCGTCGGCACGTCGACGCTGGCCATCCATCCGGTGTTTCTGTCGGGCGCCACGCCTTCCATCGTAAAGCCGGGGATGGACGACAACTGTTTCGACGGAACGTGCAGCAACGTACGCATCCCCGTCGACGAATATCTTCTGAAAGTGCCGGGCCCCTGGGCGGTGGCCGTTCATGTCCTGGACGGCTTGGGCGCGACCGAGGCGCAGGCCACCGTCAGCTCGATGAATGATCCGGCGTACGATCCGGGCAAGGCCAACGGCGGCATCGTCGGCGCCGCCGTCTACCGCGGGTCAAAGCAAACCTACGTGGTGGCGGCCAGCGCGATGGATGGAAAAGCCGGCGACACCTTGAGCTACGCCGTCCCCGGCGCGTCGTCGGGGCGCCACATCGTCTTCGATGCGCCCGAGGACGGCGACGGCAAGTCGCAGGTCACCGCCACCGTCGCCGGCGACCAGTGCACGGTCAGCATAACCGCCGGCGCGGGCTTCGCCGGACACCCGCTGATGTTTCAAGTGTCGACAGCCGCCGACGGGTGCAAGGCCACCGAGGACACCGACGTGCCGTCCAGCGGACCGCCGCCCGGCGGTGGCGTGGCGCCGATCGGTAACGGTGGCGGCAGCACCGGTAGTGGCGGCAACAATGGCAACGGCGGCGTCTCGGGTGGCAGCGGCTCCGGCGGCGGCACCGGCGCCGTACCAGGAGCGACCGGCGGAAATTCATTGGCCGGCGGCTGCGGCTGCGTGGTCTCATCGCCGTCGCGCCTGCCGGGATCTTTGTTGTTGGTCGCCGGGCTTGGCGTGCTGATCGCGGCGCGCCGCCGTCGTCGCTGATTCGCCAACTCTCCGCGCGAGTGGCTTCCCCGTCGGGAGGGCCGTGTTATAAACGGCCCCAGGCGCGGGTCTTTCCCCCTCTCGCGCGCCGTCGCCGGAGGAACGGAGAGAACTGGTGCAGGCCCCCAAAATTCCCTCGCGCGCCGACGTGATCGTCGTGGCGCTGCTGGCCCTGATCGCCGGCGCGTTGAACTTTCACCTGGCCGCGCAGGTCCCGGACAACATCGCCAAGGAAGAGACGATCGACTTCTGGCTGGACGCGGACTCGGGACGGATCTTCAACAACATGACCGACCGGCACAGCGACGAGGCGCGCACCACCGCCTTGCACCCGCTGTTCTCGCTGCCGGCGGTGGCCGGTGTTTCGATCATCCGGACGGCGATGGGCCTCGCTCCATTGCCGGCGGTGCGCTTATTCCTTTCGATCTTGGCCGGATTGGCGGTCAGCGGTTTTTACCTGCTGCTGCGTT
>DASXQB010000274.1:0-15749 GCA_036493295.1 Polyangia bacterium | reverse complement strand
GTCGGCGCGAATTTCTCCCGCTTCGTTGATGCTCAACTTGGTGCCGGGGGCGACGGTGATCGCATTGCCTGACGTGCCCATGACAGCGCGACCGTCGCTGACCAAGTTGCCGTCCGGATCCAGCTGCAGGCGGCCGTTGCGGGTGAACGCCGGCTTCCCGGAAAGTGAGGCCACCTGCAAGAACGATTGGTCGGCAGGAACGATGTCCAGCGGGTTGTCGGTGGTGACCACCGCCCCGGGCGACATGTCGGTGCCGGTGCCGACCACCGTCGAGAAAACCTTGTCCACCAGACCGGGCCCGCTGTACGCCGGCAAAAACGATTGAAAAGCCGGCCGCGTCGCCTTGAACCCGGGGGTCTCTGCGTTGGCCAGATTGTCGGCGATGGAATCGAGCTGGTCTGCTCGTGCCGCCGCGGCGGCCATTCCGACATAAATCCCATCAGCCACGTTTTTGTCCTCGTTCTTGGTCAAAGCAAGGCGAAGGCCAACTGAAAGTGTCGTGTTTCTGACCGGCAAACCGTGACAGTCGGAAAAAACGACTGGGCAGAAATTGCCCATCGGCAATGACGCAAAAAAAATGGCGCCAGCCCTAAAGTCCCGACGGTGGCGCGCCGAAAAAGAATCTATGCGCCCGAAGACCAGGCTGGATCCGGTCATCAAGCTCGAAGAGCAGAAGGAAGAGCGCAAGCTGGCCGAGATGGCCGCCGCCGGCCGCCAGGTGACAACCGCAGAGCAAGTGCTGGCCGAAGCGAAATCGCGCGCGCAAGCCGATCACCGGCGGATCGCTGACGCCACCGACTGGCAACTGGCCGAGCTGGCCCACGCGCGCGCCCTGGTCGACGTGCACAGCGCCCAGCGCGCCGTCAGTCAAGCGCAGGTCGTGGCCGACACCTCGCGCGACGCCTATCGCGCGGTTCATTCGAAAGCCGAAGCCTTGCGCCGCGTGGCCGCCACCCGCGTCGAGGAAATCCTGACTGCCCGGGCAAAGACCGAGGCCAGGGAGCTGGACGAGCTGGGCGTGCTGACGTACAAACGGCCGCGCGCCGCTTGATGGTCGCGACAACGGTGTCGTCAAGAAGGTGACGCGTGGCTGCCCCAGCCCTTTCGCCTGACGAGAGCCAAGCGTTCCCGGCGCAAGAGCGCCAGCGCATCACGCTGTGCATGATCGTGCGCAACGAGGCCACCCGCCTGGCGCGTTGTCTGACCTCCGCGCTGCCCTGGGTGGGCGACGCCGTCGTCGTCGACACCGGTTCAACCGATGGCACGGTGGCAGTGGCCGAATCGCTGGGCGCGCGCGTCGTTCACTTCGCGTGGTGCGACGACTTTTCCAAGGCGCGCAACCAGGCGGTGGAGAACGCGCACACGCCGTGGGCTCTGGTGCTGGACGCCGACGAACAGCTGGTGGTCGACGACGCCGAGGACTGGGCGCGGGCCGTGACCCAGGAAGGGACGGCCGCCTTCTCTGTCGATTGTCACGACCAACTGGACGACGGCGGTGTGGCCGTCGGACCGATCCTGCGTCTGTTCAGGCGCGATCTGCCCGGCATGCGGTACGTCGGCGAGATCCACGAACAGATCACCGCCGTCGCCGAGCGACGCTACGTCACGGCGCACGCGCGCTTCCTGCACATCGATCACGACGGCCACACCGGCGCCGTCATGCGCGAGCACAACACCGTCGAGCGCAATCTGACCCTGGCGCGGGCCATGGTGGCGTCACGCTCTGGCGATCCATTCGCTTGGTTCTGCCTGGGCCAGGCCCTAGAAACGGCGCAGACACCCGCTTTGCGCACGGTCGAGGTCTATGAAAAAGCGCTGACCTTGTTCTTGAAGAACGGCCCGGCCGAACGCGACGAAAGCTATCTGGCGGCGCTGTGGATCAACCTCACGCGCGCCGTGATGCGCACCGGCGATCGACGCAAAACCAACCAGCTATCGGCGCGCGCCGTGGCGGAATTTCCGACCGCGCCCGACCTGCGTTTTCTGCGCGGCCGGGTCCTGGCCGAGGACGGTCAGCACGCCGCCGCCGCCGCCGAGTTCGAAGCGTGCCTGGCCCCCGCGGCGCAGGCCTTCTTCATCCGCCAAGATCCGGGCGCCACGTCCTACGCCGCGCAGACGCAACTGGGCCTTTGCCGGCTGCGTCTGGGAGAGTTGCCGGCGGCCGAGGAGTGGCTGCGCCAGGCGATGGCGGACGCGCCCACGCATTACCTTTTGCCGCGCCTGGCGCTGGGCATGGTGCTGCTCATGCGCGCCGCGCCCGCCGAAGCCGAACCAATCCTGCACGCCGCCGTGGAAAGCCACCCCGACAACGCCGACGCCCGTCTGCAATGGGCCCGCGCCCTGCTGGCCCAACGCCGCCGCGCCGACGCCGAGCGGGCATTGGCGCCGCTGGGAACGGATCCGCGCGCGACGCAGTTGTTGGCAACGGCGTAAGAGTCGAATCGCGGGGGATGGGCGCGGGCCGGCTGCGCTATCGCGGGGGTGGGGTTTGGCCTGGCGGGGGACGGGGACAAATCCCCCAAAAGCGATCTAGCATCGCCGGATGTCCGCCACGAACGATCGCGCCGCTGAGATCGTCGCCGAGTTGGGCTTGGCGGCCCACCCCGAACGTGGCTTTTTCGTCGAGACGTACCGCGCGCCGCTGACTTTGCACGGGCTGCCACACGGAGCACCGCGGGCGGCGAGCACGGCGATCTATTTTCTGGTCACGCGCGAGCAGCCGACCACGTACCTGCACCGATTGCGCTCGGACGAACTGTTTCATCTTTACGAAGGCGGGCCGCTGGACGTGCTGCTGTTGCGGGACGGCGGTGCGGGCCAGGTGCATCGTCTCGGCTTGAACCTGAGGGCCGGCCAGCGACCGCAGCTGGTGATCAGCGCCGGCACCTGGTTCGCGGTCGAGCTCGATCAGGCGGCTTCGCATTGTTTGTTCGGCTGCACCGTGGCGCCCGGCTTCGACTTCGCCGACTTCGAGCTGGCGGCCGGGCCCGAACTGGCGGCGCGCTTTCCGGCGCACGCGGCGCGTATCGCCCGCATGACCCGGCCTTGAACGTTTTCAGGGCGGTGGCCCGCGCGGCGCCGGCGCTTTGAACACGCGGAACAACACGATCAGGCTGGGCACCAGCACCGGCAGACCGCCGAGCAGCACGATCAGCAGCAATCGCTGTGCGCGCGCCGACGACGCGGCCGCCGCCAGCGTCAGATCGGGGACCACCACGAACGGATACTGCGACAGGCCCCAGCCAAGCAGGACCAGCACCGTCTGCGCCACCACCGCGGCACGCGCCAGCTGATAGCGCCGCGCCCACAACGCCGCCAGCGCGGTCACCGCTGCCGCCGCGGTCAGCGCATGAAAAGGCCAGCTCCAGCGCCGCAGCATCAGCGCCTGGCGCACGCGCGGTCCACCGTCGCCGCTCAAGGCGAACGTCGCCAGCGCCAGCACGCCCACCGCCACGCCGGCGGCCAGAGCGCGCCGGCGAAAGTCCTCGCGCAAACCTTCATCCGTTACTTCAACCGTCAGATAGGTCGCCGCGAGAAACGCGCACAATGCCAGGGCGAACAAACCCACCGCCAGCGGGAACGGAGCCAGCCACGTCGCGAAGAATGATCCCGTGACGATCCCATCACTGATGCGGACGCGCCCTGAACAAAGCGCGCCCACCATCATCCCCAGCAGCACCGGCGCGATGGTGCTGGCGATGGAAAAGATCAAACCCCAGCGGCGTTGTTGAATGTCGCCCTCGGTGTCTGACGCGCGAAAGGCGAACGC
The DNA here is from genome assembly GCA_036493295.1 of Polyangia bacterium. GTDB lineage: Bacteria > Myxococcota_A > Polyangia > Fen-1088 > Fen-1088 > DATKEU01. The sequence continues at coordinate 11,980 of DASXQB010000274.1, read as the reverse complement.
CGACCCGCGCAGCACCACGCCGACGACGAACAACGTCAGCGGCACGTGCAGAGCCACCGAGATGGCGGCGAACGCCGGGGGAAACGCCGTGAACAAGACCACCACGACCAGGATCAACCAGACGTGGTTGGCCTCCCAGATGGGCCCGATGGCCGCCTCGACCGCCCGCCGCTGCGCCGTCGCCCGCGGTCCGCGCGCCAGCAGATCCCAGACGCCGCCGCCAAAGTCGGCGCCGCCCAGCAGGAAATACAGACAAAGCGCGACGAAGACAGTTCCCGCCAGCAGCCAGGAGACGGCGCTGATGGGCCCAGGGTTCACGCCTGCTCCGACGAGCGGTGGGCGTGCACAAGCTGCCGCGCCAGCAAGTACGCCACGGCCACCCCCAGCAGCGCGTATACGATGCTGAACAGCCAGAACGGCGCCGCTTGATAGGGGAAGTTGGTCAGCGCCTCCGACGTGCGCATCACGCCCCGCACGATCCATGGCTGGCGGCCCCACTCGGTGACCAGCCAGCCCGCTTCCAAGCTGACGAAGCCCAGCGGGCCGGCAAGCGCCAGGGCGATCAACCACGGCCGCCCGTCGGGCAAGCGCCGCTTGCGCAGAAGCCAGACCAACACCGCCAGCGCCAGCGCCGCCAGCGCCGAGCCGGCGCCCACCATCACCTGGAACGCCGTGCGCACCGCCAGCACCGGCGGCCATTCGTCGCGCGGGAACGCCTCGAGGCCGGTCACCGATGCACCGGTGTCGCCGAAGGCGAGAAACGACAGGCCGTGCGGGATGGCGATGGCGCCGTGAAATTCGCCCGTCGCCAGATCAGGCCAGCCGCCGGCGTGCAGATCGGCGCCGCGCGCAGTGTGCAGGTGCGCCTCCAGCGCCGCCAGCTTCAGCGGCTGCGCCTGCGCCACGTGCTTGGCCGAGCGATCGCCGGACAGCGGTTGAATCAATGCCGTCAGACACGCCACCGGCAACGCCACCCGCAAGGCCTTGCGGTGCAGCGCCCGCCGCGGATCGCGCAGCAAGAACAGCGCGTGAATGCCGACCATCGCCCAGGCGGTCGCCTGGTACGACGCGATCAGCACGTGCACCGCCTGGTACGCCCACGACGGGCTGAACATCGCCGCCAGCGGATCGAACGTCAGCTTGCCGCCGTCAATCGCCACGCCGGCCGGATCGTTCATGAACGCGTTCACCAGCGTCACGAAGAACGCCGACGCCGCCCCACTGACCGCCACCGCGATCCCTGACGCCAGGTGCAGCCGGGGCGAGACCTTGCCGCGCCCGTAAAGGTAGATGCCGAGAAAGATCGCTTCAGTGAAGAACGCGAAGCCCTCCAGGGCGAAAGGCAAACCGATGGCTTCGCCGAACGTGCCCATGAAGCGCGGCCACAGCAGGCCAAGCTCGAACGACAGGACGGTCCCGGACACCGCGCCGACAGCGAACAAGATGCTGGTGCCTTTGGCCAGACGTTTGGACAGCTGCAGGTAGGTGGCGTCGCCGGTCCGGGCGTGCAGCACATCGGCGATGACCATCAGCGCCGGCAACGCGACGCCGACGGCAGCAAAGACGATGTGAAAGCCAAGCGAGATCCCCATCTGAGCGCGCGCATAGATCAACGAACCTGGAGGCGACAGCGACAGCGACGGCCCGAACAACGATGGCGACACGCGGCGATTCTGCGACCTGGCCGACGGCCGCGCCAGTTCGCCGGCTAGGTGGCCCCCCCGGGAATCAGGGGTAGTGGGTCTTGCATCAGCCGCAGGTTTGACTGACGATAAAAGTGCCTCCCTGCAGCCGAACCCTCGGGAATCGTGTGGGAGACTCAAAAACAATCGTGGCCACGCCGCTGAAAGTTTTGCTGGTCGAGGACTCGGAGGATGATCGCGATCTGGTGCTCCTGCGCCTGCGCAGCGCCGGCTTTGCACCGTCCTGGAAACAGGTGGCCAGCGCCGACGACCTGCGCGCCGCCCTGGGCGAACCGTGGCAGCTGATCCTCTGCGACTATCACATGCCCGGCTTCGGCGCGCCCGAGGCGCTGGCCATCATCCGCGGCGCCGATCTGGACACGCCGGTGATCATCGTTTCGGGGATCCTGGGCGAAGAGGCCGCCGTGGTGGCGATGAAGGCCGGCGCGCAGGACTTTTTTTCCAAGAACAAACTCACCCTGCTGGGCGCGGCCATCGAGCGCGAGCTGGTCGACGCCGAGACCCGACGGGCCCGCCGCGAGGCGGAGAAAGAACGCGAACGCTTGCTGGGCGCGCTGCAGATCGCCCTGCAGGTGCGCGACGAATTCCTGATCATCGCCTCGCACGAGCTGCGCACGCCGCTGACGGCGATGCGCCTGCAGCTTGACAGCCTGGCCCGCAGCCACGGCCAGGCCAACGGCAACGGCGGCGCCAGTGCGGCGACCACCGCCAACGATGCGCGCAAGATTCGTCGTCTGGACAGCCAGCTTGATCGCATCTCGACCATGGTCGACCGCTTGCTGGACGTGACCATGTTGTCGTCCGAACCGTTGCGTCTGGTCCCCGATCGCCTGGATCTGCGCCAGGTCCTGCTCGACGTTATCGAGCGCTCCCGCGATCTGACGGAGGACACCGGCTGCACGATGGAGCTTGAAACGATGGACGAAGCGATCGGCTGGTGGGATCCAGTGCGTCTGGACACCGTCGTCAGCAATCTTCTATCGAACGCGCTGAAGTTCGGGGCCGGCAAGCCGGTGATGGTGTCCGTGCGCCGCTCCGGAGACACCGCCACGCTGTCGGTCCGCGATCAGGGCATCGGCCTGTCCAGCGACGAACGGGTCAGTCTGTTTCACAAATTTTCGCGCGTCGCCCCCAAGGAAAATTACGGTGGCTTCGGCCTGGGTCTGTGGATTGTTGAACAGCTGGTGCGCGCGCACGGCGGCACGGTCGAGCTTTCCAGCGAAAAAAACCAAGGCACCACCATCACCGTCAGCCTCCCTCTCGACCGCAGCCGTCCGCTGGCACCGGCCATAGCGACAGCGGACACCGCGAACAGCCCGTCCGCTTGACGGGAACTGTCATCATCGTCGCCTTCTAACTTGCGATCTCGATCAGCGTCGATAGACTGCCCGCAGGTATGGGCGGGTGGTCTGAACAGAGATTAGAGCCGCGCGTTCACTATCGGGCACCGGTCAAGGTGATGCCCGACGGCGAAACGCGGCAGGTGGTCGGCCAATCGCTGAACCTGTCGCCGCGCGGGATCTTGGTGGACACGCCGGCGCCGTACCCGGTGGGCACGGTGATGGTCTGCGACGTGTCGCTGCCCGGCGGCAGCAAGACCCTGCGCGGACGGGTGGTGCGCGTGCAGCAGCTGTCGCCCAGCAGCACCGGCCTGGGCATCGTCTTCGTCGATCTGTCGCCGGCCGATCTGGCGATGCTGCGCGATCTGGTGCTGGGACAGACGGACGATGCTCAGCAGCTGGCGATTCGGGTGGGTGGAACCACCTGGATGTTTCGCGGCAGCGCCCGCCTCAGCGAGGACGGCTATTACCTGAACGTGCCGCTGCCGTTTCTCAGCGTGGACGCTCCCATCGAGCTGGCGGCGTCGCCCAGCGCGCCGGTGATCACGCGCGCGCTGGTCAAGGGACTGCGCCTGGAACCACTGGGGCCCGACGGCATGCCACGGCTGCGCATCGCCGTCCGGATGGCCGGCAGCGCATCGGCGGAGGCAGCCGCCGAAAGCGAATTCGATCGACACCCGAGCACACCTGCGCCGCAGATTCTGATCACCGAGGACACGCGCCCCGAGACCACCGAGGTGACAGGCGATCGGCGCCGAACGGCCGCCGAGTTTGCCGGGCAGCAGCGCGACCGCAAGGCCAAGGGTTGGCTGACGGCGATCGCGGCGCTGCTACTGGGCGGAGCAGGCGCGGCCATCGCGCAATACGCGCCGCCCTGGCGGCACCAATGGACGGCGCCGCCTTCCGCATCCGCTTCTTCCTCGGCATCGCCGACTGCCGCCGCGCCCACCATCGGCGGCGCCAGGCCGGCCGCCGCCGCGGGGATGAGCAGGCCGGAAATCGTTCCGGTCAATTCGGCCGTTCCGGCCGTCGTCAGTGATCGGCCGCAGTTCTTTTCCACGCCCGATCGGCAGCGCGCCAGCATCCCCGTGCGCGGCTCGTTCGCCCGCGCGCGCCAGTACCCGTTGTCCTCCCCGGTCGGCCTGGGCGTCAACCTGCCAGCCGCCCGGGCGCTGCCGCCGGCCGGACACTATCGTTCGACGGTGCCTGGTTTCCGCGAGATCTGGATTTTTCCATTGCGTGGTGGCGGCACCCACCTGCGTTTTCTGTTCGCGCCGCCCTATCCGAAGGACCCGACGCTGGAGATAACGCCGGGCCTGGTCACCGTCGTCCTGCCGGCAACGACGCCGGCCGTCGACAAGCCAGCGCGCTAGCGGTCGGCGTTTCGCCTGCCTGGCGCGATCGGTTATTGTGGTGGGCTGGATGTCGAGCCCATCGTCCGGTCCCGGTCTTGAAAACGCCAATCTGCTGATCACCGGAGGCGCCGGTTTTATCGGTTCTTGTTATGCGAGACTGCTGCGGGGCAAGCGGCCGGCGTGTTTGTTGATCAACGTCGACGCCCTGACCTACGCCGGCAATCTGGAGAACCTGGCCGCGCTGGAGGGCGATCCCGGCCACGTCTTCGTCAAAGGCGACATCCGCGACGGCGAGCGCATGGCCGCCCTCTTCAAGCAGCACCGCATCGACGCGGTCATCAACTTCGCTGCCGAGAGCCACGTGGATCGCAGCATCATTTCGGCCGAACCGTTCCTGGACACCAACGTCATCGGCACCCTGCGCCTGCTGGAGGCGGCGCGCGCGGCGGGCGTCAAACGTTTCGTGCAAGTCTCCACCGACGAGGTTTACGGCTCGCTGGGCCCGGAGGGTGCCTTCAGCGAGAGCACGCCGCTGGATCCGCGTAGTCCCTACTCGGCCAGCAAGGCGGCGGCTGATCATCTGGTGATGGCCTTTCATCACACGCACGGTCTGGACACGGTGATCACGCGCTGCTCGAACAATTACGGGCCGTATCAATTCCCGGAGAAGCTGATCCCGTTGATGATCCTCAACGCCTGCGAAGGCCGCCCGCTGCCGGTGTACGGCGACGGGATGCAGGTGCGCGACTGGATCCACGTCGAGGATCACTGCGCGGGCATCGACGCGGCCCTGCTGGGCGGCGGCAGCGGCCAGGTCTATAATTTTGGCGCCGAGAACGAACGCCCCAACCTTGACGTGGTGCGGGCCATCCTGGCCGAGGTGGGCGCTCCGCCGACGCTGATCCGATACGTCCCGGATCGCCCCGGCCACGATCGCCGCTATGCCATGGACGCCAGCAAGGCGCGCCGCGAACTGGGCTGGCGGCCGCGCCACGCTTTCGAAAGCGGCCTGCGCGAGACGGTGGCCTGGTACCGCGCCAATTCGGCCAACGATGGCTGGTGCCAGCGCGTGCGCTCCGGCAGCTACCGTGATTACTACGAAAAACAATACGGCGCGCGACTGCGCCGGGAAGGCGCTGCACAATGACCGGCGATACGTTGCGTGGGGTGGTGCTGGCCGGTGGCACTGGCTCGCGGCTTTACCCGCTGACCAAGGTGACCAACAAACACCTTCTTCCCGTCGGGCGCGAGCCGATGATGTTTCATCCGGTGCGCAAGCTGGTGGGCGCCGGTATCCGCGAGATCTTGATCGTCACCGGCACCGACCACATGGGCGACGTCGTGCGCCTGCTGGGCAGCGGCAAAGATTTTGGTTGCGAGTTCACCTACCGCGTCCAGGACGAAGCCGGCGGCATCGCGCAGGCGTTGGGCCTGGCGAAACGGTTCGGGCGTGGTGGGCGGCTGGCGGTGATCCTGGGCGACAACATCTTCGAGGCGCCCATCGCATCGTTCGCTGACGACTTTCGGGCCCAAAAAAGCGGCGCGAAGATCCTAGTGAAGGAAGTGCCCGATCCCGGACGCTACGGCGTGGCCGTCACCGAAGGCACGCGCGTCACCAGCATCATCGAAAAGCCGAAGAACCCGCCCAGCGCGCTGGCCGTCACCGGCATCTATTTTTACGACGAGACGGTGTTCGACGTGATCGCCAGCCTCAAGCCGTCAGCGCGCGGCGAGCTGGAGATAACCGACGTCAACAACGCGTACATCGCCCGCGGCGATCTGACGTACGCCACCCTGCCCGGCTGGTGGACCGACGCCGGCACCTTCGAATCGCTGAAGCACGCCAACGATTTGATCCGCGACTGAGCGTCTGAGCGCGGTCAGCGTGGGCGGCGGTCGGTCGGCACGGCGCTGGCCAGCGGGTTTTCCTGATCGCGGCGCGAGATGACCGGCGCCGTGGCGCCCCAATCCAGCTTCAGCGCGGGATCGTCCCAGCGGATGCCCAGCTCGTCGCTGTTGTCGTAGTACTCGTCGACGAGATAATTCATGAAGGCGTCCTTCACCACGTAGAACCCGTGGGCCACGCCGTGCGGGATGTAAAGCCCGATGGGGTTGGTCTCGCCCATCTCGACGAGCTCGCTGCGGCCGAAGGTCGGCGACGAGGCGCGAAAATCGAACAGCCCGGCGCGCACCACGCCCACTGGCACTGTCCACAGATCGGCCTGCTTCAGATGATAGTGCAGACCGCGCAGCACGCCGGCGTGCGAGAAGGATGAGTTGCCCTGGATCATCTCGCGCGCGGAAGGCAGCCACGTCCGCCGGTAACTTTCGTAGAAATATCCGCGGTCGTCGCGGAAGGTGCGCAGCGGAATGTGAAACACGCCGTCTATCTCACTCGACGGCAGCGCGGGGCTGGTCATCCGGCATTTCTATCACTTCGGGCGCCCGACGGCGGTCGACCTTTCGCTGCCAACATCAACGGAGTAGCCTTGCCCTGGATGTTTCCCCAGGTTTTGCAGGTGCGGCAGCGGTTTCCGTCGTCGCCAGCCGTCGACATTCCCGCGGCCCTGGGCGTCCGCTGGCCGTTCGCGATCGCCGCCGGCGCCAACATCGCGCTGGCGGTGGGCAGCCGCGGCATCTCGCGCATTGAAGAAGTGGTGCGGGCGGTCATCGATCGGGTGCGCGCGTCCGGCGGCAAGCCCTTCATCGTCCCGGCCATGGGCAGCCACGGCGGCGCCACCGCCGAAGGCCAGGCCGGGCTGCTGGCTGAATACGGCATCACCGAGCGCGCGCTGGGCGTGCCCGTGCGGGCGGCGATGGACGTCGAGCTCTGCGCCACCACCGAAGACGGTGTGCCCGTGCACCTGGCGAGCGAAGCGGCGCGCGCTGATGGCATCATCGTCATCAGCCGGGTCAAACCGCACACCCGTTTTCGTGGCGCCGTGGAAAGCGGCGTGGTGAAGATGATCGCCGTGGGCCTGGGCAAGCGCGAAGGCGCCGCGGCTTTTCACAGCGCCGCCGATCGGCTGGGCTTTCCGCGCGTGGTGGAAACCGTCCTGCAAGCCAAGCTGCGGACGGGAAAGTTTCTGGGTGGCGTGGCCCTGCTGGAGAATCAACACCACAGCCTGGCCAAGGTCGAGGTCCTGCGCGCCGATGAGTTGCTGGAGCGTGAGCCGGCGTTGTTGAAGGAGGCCTGGTCGTTCATGCCCCGGCTGCCGGTGGCGGAGATCGATCTGCTGATCGTCGACGCCATCGGCAAGAACATCAGCGGCGTGGGCATGGATCCCAATGTGATCGGACGCGGGTCCGCTGATTCGACCGAGCCGGACGCGCCGGGCGTGCCCATCGTTCATCGTTTGTTCGTGCGCGAGCTGACCGCCGAGACGCACGGCAACGCGGTGGGCATCGGTCTGGCCGATTTCACGACCAGCCGGCTGGTGCGGGCCATGGATCGCGAAGCGACGTACATGAATGCGCTGACCTCGCTGGCCTTTCGGGCCCCCAAGATCCCGATGTACTTCGACACCGATCGCGAGGTCTTGATCCGCGTGCTGGCGACATTGCCGGCCACTGATCCGCACCAGGTGCGCCTGGTACGCATCCGGGACACGCTGTCCATCGATCGCCTGCAGATGTCGCCCGCCTGTTTCCCCGACGACCGGGCCAGGGCGGCGTCCAATCTGGAGCTCAGCGGTGCAGCCCACGAGCTGACGTTTGACGATGACGGCAACCTGACCCCGCTTTAGACTGGCCACCTTTACCGGTGGTCGAACCAATGGGCAGAGGTCGGCAACGGACGCGCCACAATGACGGAGAAGTTTCCAGATAAACAGCACCGCGCCGAACGACCCCAATGGTGTGACGACACACTTACCGCCGCCGTTAAGAAAATAGACAGACAGCCGACTTTGGTCGCCATTTTTGACGAAGTCTGCGTTCAGATTTTGCGTGGTCCCTTACGGGTCGTGACAACGCACGACACTGTTGACATCCCCAAACCGAGTCCCTAGTCTGGCGCCGCTTCACTACGCCGTCTCGGCTCGTCGACGGCCCACCGCCCAACTGGAGGACATGATGAACTCGGTTTTAAGGCTATGCGCATCGTTTGCATTGCTGCTGGCGATCACGTCGGCGGCCGTCCCCGCGGCCGCAGAAGAGAAACTCACGGTTTGGTGGGTCAAAGGTTTTTACAAGGCAGAAGACGAAGCGTTGTTTGCGACGATCAAGAAGTTCGAAGAGAAGACCGGCATCAAGGTTGAACTGTCGCAATATCCGGTCAGCGACATGGTGGCCAAGACGGTCGCCGCGCTGGAATCGGGCACGCCTCCCGACGTTGCGTACTCCGACGTCTTCGACTTTCAAACCACGGGTAAGTGGGCGGCCGACGGCAAGCTGGAAGATCTCAGCGCCATCTTGGCCCCGATGAAAGACAAGTTTCTGAAGAACACCATCGAGACCACGCACCTTTTGAACGAGAAGACCAAGAAGCACGCGTATTACGCTTTCCCGGTCAAGCAGCAGACCATGCACTTTCAATACTGGAAAGACATGCTGGGCGAAGCCGGCTTCAAAGAGTCGGACATCCCGAACCAGTGGAAGGCTTACTGGGATTTCTGGTGTGACAAGGTTCAGCCCGCTTATCGCGCGAAGACCGGCAAGCGCACCTTCGGCGTTGGCCAGCCGATGGGCGTCGAGGGAACGGATTCGTTCTATTCGTTCCTCACCTGGGCGGATGCCTGGGGCGCCAAGATCGTCGACGACAGCGGCAAGATCGTGCTCGGCGAGCCGAAGAACCGCACCGCCATGATCGCCGCGATGAAGGACTTCACCAACTTCCGCACCCGTGGCTGCACCCCGCCTTCGTCGACGGCCTGGAAGGATCCGGACAACAACGTGGCCTTCCACAACAAGACCATCATCTCGACGGACAACGCCACCATCTCCATCGCCGCCAAGTGGCTGGACGACATGAACAACGCCGCCCTGCCCGCCGATCTGCGCGCCATCGCCAAGAAGAACTACGAGGAGAACATCGTCACCACCGTCTTCCCGCACCGCCCCGACGGCTCGAAGATGATCTACCGCGCCGCCGTGAAGACGGGCGTGGTGTTCGATGCAGCCAAGAACAAGAAGCAGGCCAAGGAGTTCGTGGCCTTCTTGATGCAGCCGGAGAACCTGGGACCGTACGTCGAGGGCTCACTCGGTCGCTGGTTCCCGGTCACCAAGGCCGGCGAGGCCAGCGCCTTCTGGACCACCGACCCGCACCGCCGCACGGTGCTGGAGCAGTTCAAGGCCGGCACCGTGACCTTCGAGTTCACCAAGAACTACAAGTTCACCATCCTCAACAACGAGAACGTCTGGGCCAAGTGCATGAGCCGCATCCTCAACGACAACGAGCCGGTCGAGAAGGCCGTTGACGAGATGATCGCCCGCATCAAGACCGTGGCCGGCAACTAGCTCATTCTTCGGCAAAAGCCAAAATAGATCGATTCGACGCTGGCTATTCCTGGTCCTCCAGAGGAATAGCCAGCGTATGATTTGCTCCCAATGTCCAGCTTCGCGCCTGCTGATCAAAAACCAGTCGCCGCCTACGTCCCTGCGAAGGCCCGCATGTCCTCCGTGCAGATGTGGGGCATGCTTTTCCTGGCGCCTTATGTGCTGGTCTTTGCCGTCTTCGTCATCTTTCCGGTCTGCTTTGGCCTCTACCTGGCGCGCCAGCCGCAAAGCTACATCCGGCTGTTCGAGGATCCGGTCTTCAGCCGCGCGGTCGTCAACACGCTGGTCTTCCTGGTCATCGGCATCAACATCAAGATGGCCATCGCGCTGATGCTGTCCGGGTTCTTCGTGCAGAAGCGGCCCTGGATCAAGGCGCTGTCGGTGTTGTTCATTCTCCCGTGGGCGGTGCCGTCCATTCCCACCCTGCTGTCGTTCCGGTTCATGCTGAACCCGGAGTGGGGCCTCATCAATTCGATCATCTTTCGCCTCACCCAGCAGGACGGCCCGAACTGGCTGAACAATCCGACGCTGGCGCTGTCGCTGGGCATCACCGTCCACATCTGGAAGTCGCTGCCGTTCTGGACGCTGATCCTCATCTCTGGCCGCCTGGCCATCCCCGACGAGCTTTACGAAGCCGCTGCCGTCGATGGCGCGTCCGAGTGGCAGAAGTTCCGCTTCATCACCTGGGCGTCGATGAAGACGCTGTACATCACCTGCACCATCCTCTCGATGATCTGGACGCTGGGTGACTTCAACAGCATCTATCTTCTGACCGGCGGCGGCCCGGGCGATCTGACCCACGTGCTGTCGACGCTGGGTATTCGTTACCTGCGCCTGGACGAGGTCGGCATGTCGATGGCGTCGGTGGTGTGCGCGCTGCCGTTGGTGATTCCGCTGGTCTACTTCATGACCAAAAGGCTGGCCAAGTAATGGCGCCCCAAACCGGACCCCGAAACGGCTATTCGCTGCGGACACTGGGCACCGACGCCAAGCTGCTGCTGATCGGCATCCCGGTCTTCCTGTGGACCATCGCGCCGATTTATCACCTTTTTCTCTTCGCTATTTCACCCAAGGAATCGGCGCTGGGCGGCAAGTTGTGGCCCGATCATCCGACGCTACTAAACTTCCGCATCGTCTTTCTGCAACAACACTATTACCTGTCGCACTTCTGGCGGCAGCTCGGGAACTCGCTGTTCATCGCCGTCACCACCGGCCTGGTGACGTTGTTCGTGGCCACCACGGCGGCCTTCGCCATCAGCCGTCTGCGCGCGAAGGGCGGCGGCACGGTGATGAACTTTGCCCTCTTCACCTATCTGATCCCGGCGGCGTTTCTGGCCATTCCCATCTACAAGACCATGGGCGTCTACGGCCTCATCAATCATCAGTGGTCGCTCATCCTGGCCATGGTCACCATCGCCACGCCGTACGCTATCTGGGTGCTCAAGCAGGCCTCGGACAAGCTGCCGTTCGAATTGGACGAATCGGCCCGCATCGACGGTGCGACGACGCTGCAGCTTTTCCGCCTGATCTATCTGCCGCTGATGATGCCGTCTCTGGTGGCGGTGGGAACGTACGCGCTGCTGCTGGCGTGGAATGAATACCTCTACGCGTTCCTGCTGCTGTCCAAGGAAACCGACATCACCCTGGGCGTGGCCCTGGGAAATTTTTTGGCCGCCGATGACTCGCCGTGGGAACTCCTGATGGCCACCGGCCTTATCTATGCGTTACCTCCCGCCGCGATCTACTACGCCGTCAAGCGCTACATGGTCGGCGGACTGACCGCCGGCGCCGTCAAGAGCTGACGCGCGAGCACGCACCGGCGGCGTTCGAACCACCGGAATTGACAAGGCAGCGCTGCGTCGGCCGCGAAAATGGCGCCGACGACTGTTGATCCAAGCCGTGGCGTGCGGTATGCGTCGATCTTCTGCCCTGACGGGCCAGGAAAGGAGACGCGCCGCATGACATCACGGTGGTCACGCAATCTGGGTTGGCTTTTCGGACTCGCCTTGGCAATCGGCTGCTCACACGAGCAGAGCCGCCCGCCCAAAGTCGCCTCCGACACCGAGGAGGCCAAACCGGCGCCGCG
>DASXQB010000273.1:0-3950 GCA_036493295.1 Polyangia bacterium | reverse complement strand
CGCTAACCAGGCTGCGCCACGCCCCGATTGGTTGAAAGCCGCCTCAGTCGGCGACGATTCGTATCAGATCTTCCAGGCCTTGCTTGATTTTTCTCAGCGTCTCCGGAGTGACGTCGGGAGGCGGGAGCGGCGGCGGCGCCGCTTCGTCGTGTCCAAGCTCGCGCAGCCGTCCCCGTGCCCCTTCAATCGTGAAACGCTCGTCATACAACAGATGGCGAATCTTCAGCAGCAATTCGACGTCTTTCGGGCGGTATAGACGCTGCTGCGACCGCGTCTTCTGCGGGCGCAGCGACGCAAATTCCGTCTCCCAGTAGCGCAGCACATACGGCTTGACCGCGCACAACCGGGCCGCCTCGCCGATCTTGAAAAAGGGCTTGTCCGGGATCCCGGAGACCGATGCCGGTTTGGCGCTGCGCCGGCTCATGCCCGCGCCACCGCGACGGCGATTGATGGGGCCACGGCGAGCAGCAGCTGCATCAGCCGTTCAATGCGTTCTTCAGGACTTGGCTGGGCTTGAAGGTCAGCACGCGACGCGCGCTGATGGTGATCTCCTGACCGGTCTGCGGGTTGCGGCCGGCGCGCGCGTTCTTGTCGCGCACGACGAAATTGCCGAAACCGGAAATCTTGATCTTCTCGCCTTTTTCCAGGGTCTCCTTGATCGTGTCGAACACCGTTTCTACGATCTCGGCGGCCTCTTTCTTCGAAAAACCGCCGACCTTCTCGTAAACGTTCTCCACAATGTCGGCCTTGGTCATAGAGCAAGCTATAAACGAAAATGCCTTAGACGTCAAAGAGTTGACTGCGGATAGCTAGCGTACTTCGATCGCCTGGGCGGCCTTCAAAGCAGCGATGACGCGGGCGTGGGCGGCGTCCACTTCGGGGTCGGTCAAGGTTCGATCGTCGGCGCGATAGGTCAGCGTCCACAACATCCCCTTCTTGCCGGCGGGCGCGTACTTCGGATCGCGGAAGTCTTCCAGCACCGCCAGGCTGACCAGCAGGGCCTCACGCGCGGCCACCAGCGCCGCACGCTGCTGGTCAGCGGTGATCCGCGAATCGATCCAAAAAGAGATATCGCGGGTGGTCGACGGATAGCGTGGCAAAGCCATGCTGCGCACCGCTCGCCGCTCGCCGGCGACGGCGTCCAGCTCGATCTCCAGATACAGGGCGCGCGTTTCCATCCCCAGCGCTTTTGCCAAGGCCGGGTGCATCTCGCCGACCGCGCCCAAGCGACGCCCAGCCGCATCGCCCGTGGTGCCCACCTGCACAACCGCCGAGGCGCCCGGGTGAAACAGCGGGCCGGCGGCGCCACCGACAAACCGACAGCCGTCGATTCCCAGGCCCGCGGCCAGTTCCAGAAACACGCGCTTGGCGTCAAAGAAATCCAGCGGCTCGCCCTGCTTCAACCAGCCCGGCTGCCGTCCCGTCATGATCGCCGCGGCCATCGATGGTTCGGCCGGCGCCTCTTTGGTGTCGCTCGGTCGCCGCACCACCGGCCCGACTTCGAACAGCCCGAAGTCGGTCGCCCCGCGCGCCAGGTTTCGCTTGGCCGCGTCGACCAGGCCCGGCAGCAACGACGTGCGCATCATCTCGTAGTCGGCGGAGATCGGGTTTTTAACCACCACGCCCGTCGCCAGCGCGCCGTCCACCTGGTCGCGTCCCAGCGCCGCCAGCCAGCCGCGCGGCACGAAGGCCCAGGTGATCACCTCGTGCAGACCCTGTGCGGCCAGGCAATCGCGCGCGCGATCGGCCAGCGCTTCCGGGCTTTGCGCCGGGGCCCGCCCGCCCGCCGGCAAGCGCGTGGGCACGCGATCGTAACCCTCCAGGCGCATCACCTCTTCGATCAGATCTTCTTGGATGGTGATGTCCGGGCGGAAGGTCGGGACCGTCGCCACCAGCAGGCGATCACCGTCGTCACCGGCGGTCTGCACCTGGCTGGGAATTTCGATCGACGCCAGCCGCTCGGCCGCTTGCTCGGCCGGGATGGCAAACCCTGCCAGTCGACCGAGAGCGCCGATCGACATCGTCACGCGTCGGGGCGCCACCGGCGTCGGATAGCGATCAACGACTTCGCCTGCCAGCGCACCGCCGGCCAGCCGCGCCATCATCGCCGCCGCCCGGAGGCCGGCGTACGGAATGCCGTTGGCGTCCACCCCGCGCTCAAAACGGTGCGACGCCTCCGAGTGCATGCCCAGTCGCTTGGCGGTGCGCCGCACGCTGCGGGGCTCGAAGGTCGCCGTCTCCAGCAGCACGTCGACGGTGTCGGCAGAGACCTCGCTGCTGGCGCCGCCCATCACGCCGGCCAGCGCCACCGGGCCGTGCGCGTCGGCGATCACCACGTCGTTTTCCTGCAGCGGCCGATCGACGCCGTCCAGGGTGGTCATGCGTTCGCCGCGCCCGGCGCGACGGACGTGGATGCCGCCGCTGAGCTTGCCGAGATCGAAAGCGTGCAGCGGGTGGCCAGCCTCCAGCATCACGTAGTTGCTCACGTCGACGACGTTCGAGATGGCCCGCACGCCACACGCCGCCAGCCGCACGCGCAGGGCCAGCGGGCTTGGCCCGATGCGCACCCCGGTGATCAAGCGCGCGGCATAGCGCGGGCAGGCCGCCGGATCGCGGATCTCCACGTCCACGCCGCGGCCGGCTGGGATGGCCGTGGTCGCGACGGTATGGGGCGCCGGCAATGACCAGCGCCGCCCAAACAGCCCGGCGACCTCGCGGGCGATCCCGGCGTGCGACAGCGCATCGGGACGGTTGGGCGTGACGTTCACTTCCAAGATCTCATCAAGCAAGCCCACCGCGCCGGCCAGATCGGCGCCGACGGCCAAGTCGCCCGGCAGGATGACGATGCCATCTTTGCCTTCGCCGATGCCCAGCTCGTCTTCGCTGCAGATCATCCCAGGGGACATCACGCCGCGGATCTCGCGGCGGTCCAGCGTGCGGCCGCCTGGCAACATCGCGCCCGGCGCCGCCCACGCCACCTTGCCGCCCGGCGCAGGAACATTGGGCGCGCCGCAGACCACGTCTTCTTCGGCGCCCCCGGCGACCAGGCGAACGATCGACAGCTTGTCGGCGGTCGGGTGCGGACGCTTTCCGCGCACCTCGGCCACCACCACGCCACGCACGTCGCGGCCGCGGCGCTCGATCGACTCCACCTCCAGGCCGGCCAGCGTCAGCTTCTGCGCCACCGAGTCGGCGGTCACCCCGGGCGGCAAGTCGACCAGCTCGCGCAACCAGTTGAAGGAGATCTTCATGAAGCCACGCTCATCTCACTGGAACTGCCGCAGAAAGCGCACATCGCTTTCATAGAACGACCGCAGATCGTCAACGCCGTACTTCAGCATCGCCATGCGCGAGAAACCCATACCGAACGCAAAGCCCGACACCAGCGCCGGGTCGTAGCCGACGGCGCGAAAGACATTCGGGTGCACCATCCCCGAGCCGCCGATCTCGATCCACCCGCTGCCCTTGCAAAGGCGGCAACCGCGGCCGTTCGCTTGCCCACTGCCTTCACACAGGTAGCAAGCGGCGTCGACCTCGGCCGACGGTTCGGTGAAGGGAAAGTAACTGGGACGCAGCCGCACGCCCAGCGACGGCCCGAAGAAGCGCTGCACGAAATGCAGCAGCGTGCCCTTGAGATCGGCGAACGACACGTTTCGGTCCACCAGCAGGCCTTCCACCTGCGAGAACATCGGGGTGTGGGTGGCGTCGTCGTCGCGGCGAAAGACGTTGCCGGGGGCGATGATCTTCACCGGCGGCGGCCCCGCCAGCATGGTGCGGATCTGCACCGGCGAGGTGTGCGAGCGCAGGATGCGTCCGCCTTCGACGAAGAAGGTGTCCTGCATGTCGCGCGCGGGGTGGTCGGCGGGCGTGTTCAAGGCGTCGAAGTTGTTCCACTCGGTCTCGATCCACGGCCCGGTGCGCACCTCGAAACCCAGGCCAAGAAAGATCTG
>DASXQB010000272.1:0-16350 GCA_036493295.1 Polyangia bacterium | reverse complement strand
GCCGCACTTGATCGTGCTGACGCATGGTTGACCCGGCGTCGGGCACACCCAGTTGGTCTCGACCTGGCAGGTCGCGGAGCAGCCGTCGCCGCCGGTCTTGTTACCGTCGTCGCACTGCTCGCCGCTGGAGACGCTGAGCTTGCCGTCGCCGCACACCGCGATGGCCGTGCACAGCTTGCCCGGGGTCGGGCAATCGAAGCCAGGTTCGATCACGCACGTCGACGAGCAGCCGTCGCCGTCCACGACGTTGCCGTCGTCGCAATATTCGCCGGTGCTGAGGCGGCCGTCGCCGCACTTGGGGACCAGCACCGGCTGGCAGGGGCCGCCGGTTCCGCCGGCAGTGGGGCAGGTGAATCCCGGTTCGACCTGCTTGCAGTCGGCGGAGCAGCCGTCGCCCGCGGTGGTGTTGCCGTCGTCGCAGGCTTCGTCGCCGGTGACCTTCAGATCGCCGCAGACGATGGTGGTCTTGCAGGGCTGGCCCGGGGTGGGGCAGGTGTAGAACGGCTCCAGGCGGCAGCCGCCCGAGCAGCCGTCGCCGCTGGTGGTGTTGCCGTCGTCGCATTCCTCGCCACCGTTCACCTTGCCGTCGCCGCAGTATTGAATGACCGCGCACGGGCTGCCGGCGGTCGGGCAGGTGTATCCAGGTTCAAGCTGGCATTTCGCCGAGCAGCCGTCACCGTCGGTGACGTTGCCGTCGTCGCAGCCTTCGCCGGAGTCCAGCGCGCCGTTGCCGCAGGTGGCTTTGGGCGCCGGCTGGCAAGGTTGGCCGGGGGTGGCGCAGATCCAGCCCGCTTCCACCAGGCAGCTGGCCGAGCAGCCGTCGCCGCCCACCGTGTTGCCGTCGTCGCAGGTCTCGTTGCCCTCGACCATGCCGTTGCCACAGACGATGGTGGACATGCACGGTTGCCCGGGCGTGGGACAAACGTAATTCGGTTCCAGCGCGCAGACGCCGGAACAGCCGTCGCCGGGAACCGTGTTGCCGTCGTCGCAGGTCTCGCCGGTGTTCAGCGTGCCGTTGCCGCAGAGAAAGGGAGGCGGGACGTCGCCCGCGTCGGCGCAGCTGGCGCCCGGGCAAGCGCCGTCGTCGGCGGCGTCGACGCCGCTGCCGCCGGTGGCGATCGAGCCACCGCTGCCGGTCGTGCCTGAGCCGCCGCTGCCGATCGAGCCGCCGCTGCCGGTGCCGGCCGCGTCCGACCCGGGCCCGCCATCGACCGTGCCGCCGGCGCCGGTGTAATCCGGGCGATCCGAGCAGCCGATCGGACTCAAGCCCAAACCCGCCACCAACACCGACAATCCCAATGCCCGAACCATCTCAGTTTTCAGAGCCACAGAACGACCTCCCGCAGCAGCGATAGAGAAAAGCTAACGACCCACCAACGACCTCTTAAGTGTTATCGGTCCAGATACGTCTCGCCGCTAATAAATGTGTTGCTCGTAGTTGGTGCCGCTCACTAGAAAAATCCGTTCAAATTTGTTCGACGGTTTGTACGCCGGCTAAAGTGCGTTTTGGCGACTGTCCCCAGCGCGCGCCCGCCGACAGCATTGGTTGTTGTGCGGCGACAGCCCGTCCACCACACACAAGCCTTCTTCGCGCACCTTGACCGACTCGCCGGGACGCCAAGGTGGTCCTGCCGCCACAAGACGCCCGACAGCCAGGAGGTGATCCTCGCAGGCCATCGGGTCAGACAACTCCAGCGGCCCTTCGCCATCGTCATCAACTGGTTTGGCGCCGGGCGCAAGGCGCGCCACGCCGCCCGCTGGAGCGGATAGAGGGTGTGCTTTTGTTCCTTGACGATTCGTCCGCTGCTCGTTGGAATGCCGGTCCGCCGTGGCTGCCCGCAAACGATCTCTGATTGGTTGTCTCGTTGGTCTTGGCCTGGCCGGATCCGGCGTCGGCTGTTACGACATGAAGGTCCACGCGGTCGAGGTCGGCTCGCTGGACCCTGTCGATCAGTGTCAGACCGTCATCGTCGGCGAGCTGGCCTGGCGCGGGTACCGTTCGATTGAGCGCACGATGAGCAACTTCGAGATGTTCTCGAAGAGTTTGGTCGTCCAGCACCAGACGCCGCTTGACGGGCTGCCGCCGCCGCCGGTGGGCGGGATGATCGGGCTGCGGATGAAAAAACGCGACGACGGCGGCTGCCTGGCCGAGTTGCAAAGCGCGACCTACGATTGCCTGGGCGGCGCCCCGGGCGGTGCTTACGTGCAGTGCGAGTTGACGCCGGGGGCGCCGGCGGAGGTGAACGCGGACATTGACGCGGTGGTGGCCGGGATCGTGGCCCATCGGAAGCGCCCGGCCGATCGATAGCCGCCAGCGGGCCGTAACCGCCAGCCGGGCGTGGCGTAGAACCTCCCGGAGCGTTAAGGAGGAAGAAATCGATGCTTCGGAACACTGCACCGGACATTGCACCGACCATGGCAACTGAGGGCTCTTTCAGGCGGCGTTTCGGGATGGCCGCGGTTGTCTTCGTGCTGGCCGTCGGTGCCGTCGGGGCCTGGCGTCGGTCATTCGCCGCGACACCTCCGGAGAGGGCAAAGACCATGACCATTTCGAAGAAGACGTATTCCAAGCCCGCTGACGCGGATCTTCATCGCCGGCTGACGCCGCTGCAATATGAAGTCACGCAGCACGCGGCCACGGAGCCTCCGTTTCGCAACACCTTCTGGAACAACCACGACCAAGGCCTTTACGTCGACGTGGTCACGGGCGAGCCGCTGTTCAGCTCGCTGGACAAGTTTGAATCGGGCACCGGCTGGCCCAGCTTCACCAGGCCAGTGGAAGCGGGCCGGGTGGAAGAAAAAACCGATCGCACCTTGGGCATGGCCCGCACCGAGGTGATGTCAAAAGGGGGTGCGTCGCACCTTGGCCACGTCTTCGACGACGGGCCAGCGCCCAGCGGCCTGCGCTATTGCATCAACTCGGCGTCGCTGCGTTTCGTGCCGATCGGCCGGCTGCAGGTGGAGGGTTACGGCGAATACGCGGCGCTTTTTGCGGGGGCCGCGGCCGCCAGCGGTGCGCCGGCCGCCACCGACAACGCCTGTGCCCGTCCTGGCCCGGGTGACAAGCCGGGCTGCCAGCCGACGCTGGAAACGGCCGTGCTGGCGGGCGGTTGCTTTTGGGGCATGGAAGAGATCATCCGCAAGATTCCCGGCGTCATCGAGACCGACGTCGGCTATACCGGCGGCAAGACCGCGGCCCCGACGTATGGCGACGTGCACACCGGCGACACCGGCCACGCCGAATCGGTGCGGATCGTCTTCGATCCGAAGAAGCTGACCTACGCCGACCTCTTGGAGAAGTGGTTCTTCCGCATGCACGACCCGACCACGCTGAACCGCCAAGGCAACGACGTGGGCTCGCAGTATCGCTCGGCGATCTTTGTGACCTCGCCCGAGCAGCGCAAGACTGCCGAAGAGGTCAAGGCGCGCGTCGACAAATCCGGAAAGTGGAAGCGCCCCATCGTCACGCAGATCGTCGACGAGGGAACGTTCACCCGGGCCGAGGACTATCACCAAAAATATCTGCAGAACAACCCGGGTGGCTACACCTGTCATTTCCTGCGCAACTGATCTGACCGACGTTTGTACCGCCGGTGCCCACTAGGCGGCGTCGAAGCGATACGGCGTGGCCAGCGCGCCGGGCCGCCGTTCGAATTCACGGCAGAAGGCCTGCAGGCGCGCATAGCCCGTGACGTCCATGATGTTGCGGAACGGCAGGTGGGTGACCAGACAGAACAGCGCGGCCTCGCAAAAACTGACCAGGCGCGCGGGCGGCAGGGCGGCGCGCACCGCCTCGACGTTTGCCTCCAGAAAATCGAGGGCGTTCTCCAGGCTGCGGCGAACCTTGGGTGGCAGCGGACGCTCGGCGCCCGGACCGGCGTTCATGATGATCGTGACCTCGCTGTTCATGGCGTGAAGGATCAGCTCTTCGGCGTTGGCGATCAGGCGCGGGGCAGCGTCCCCGCGCAGCACGACAGCGTCGCGTTTCCCCGCGCGCACCGCCAGCGCGCGACAGATGTTCTCGGTTCCGAACAGGGGCCCTTGCTGGTCGATGAGGACCGGGACCTTCAGCGCCGGGTTGTCCCCGTAGGTGGCTGGGTCGATCGCGGTCATGTCCAGCACCGCGCGAAAAATGTACGGCACGCCCAGGTCATGCGCGAAGACGCGCGCCGTGCGGGTGAAGTGCGAACTGCTGCGCCCGACCAACACGATCTCATGATCATCCATGGCGGCGTTTTACCGCGAACGCGGCCGGCGCGGGCCGGATGGAACGATCCTTTTGTCCGGTTTGCGCGCCAGGCATGATATGCCGACGCGGATGAGCGATGCGCGTCTGTCGGTGCTGTTGCTGAGTCTCGGTACGGCGCTGGCCACCGGTGGGGCTGGCTGCGCCGGTCTGCGGTTGCAGCTGGTGGACGCGTCGGTGCGGCGGCCATCAAACGTGGCGGTGTACTTCACCGTCGATACCACGGGCGGCGAGCCGGTGGCCGAGCTGACGCCGCAGGATTTTCGCATCTACGAAGACGGCCAGCCGGTCTCGATCCTGGAAAGCAAGCAGACCATCCTGCAGCCCGAAGTGGCGGCCATCCACTACACGCTGTTGCTGGTGGACATGAGCGGCAGCGTCGTCGATTCCGGCGACATGCCGGCGCTGATCCAGGCGGCGTCGTCATTCGGCGATCGCGTCGGGCCCTATCAAAAGGTCGCCGTCTATACCTTCGACGGCAGCCCGCACCTGTCGCCGCTGGTCGGGTTCGGCGGGAACACCCGGGCCGGCATCAACGCGCTGGCCACGCGGCGCCCGCGCGATCCGTCGACCAACCTCAACGGCGCGGTGATCGAAGCGGTGCGGGTGCTGGATCAGCAAATGGAACGCGCGCCGGTGCCGCTGCGCTTTGGCACCTTGGTGGTGTTCACCGACGGCACCGACCGCGCGCACCGGGCCAGCGCCGAGGACGTGGCCCACGCGCTGGACGGCGCCGGCTTCGAGACCTACGTCATTGGCGTCGGGCAGGAAGTGGATCGCCGACAGTTGCAGCAAATCGGCCGCTCGGGGACGTTCGCCTCGCAGAACCGCGGCGACGTTCAAAAAGGGTTCGACGAGGTCGGGGCGCGAATCGAAGCTTCGTCCAAACGCTATTACCTGCTGTCGTATTGTTCGCCATCGCGCGCCGGGGTGCACGACGTCGACATCGAAGCGCACGCTCGTGGCACCGCCGGCCGCTTGCAATATCGATTCGACGCCAACGGCTTCGGCCCCAACTGCGATCCGAACCAGAAACCCGCCTTCGACGTGCGCCACCCCAAGGCCGTGCCGCCCGATCGCGTGATCCCGCAGGCCGCGCCGCGCTCTTCGCCGGCAGCTGATGAACGCGGCTCTGGCTGGCAGCCCAAACGCTAACGCTGATGCGGTCTGCCCGTCACGTCGTGCGGCCGCGAGCCGCTCGCACGAAGTGCACGACCAAGCTGGCGATGGCCAGCAAGACCAGCAAGTGAATGCCGGCTGAGGCCACGTGAAAGACCGTGAAGCCCAAGAGCCAGGCGACGCCCAGAATGATGGCGAGAATGATGAACATGAAACCCTCCTGAAGAAAACCTGGGACTGAACCGCGAACAGTCAACGGCGCTTCAGGGCGCGGCGTCCGCGCTTTGAATGGACCACGACGAATCTCGGTACAGCGTTCGCCAGCCGGCCTGGTCCAGCGCGGCGACGGTGGGCGAGCGCGGACCGAGGATCGCGCAGCGCACGCCGTAACGCTGAAACAGCGGCTGCCAGGGCGCATCGCCTGATTCGATCGCCAGGTGTTCCAGCAAGAACGGCAGCGGGTACGGATCTTGGCGGCTGTCGACGAAGACTTTTTTCTCCGGCGCGAACCACAGCAGATAGCCGCCCTGGTTGTAGTGGTTGTAGATCGGATCGGGGCAAGCCCGCACCGCCGCCAGCGCCTGGACGGACAAGGGCCGCCAACCCAGGGCGGCGAGGGGACGGCTCCAGGCCAGCGCCACCACGACGGCGCCGGCAGCAGCCGCGATGTTGAGCAGAGCCGTGTTGAGCCGCGGCCGATCGGCAACCGCGCCGGCATCGGCGGCCGCGCGTCGCCAGCGGAAATCCGCACCCAAAAGCCGGCTGGCCGCGGCGGGCGCCAGCAGCAAGAAAGGACCGACGTGGCGCACGGAGCGAAAGGCCAGCGGCATCAGCGCCGCCGCGCCCGCCACCACCGCCACGGTCGGCCAGCCGTCGCGCGCCGCCGACCGCCATCGCCAGGCCAGCAACAGCACGAAGGCCAGGCCCACGATCCAGACCGCGCCGTCGACGGAAAATCCCAACGTGGGCGGCAGCCATTCGTTCACCCGGGCCTGGCGCAGCCGCTCCTCCGACGCCAGCACGAAGCGAAAAAGACCCCACCCCATCGGCGTGACCGCGCAGCCAAGCGCGCAGCAAAACCCGGTCACCACCAACCAGCGGAGCCGTCGCCGATCGGCGGCCGCACCGGTCATGAACGCGCGCGCCGCCGCCGCCAACGTGGTCGCCGCCAGCAGCCAACCGCCCAGCACCACGCCGCCGTGCACGTTGGCCCAGCAGACAAAAAGCAGCGGCAGCAGCGCGTACCGTTCCTGGACCAGCGCCCGAGCCAGCAAGGCCAGCAGCAACAGCGTGACGATCTGCGGTCGCGGCGCCCACACCAGGGCCGACAGCGGAATCGCCACCAGCATCAAAAAGAACCGCAGGCTGGGTGGACCCACCATCAGGCGCCAGACAATGCCCAGCGACGTCACCACCAGCGCCGCCGAGACGGCGGTCAAAAGCGGCATGCCACCGACGGAGTAAAGTCCGTAGGCCAGCACCTGCCACAGCCATTCGTGATCGGGCCAGGGGCGGCCGGTGGCGGTGAAGGAATAAGTGTCCACCGTCGGAATGTGGCCGGTGCGCCAGATGTCCTGGCCGGCGCGCAAAGCCCAGTACGTGTCCGACTGCGCCGGCATCAGGCACGCCAGCACCGCCACGGCCAGCAGTAGAAGACCCGCGATCAGCGTCGAGAAGGAAACGCCGCGGGTCATTGCAGGCGCACGCGGCAAAGACGCCAGTCGGGAAGGACGTCCGCGCCGATGCGGCGATAAAAGGCGATGGCATCGGCGTTCCAGTCCAGCACCGTCCACTCGAGTCGGCCGGCGCCGCGCGCCTCGGCGATGCGGCGGACCGCGGCCAAGAGCGCTTGTCCCACGCCTTGCCGGCGATGGTTTTCCAGCACGAACAGATCTTCCAGGTAGATTCCGGGCCGGGTCAGGAAGGTCGAATAGTTGGTGAAAAACAGGGCGAAACCGACGGGCGCGCCGGCCACCTCGGCCAGCAGCGCTTCAGCCAGTGGTCGCGCGCCGGCCGCGCCATCGCCGAACAGGTGGCGGCCCAGTTCGTCAGCGCTGCCGGTGACCGCTTCTTCCAAGCGCTCGAAGCGGGCCAGGGCGCGAATGAGCTCAAACAAGGCCCGCTGGTCGCCCTCCACCGCCGGCCGGATCGAAAACGCCGCCATCGCCGCAGCGTAAACTGTTTTCACGTTGAGACGTATAGTGCGGGGCGATGCGCGCGGCGCTGGCGGGCTTTTTTTTTCTGCTGACGACAGGCGCGCTCGCGATCGCCGCGCCGCCGCCGGAAGGAATGCCTCCGATGCCTGAGCTCCTGGCGCGCCTGGATGCCCTGCACCTGCGCCGCGACGAGCCCGCCGCCCAGGCCGAAGCGCGGCGGGTTGCCGAGGCGGCGCTGGCCCGGGCACCGAACGACTACGGAGTGCTGTGGCGGGCAGCGCGCGTGGCGTTCACCGACAGCGACGATCATGCGCGCGCGACCGACGATCGCTCGCGCCTGGGCAAGCAAGGGTACGAGCTTGCCACCCGGGCCATCACCGCCAATCCGAACGGCGTGGACGGTTATTACTGGGCGGCTCTGTGCATCGGCAGCTACGCCGAAGGGATGGGCGCGATTCGCGCGCTGGCGAACGGCATCGAAGGCAAATTCAAGCGTCCGCTGGAACGGGCCACGGCCCTCGATCCCGGTTACGACCACGGCAGCATTCCGGTGGTGTGGGCCGCTTACTATCTGGAATTGCCCTGGCCCAAGCGCGACCGCGCCAAGGCCGCCACCGAACTGCAGCAGGCGCTGGCGATCAATAAAGCGAACCTGCGCGCGCGCCTTTATCAGGCCCGCATCGCCGCCGACGAAGATCGACCGGCCGAGGCGCGCGCCCGTTTGCAAGAGATCGCCGCCGCGCCCGTCGGCCGTTACGATCCGCCCGAAGAACGCGCGGTGAAGAAAGAAGCGGCGGCGTTCGCTGCGCAGCTACGCTGACGACGGCAAGGCGAGCTGGCGGGCGCGCGCGTACTGGCCCAGCGCCATCAGCGGGAAGTAGTGCCGGTAATAGTGATAGTTGAGATAGAAGACCTTGGGAAAGCCGGTCCCGGTCCAGTTCGCTTGCGCCCAGGTCCCGTCGGCTGTTTGCGCGTCCCGCAGCCACTGCACGCCGCGCACGACGGCGGGCGCATCAGCGGATTCGGCGGCCAGAAGGCCCATCAGCGCCCAGGCGGTCTGGCTGGGCGTCGACGGGCCGACGCCGCGCTGGGAGGGATCGTCATAGCTGGCGATGGTCTCGCCCCAGCCGCCGTCGGGGTTTTGATGGGCCAGCAGCCAGCGCACGGCGCGCCGGACGTATGGCGCTTGAAGATCTTCGCCGATGCAGGCCAGACCGCGCAGGACCTGCCAGGTGCCGTAAAGATAGTTGACGCCCCAGCGCCCGTACCAGGCCCCGTCGCTGTTCTGATCGCCGCGCAAGAAGGTCAGCGCGCGCGCCACCACCGGGTGCGCGGCGGTGTATCCAGGGAAATAACTCAGCGATTCCAAAACGCGGCCGGTGATGTCGGCGGTGCTGGGATCGATCATGGCGTTGTGATCGGCGAAGGGGACTTCGGTCAGCCAACGCTTGTCGTTGTCGCGATCGAAGCTGGCCCAGCCGCCGTCGCTGTTCTGCATGCCCAGCATCCAGGCGAGGCCGCGTTCGACCGCCGCGTCCTGCGTCGCCGCCGTCGGCCCGTCGGCGCGGGCGTGGCGCAGCACCATCAGCGCCATGCAGGTGTCGTCGACGTCGGGATAAAATTCGTTGCGGTGTTCGAAGTACCAGCCGCCCGGCGGCGCGCCGTTGCGCCCCGACCAGTCGCCGGGCCGGCGGGTCTGCTTGGCCAGCAGCCACGCGGCCGCTCGCTGCAGCGCCGGGTGCTGCGGGCCCAGCCCCGCCTGACCAAGAGCGTGGCTGGAAAGCACCGTGTCCCAGACCGGCGACAAGCACGGCTGCATGCGCAGCGTTCCCGCCGCCGCGTCACCCAGCAACAGCCCATCCAGATACCCGAGCTGTTCTTTCAGCAGCGGATGATCGTCGCCGTACCCCAGCACCTTCAGTGCCATGGTGGCGTTCGCCATCGCCGGCAAGATCGCCGACAGGCCGTCGGAGTCTTCCAGCCGTTCGATCATCCAGGCGGCGGCGCGTTTGACCGCCAGCCGCCGCAGGGCGCTCGCGCCCGGCAGGCGTTCAAAACCTTTCAGCAGGCGATCGACGCCGAAAAAGGCCTTTTTCAGCAGCGTTTGGCTCCCTGTAACTGCCGGGGCTTTTTCGGGCGCGGCGAACAGCTCGGCGACGCCGCAGGAGGCGGGCACGGGGATGGTCGGTTTTGCGGCGTACAAGATGGCCAGCGGCACGAAGATGGTGCGCGACCAGCTGGACATGTCGTAAACGGTGAACGGCCCCTTGCCAGGCAAGAACACCATCTCGGGCGGGATGGCCGGCACGTCGGCCCACGGATATTCGCCGAAGAAGGCCAGGTGGTATTTCGTGTAGCTGTTGGCGCGCGCGGCGCCACCCAGGCGCAAGATGGCGGCGCGCGCCCGCTGCATGTGCGGCGCCGAGGCCGCGTCGCCGACCAGCTTCAAGGCGAAATAACTGAGCACCGACACCGAGACGTCCGCCGGACCTTCCGGATATTGCGGCCAGCCGCCGTCGGGGAGGGCTTCTTCGCGGATGGCGTGCGCGACCGCCTGGGATTTTTCGCTGCCGCGCCGGCCGAAAAAGGCCTCCAGCAGGATGATATAGCTTTCTAGCGTGGTGTCGCCTTCCAGCTCGGCGCACCAGAAGCCGGCGGCATCCTGGCGGGCCAGCAGCCACCGTTGCGCCGCCTCGATCGCCTGGAAAAGGGGCCGCGCGTCGGGCGCCGGCGCGGCGGCGATCACCGGGGCGTCCATATGTGCGCCTGATCGCGAGGAAAAACCTGGTGCATCCCCGGTTCTCTGATCTTTCACCGATTTCACCTTTTCTCGACGGGACTCGTTGCTAGAGTCTGGGCCTCGAGAGGACCCCCAATGCGATTCCCGTTGCATATCACGACAGACATGGTCGGGTACCAGTTGAAGCAGGCGATGCGGGGCAACACCCGTTATCCGTTCGTGCTGATGCTGGAGCCGCTTTACACCTGCAACCTGGCTTGCATCGGTTGCTCCACCGAACGGCACACCGGAAAGCTGGCGGATCGTTTGCCGGTCGAGACGTGCTTGAAAGCCGTCGACGACTGCGGCGCGCCGTCGGTCTCCATCTGCGGAGGCGAGCCGACGCTGTATCCAGAACTGGCTGCGCTGGTGGACGGCATCATCGCCCGCAAGCGCCACATCTATCTGTGCACGAACGGTCTGGTGCTGGACAGCAAGGTGTTCGGCAAGATCGCCCCGCACAAGCGCCTGACCATCAACGTGCACCTGGACGGGATGCGCAAGACCCACGACGAGGTCTGCGCGCGCGACGGCGTGTTCGACAAAGCCGTGGAGATGATCCGCGAGGCCAAGCGCCTCGGCTACCACGTCATGACCAACACCACCGTCTTCAAGCACACCTCGATCGAGGAGATCGAAGAGCTGTGCGCGTTTCTGACCCAGCTTGGCGTGGACGGCCTGCTGCTGTCGCCCGGCTATCATTATGAATCGGTGTCGACGGACATCTTCCCCACCCGGCAAGAGATCCAGAAAAAGTTCCAGCGCGTGCTGGAGCTGTCCACGCGGTTCCCGCTCAATTCGACGCCGATGTACCTCGAGTTCGCCGCCGGCCTGCGCGAATACGACTGCTCGCCGTGGAGCACGGTGACCTTCACGCCGCGCGGCTGGAAAGGGCCTTGCTATCTCATCGGCGAGACCTTCACCGCCGACTGGAACGAATTTTGGACCAAGACCAACTGGGCGTACTGGGAGTCGCGCAAGGATGACAAGTGTCAGAACTGTGCCATGCACTCGGGATTCGAAGCCTCCGCTGTTCGCCAGCTATCGAAGAGCCCGCGCGACATGCTGCGCATGGCCGCCTGGAATTTCATGGGCTAGGCAGTGGCAGAGCGCCAAACGGGCGCCGCAGGCAGCGGCGCGGGGAGCAGGGAACAGGGCCTGACGGTGATCGTCGCGGCGATGCGCGAGGAAGTGTCGGCGCTGTTGCCGCGCCTTTTGTCCCCGCGGCGCTTGACGGTGACCGGCGTCGACGCCACCGTCGGACAGTTGGGCGCGACTGCCGTGGCGGTGGCGGTGACCGGCGACGGTGAGCGCAACGCGCGCTGCGGCTTATCGGCGCTGCTGGCGGCGGTGATGCCGGTGCGGCGGGTGATCGCCATCGGCGTGGCGGGCGGTCTGCACCCAAGCCTTGAGCGGGCGGCCGTGGTGTCGTGCGCGAACGTCATCGACGCGGCCAGCGCACGCCTTTACCACGCCGACGCCGCGCTGGTCGTTGCCGCGGCAGCATCGGGCGCGCGACGGGGCGTGGCGGTGACCGCGGCTCGCATCGCCGACACCGTCGAGGAAAAACGCCGCCTGCTGGCGCTGGCGACGGCGCGCGTGGCCGCCGACGTCGACGCTGCTGCGTCCGAACTGGCCGCGGTGGTGGATCTGGAATCGGCGGTCTTCGCCGCCGCCGCCGATCGCTCCGGTTTGCCGTGGCTGGTCCTGCGCGCGGTCAGCGACACCGCCGACGAAGCCTTGCCGCCGCTGCTCAACAACAGCCGTGACCAGGGCGGCGCGGTTCGTCGCGGTCGGGTGGTGCGCGCGCTGCTCGGAAATCCGGGCGCGCTGGCGCCGCTCTTGGCCCTGCGCCAGCGGGTGCTGGGCTGCGCCGACATTTTGGCCCGCGCTGTGGTGACGACCCTGGAAGCCGCCGAAGAGCGCCGCGCCACCCCGCCGCCGGCGCCGCCTGCCCCGGCGGTGGTGCACCTGAACGTGTTGCCGACGGAGGCGTGATGGAATCAAGCGTGGAAACTTTTCAGTCCGCCGGCGGCGATGCCTCCGCACCCAGCCTGCAGACTCTGTTGCAGAAGACCAGCCGTACCTTCGCCCTGACCATTCCGCTTTTGCCCGAGCCGCTGCGGACCGAGATCAGCGTCGCTTACCTTCTGTTTCGCATCGTCGATACCTTCGAAGACGCCACCCGCTGGGACGGCCCGCGGCGCGCCCACACGTTGAACGAATTCGTCCGCCTCATCGAACAGGACGGTCAGTCGACCGCCTTGCAAGAGATGACGGAGCAGTGGCTGCGTGACCCGCCCGTTGACCACGCCGGTTACCGCGAGCTGCTGGCGGCGACGCCGCGGGTGCTGGACTGGTGCCGCGCGCTGCGGCCGGCCGCCCGCGATCAGTTGCTGACCCACGTCGCCCGCTGCGCGCGCGGGATGGCCGAGGTCGTTCTGCGCGCCGACGGGCAGGGGAGCCTGGCCCTGGTGACGCTGCAGGATCTGCGCGACTATTGCTATGTCGTGGCCGGCATCGTCGGCGAGATGCTGACCGAGCTGTTCATTCTGCAGTGCCCGACATTGAACGCCGCCGGTGAAGGCCTGCGGGCGCGGGCGGTGGAGTTCGGCGAGGCCTTGCAACTGGTGAACATCCTCAAGGACGCCGGCTCTGACGCCACCGAGGGCCGCGTCTACCTGCCGCGCCAGGCGTCGCTGGCCGAGGTGTTCACCCTGGCGCGCGCGGACCTGCGCCGCGCCGTCGAGTACACCGAACTTTTGCGCACCTCGGGTGGCGCCCGCGGGCTGGTGGCGTTCAACGCGCTCAACACCCGGCTGGCCATCGCCACGCTGCACGTGGTGCGCACCGCCAAGACGCCGGGGGCGAAGCTGTCGCGCCCGCAGGTGGTGGCGCTGACCGCCGAGGTGATGCGCGCCGTGGAGACCGGCGCCCCGCTGTTTCCGGAGTCGCCCTGATGCCCTTCGATCTCGGCAAGGAGCTGGCCGAGCGGGCGGGCGAGAGTTTTTCGCTGCACGAAAAATATCTGAATCCGCAGATGGTGCGGGTGCTCAAGACGATCGGCTTCGATCGTCACTACACCCGGGCCGAAGGCGCGTACCTCTTCGACAAGACCGGCGCGCGCTATCTGGATCTGCTGTCCGGCTTCGGCGTGTTCGCGGTGGGCCGCAACCACCCGGTGATCAAGAAGGCGCTGGGCGACGTGCTCGGCGCCGACTTGCCGAACCTGGTGCAGCTGGACGTGTCGCTGCTGGCCGGGCTTCTGGCCGAACGGCTGCTGTCGCACATGCCGGGGCAGGAGACGGTCTTCTTTTGTAACTCAGGCACCGAGGCGGTCGAGGCAGCGATCAAGCTCGGGCGCGCCGCCACCCGCAAGGACAAGCTGATCTTCTGCGACCACGCTTTTCATGGGCTGACCATGGGCTCGCTGTCGTTGAACGGCGACGCTTCGTTTCGCGATGGATTCGGGACGTTGCTGGCGGGCGCCACGCGCGTGCCGTGGAATGATCTGGACGCGCTGGCGGCGGCGCTGGCCGGCAACGACGTGGCGGCGTTCTTCGTCGAGCCGATCCAGGGCAAGGGCGTGAACCTGCCCGCGCCCGGGTACCTGCGCGAGGCGGCCGCCTTGTGCCGGAAGCACGGCGCGTTGTTCGTAGCCGACGAGGTACAGACGGGATTGGGCCGCACCGGAAAATTCCTGGCCAGCGAGCATGACGACGTCGACGCCGATCTGGTGTTGCTGGCCAAGGCGCTGTCGGGCGGGTACGCGCCGGTGGGCGCGGTGGCCGGCAAAAGGTGGATCTTCGAGCGCACCTTCAACCGCATGGATCGCGCCGTGGTGCACGGGTCGACGTTCGCCAAGAACAACCTGTCCATGGCCGCCGGCCTGGCCACGCTGGCGGTGCTGGAAGACGAGCGCCTGATCGAGAACGCCGCCGTTCGCGGCGAAAGCCTGCGCCAGCGCCTGGGCGCGCTGGTCGACAAATACGAACTTCTAAAAGAGGTGCGCGGCCGCGGCCTGATGCTGGCGCTGGAGTTCGGCGCCCCGCGATCGTTCGCCTTGCGCGCGGCCTGGACGCTGCTGGAGAAGGCCACCAAGGGTCTGTTTTGCCAGTCGGTGATCATCCCGCTGTTCACCCGCCACCGCATCTTGTCGCAGGTCGCCGGCCACGACATGTACGTGATCAAGCTGCTGCCGCCGCTTTGTCTTTCCGCCGCCGACGAAGATTGGATCGTCAGCGCCTTCGACGACGTCATCGGCGAATGCCACAAGGTGCCGAGCTCGGTGTGGGATCTGGCGACGACGCTGGCCGGCAACGCGCTGAAGACCAAGGCCGGACAGTAGGTGACGCGCCAGCGGCGGGCTGCGCGCCGGCGCCGTCGCACGGGCGTTTGCCTGGCGGTGACGCTGGCGCTGGTGTTGCCTTGGGTTGCTTCGTCGTCAGTGGCGCGCGCGGCTACCACTTGCGCGGCGCCGCCGGGAGCGGACCCGCGTCTTCAAACGATCGACGCGCAGGAACGTTTGGCGTGGATCGATCAGCGTCTCACCCACGTCGGACGCCAGGCACGCTGGTGGGCGTGGGCTTGGGGTGGCGGTATCGGCGCCAGCGGCGTGGCCAGTCTGATCGCCGTGCCGCTGGTTTCGTCTTCTTCGCGCGTCGACTGGTACGTCAGCGCCGGCGAAGCAGCGGTGGGCGTGATTCCGTTTCTGGTGGCGCCGCTGTCGGTGATCGGCGACGCGCCCAAGCTGCACGCCGCGGTGGCGGCGGTAGCGCTTCCTTCCGGCGGCGACCAGGACGCCGGCCTGTGCGCGTTGCTGGCCGACGCCGAACAAAAGCTGGCGGCCGGCGCCACCGACGAAGCGCTGCAACAGCGCTGGTGGATTCACGCCGGCAACGTGATTTTCAATACCGGCGTGGTGCTGTTCCTGGGCCTCGGCTTTCACCACTGGTCGGCCGGCATCGCCAACGGTGTGGCCGGCGCGGCGGTGGGCGAGGCGATCATCTTCACCCAGCCCACCGGCACCGTCGACGATCTGGCGGTGTATCAGCGCGGCCATCTTGACGGCGCCACCAGCGCCGGCGATCGCTCCGCCGCCTGGGGTTGGTTCTACCGAACGACGTTTTGACGACGTCACGCGCAGTCCGGCAGCGATACGCGAACGTGCCGGCGATCAGCGAGAGCGGTTCGGCTCGACGGTCTTTTCGCAGTCCTCGAGCGCTTCGAGATCGGCCTTCGACACCACGACAGCCAAGGTCTTCCCGTATCGAGTAAGTTTGATCCGTTCGCCCTTCGCGGAGCGGTCAATCACGGCGGCGAAGTCTTTGCGGGCCTTGGCGGCCTGAATTCGAGATGCCATCACTCTCGAAAATGGGTCGGCGGGCGCGGTCGTCAAGCCCCGCGTGGCCGGTCCAGTGGCGGCCCTGGTGGTTGAAAGTTTCTCGGGTAAAAACACCGAATTTGCACACGCCGCCCCCTTGACTACATCTGCTCTCGACCTAATTTGTACAACATTGCCACCGGGCGATGGTCCCGTACCAGGAACAACAAAATGAATATGGCGTCTGCTCGGCAAACCATCCTTTTGGTCGAGGACGACTTCGTCCTCCGAACGTCTTTGGCCGAACTGCTGATCAAGCAGGGTTATCAGGTCGAATGCGCCGCGCACGGCATGGAAGCGTTCCAACGCCTGAACACTGGAACCTCCAAGCCCTTCCTCATCCTCTTGGACATGATGATGCCGTACATGGACGGCCGGCAGTTTCAGAGCCTGAAACGGGCCGACCCAACCCTGGCGGATCTGCCGGTCATTGTCATCACCGCCAACGGCGAATACGCCGCCCAGAACGCGCGTTCGGACGTCAGGCAGACGTTCTACAAGCCGGTGAACACGGCGCGGTTGTTGAAATCCATCGAAGCGCTGGCGCGCGAAGCGACCTCCTGAGGCTGGGGCGCTGCGAGAATGGACGATTCATCAAGCTCGATTGTCGCAGGCGCTAACGTGGAGTTCATGCAGATCGTGCGGCATTCGTTGCTGGCGCCGGTCA
>DASXQB010000271.1:0-18075 GCA_036493295.1 Polyangia bacterium | reverse complement strand
CACCGCCTTCACCTTCTGACAGTTGTTGATCCAGATCGTCGCCTGCAACGACGTCGGATCGATGGCCACTTTCAAGTTGAACCACGTGTCGTAAAGACCGGTGACGAAGTTCGAGCCGTTCAGCGGATGAATGTCGCCGCTGTCGACGCGCAAATAGACCGGCCCAGCGCCCGAAGCGGTGGTGTGGACCTGCATGATGGTCACGTGGTCGGAGGGCTTCTCGAACATCATGTCGGCGCTCCACAGATGTGGGCGGGTGTTGCCGAAGTTCGACCAGCGCGCCTCGGTGCGCGGGTCGGTGGTGTTGCCAGGATCGTGCGGTTTGTCGGTGGGCAGAATCCAGAAGGTGAAGATGCCGCCCGCGAAGGTGAAGCGCTGCGATTCCGGCAGGTCGTATGGTTTTTCGACCTGGAAGGTGTCGATGTACTCGGTCCATCCCGCGGTGGGATCGTCAGGACAGTCGGCGGCGATCAGTGGGCCGACGAATGGCCCGCCCGATTGGTGCGCGCCACCGCCAGCCGCGCCACCGTCGGTGGGCAGCGGTGGCGCGCCGCCATCGTCGCTCACAATCGGCGCGCCGCTGCCGCCAGCGGCGTCGTTCGTCATGCCGGCGCCGCCGGAAGACCCGGACGCGTCGACCAGGCCGGTGGTTCCGGCGGCGCCGCCGGTCGCTTCGGGTGTTTCACCGCCGGCGCCGCCCGGACCCGCCACGGTGTTGCCGCCACCGGCGCCGCCGCTGCTGGCGCCGCCCCCGATGGCGCCGCTAGCGCCGCCGCACGCGACGACGCCGAGGCTGAAGGACAGGGCTAGCACACTCAGCTTTCGGAACATCCGAACCTCCCAGCTGAACTTCCGTGTGAGTCACCAGCAACCCCGCCGCGCCTGTCGGCGATCCCCCCGCCTCTCGCCGCTGCTCGCGCTTCCAAATCGTTGTCTTGCCCAATCGGGTGAGCGTATCGTTGCCCACCAGGACCACCATGATTCGCCGGCGATGACCGAGCTGAAGAAAGCGCTGGGCCCCGTCATGCTGTGGGGTCTGGGCGTCGGCTACGTCATCTCGGGAATGTATTTCGGCTGGAACCTGGGCCTGCCCCTCGGCGGCACGTGGGGGATGCTCGCCGCCACCATCATCGCTACGGTTCTGTACCTGGCCTTTATCTTCAGCTACGCCGAGCTGGCCTGTGCCCTGCCGCGCGCCGGGGGCGCCTTCGATTTTGGTTTGCGCGCGTTTGGACCGTTCGGCGGCCTGCTTTTGGGCGTCGCGCAGCTGGTTGAGTTTCTCTTCGCCCCGCCGGCCATCGCCGCCGCCATCGGCGCTTACTTCAATTTGTTTTTTCCGACGGTGCCGGCGTCGGCCATCGCCATCGTCGCGTACGTCCTGTTCACCGCGCTGAACATCTGGGGCATCAAGCAAGCCGCCGCCTTCGAACTGTTCGTCACCATCGCCGCCGTCGGCGAATTGCTGCTGTTCATCGCCATCACCGGGCCGCACTTTCATCTCGCCAACCTCGGCATCAACGGACTGCCGAACGGCTGGGGCGGCTTGTTTCCTTGCTTGCCGTTCGCCGTGTGGATGTACCTGGGCATCGAAGGCCTGGCCAACGCCGCCGAGGAGGCCCGTCACCCGCAGCGCGACATCGCCCGCGGTTTCGGCTGGGCGATGGTCACCCTGGTGGTGCTGGCCCTGGGCGTTTTCTTCAGCAGCGTCGGCGTCGCCGGCTGGGCGGCCATCGTCTATCCCACGCCCGGCGCCGCGCCGTCCGACAGTCCGCTGCCGCTGGCCATGGGCCGCGTCGTCGGCAGCAGCGGAGCGCTTTATCACCTGCTGATCACCGTCGGGCTTTTCGGTTTGGTGGCGTCGTTTCACGGCATCGTGCTGGCTGCCGGGCGCGCCGCCCTGGAGATGGGCCGCACCGGATATGCGCCGCGGTTTCTGGGCCGCGTGAACCCGCGCACCGGCACGCCGGCGGTCGCGCTCATCGTCAACGGCGTCATCGGCGTGGCGGCCATTCTTTCCAGCCACACCGCCGAGCTGATCGTGCTGTCCGGCTTCGGCGCGCTGACCTTGTACGCGCTGTCGATGATCGCGCTTTTCGTCCTGCGCCGCCGCGAGCCCGAATTGCCGCGCCCTTTTCGCGCCGTCGCCTATCCGCTGTTTCCGGCCATCGCGCTGGGCCTGTCGCTGATCGCCATCGTCGCCATGGCCTGGAGCAACCGCGGCGTCGCCGCCGCCTATGCGGCGATCTTGGCCATCGCCGGGACGTACTGGAGACTGGCCGGCCCCAAGCGGTGAAGCGCCGCTCGGTTGGGATCCACGTCGCGCGCTGGGACGGTGCATGCTGCCATGAGGATCGACACTCGGGCGGTAGGGAATGGGAATCCGCCCGCGGGATAAATCCAAGGCAATTGCTGATATCATCGGTGATCGGTCGGCGGCGCTCGGGCCCACGAAGGAGGCTCCCCATGAACGCGACACGTTGTTTGGTCATGCTGGGTGGGTTGGTGGCGTGGGGTTTGGTGGCGGGTTGTTCGACGAATGGGGGCACCCCCGCCAATACGGGCAGCGGTGGCGCGACGGCAGCGACCGGCGGCAGCAACGGCGCAGGCAGCGGCGGCACTGTCGGCAGCGGCGGCAGCGGGCCGACCACCGGCAGCGGCGGCGCGGGCAGCGGCGGCAACACGACCACCACCGGCAGCGGCGGCGCGGTCGCCACCGGCAGCGGCGGCGCGGGCGGCGCGAAAGACGCCGGCGCGACCGACACCATCACTGACGTACCGATCGGCGACGGCGGCTTCCCCGTGCCGCCACCGTCGCCCAGCGCGGGCTGCGGAATGCCGGCCGGCCAGACGCTGTCGACGTACGTGCAGAAGAACATCACTTCGGGCGGCGTGGCGCGAACCTATCGGCTGTATTTGCCGGGCGCGTACGATCCGATGCGCGCGTACCCGCTGGCCATCCTCGCCCACGGCTGCGGCGGCGCTGGCGGCACGCCGTTTCCCCTCGAGACCGCGTCGAAGAACGACGCCATCGTCGTCGCGTTGAAATCGGTGGCCGACTGCTTCGAGTATTCGCCCACCGGCCCCGACGTCACCTACTTCGACGACGTCTTGGCGGAGGTTTCGGCTGGGCACTGCGTGGACAAGGCGCGGGTGTTCATGGCCGGGTTCAGCAGCGGATCGTGGTTGACCCACACCATCGGCTGCGTGCGCGCCGGGATCGTCCGCGCGCAGGGCAATGCCTCGGGCAATCAGGTCGGCTTGCCCATGTGCAAGGGACCGATTGCGGCCTTGTTCGCCCACGACATCAACGACGATCAGAATTCGTTCGCCGGCGCCGAGGTGGCGCGCGATCGCATCTTGAAGAGCAACAGCTGCGGGACGCAGACGCTCCCATACGAATGGGACAGCAACCCCAGCACCCCGTCGACGTGCGTCGAGTACCAAGGTTGCAAACCTGGCTATCCAGTCGTGTGGTGCCCCACCATGGCGCCGCCGGGACAGCCCACCCACAATAACCACGTGCCCATCACCACGGTTGGCCTGTGGCGCTTCTGGAAGCAGTTTTAGCGAGCGTGGAGGGCAAAGACCGCTGTCAAGGCGGGTGATTATGAAGATTTTGGGCGGGTGGCGACGTGGTGGGTGGGGGCTTGTGTGCGGGAGAGTCGGGGAAGAAATGACGGACTTTTCCGGAGAAAAATCATATGCGAATGAACACGCGCCTGGTGCTGTCCCTGGTGGCCTTCTGTACGGCGGCGAGCCTCGGTTGCAGTTCATCCAATGATGCGCCCGGCGCGGGAACCGGCGGCAACGGCAGCGGCGGTGCCGGCACCGGCGGCACGGTAGCGCCGGGCACCGGCTCGGGCGGCGCCAGCGGAACTGGCGGCGCGGGAACCGGCGGCGCGCCAGCAGCGACGGGCGGCGCCACCGGCAGCGGCGGCGCGGCGGTGGACGCCGCGACGGGCAGCGGCGGCGCCCCGGCGACCGACGCATCCACTGTCGACAGCGGCGGCAACCCTGTCCTCGGCGACGGAACCACGTGCTCGTACACCGACGACAAACAATTCTGCGCCTGTCTGAACGCCACCTGCGGCGGCGACACGTTGAACGATCAGGCGAAGATGGCCCGCAGCATCTACTGCGGCCAGTGCATGGGGACGGCGACCTGCATCGGGCGGGCAAGCTCGGCCGGTGGCGCCATCGGCATCTGTGAAATGCTGAAGGGCCTGACCGCCGGACAAAAACAAAAAGCGGCCGGGCTGACCAGCATCTGGGAGAACAGCACACCGACCTTGCAGTACGGTTTCTCGTCGGACATCGGCGACGGGCGCGGCTTCACCAGCGGGCGGGCGGGATTCTGCACCGGCACCGGCGACGCCATCATCGTGGTCCAGTGCTATGCCGCCGCCAAGCCGGGCAACCCGCTGGCCAAGTTCATCCCCGAGCTCATTCGCCTAGAGCAAAAGTTCGTCAGCACCAACGGCGCCTTGCAGGGCGACACCTCGGGTTTGCAGGGCTACGACACCGCGTGGACGTCGTCTGGGAACGATACCGTGTTCCGGGCGTGCCAGGATTCGGCGGTGGATGCCATCTATTACGGCGCCGCGCTGAAGAAGGCGACTGACAAGAAATTTACAAAAGCGCTGACGGTGGTCTCGTTGTGGGACGGACAGATCATGCACGGCGAATCGGATCCCAAGTTCGGCATGCTGGCCATGATGGGAATGGCCGACACCATGGTGAAGCTGTCCGATCCGCCCACCGCCCAGGAAGAGACCGACTGGCTGGGCGCCTTCCACAAGATCCGCGCCCAGGTGATGACCACCCGCGCCGAGTGGAAAGGCAACATCTACCGCGTAGCCACCTACGAGCAGCTACGCAAGGCCGGCAACATGGACTTCAACGGCTGCGTGCAAACCGGCGGCGTCAGCGCCAGCACCTACTGGTCGGGACTGCCCACCGACCGCTCGCCCTCCTTTAACGTCTGCGGCGACTAAGCGCCGTCCGAAAACCTCTCTCTCGGGGAGAGGTCGCTGGCCGAAGGCCGCGGGTGAGGGCGCAGCGCCGCTTCAACGACGGCGGCGGCGCATGCCGACGATGGCGGCCAGGAGCAAGACGCTCAACGCCGCGGGCGCCGACGGATCACCGCTGGCTCCCATGGCGCACTGACAGCCGCCGCCGGCCAGGTTCAGGGGACGGATGCCGATGCCGGAGTCGCCGAAGACGGTGTCGTTGCCGCCACCGTCGTTGAGCTGGCCGCTGCCGTCGGCGTGGCTGCCATCGGCACCGCTGCCGTCTTTGCCGGTGGTGGCGTCGCCGCCGGTGGTGCCGTCCTTGCCGCCGCCGTCGGCGAGGGTGTCGCCGTTGCCGGCGCCGTCGCGCGCGTCGCCGGTGGCGTCCTTGCCCATTCCGTCGGTCCCCGCGCCGTCGCCGCCGGCACCGTCGCCCGCCGAGCCATTGCCATCACGACCGTCGCCACCGTTGCCATCCACCGACGAGGCGTCTTTGCCGTCGGTGCCGCCGTCCATGGACGTCTTGCACTGACCGGCGCTGGCGTTGTCCGACGTGCACACCAGATCAGCCGGGCAACCGTTGCCGTTCTGGCCGCGGCAGCCAATGGTGCACTTGTGCAAGCTCCCGTCGCAGATGCGGCCCGAGGCGACACCGCCGCAGTCGCCGTCGATGCTGCAACCGCAGGTGCCGCCGGTCAGGCAGGCGCTGCCGCTGCCGGTGGGCAAACAGGCGGTGGTGTTGGTGGGCGTGCAATCGACGCAGGCGTGCGCGGTGGGCGAACACACCAGTGGCAGCGCGCAGCCAGCGTCGCTCAGGCACTGCACGCACTGGTGCGGGGTGACGCTGGTGTTGCACGCCGTGGTCGGCAGCACGCAGTCACCGTCGATGCTGCAACCGCCGGTCGGGCTGCAGGTGCCGACGCCGCCGCTGACATCGCTGCAGGTCTGGCCGACCGGGCAGCCGTTGCGACCGCTGGCGGCGCTGCAGCCAGGCACGCAGATCCCAGCCGGTCCGTTGCAAATCA
Organism: Polyangia bacterium; assembly: GCA_036493295.1. GTDB lineage: Bacteria > Myxococcota_A > Polyangia > Fen-1088 > Fen-1088 > DATKEU01. The sequence goes on along the minus strand of DASXQB010000271.1, from coordinate 12,041 downwards.
AGCCCGACGTCTTGCCGCCGCAATCGCCGTCGCCGATGACGTTCGAACAACCGCAGAGCCCGACGTTGACCAAACAGGCCGGCTTTTCGGCGCCGCACAGCTGCAGGTGCAGGGCGGTGCACTCGGTGCAGGCGCCGGCCAGCGCGCCGCTGGGTTGGCAGTACGGGCGCGCTGGATCGGCGCAGCTGGGTGCGCCGTCCGCCGTGCACGGGATGCAGGCGTGCGTGGCCGTCGAACAGAACGGCGTCGGCCCCGAGCAATCCGTGTTGGCCAAGCAGCCGACGCAATTTCCGCCGCCCGCCACGTCGCACACCGAACGGTCGGTCGGGCAGGCTGATTTGTTGGTCGCCGTGCACTGACCACACGAACCGGCCGGCAAGCACACCGGCGTGGTGCCGCCGCACTCGCCATCGCCGGCGCAGCCGCGGCAGGCCTTGCTGGCGCCATCGCAGACCGGTTTGCTGCCGGGACAACCGGCGCTGCTGAGGCAGCCCACGCACGCATCGGTGCTGGTGTCGCAGACGCCCTTCGGCGACGCGCAGGCGCCGATGTTGCCAGCGGCGCACTCGTGACAAGCGCCGCTGGGCGTGCACACCGGATCGGCCCCCGGACAGTCGCCGGCGCCGTTGCACGCGCGGCAGGTCCTGCCGCCGCCGTCGCAGATTGGTTTGTCGCCGGCGCAGTCGCTGCTGGCCAGGCAACCGACGCAGACCACGTTGACGATGTCACAGAAGGTGGTGGCGCCTGTGCAAGCCGTCCGGTTGGTCGACGAGCAAACGCCGCAGGCGCCGGTCGACAACTGACAGGCCGGCGTGGCGCCGCCGCAATCGGTGTCGCCGCCACAGGGCCGGCACAGGTGCGTGCCCAGATTGCAGATTGGCGCGTTGCCGCCGCACTCGCCGTTGTCGACGCAAGCGACGCAGGTGCCGCTGCCGAGGTCGCACACCGACGCGCCGGCCGTGGTGCAAGCCAGGCTGTCGTTGGCCGAGCATTGCCCGCAAGCGCCGCTCGGCTGGCAAGCGGCCGCGGCGCCGCCGCAGTCACTGTTGGCCAGGCAGCCGCCGCAGGTTTTCAGCAGCGGATCGCAGACCGGTTTGGTCCCGCCGCAGTCGCTGGCGTCCAGGCAGCCGACGCAGGCGTGCGTGGCGGTGTTGCACTTGGGGGCGCTGCCGCCGCAGGTGCTGTCGTCGACGCACTCGACGCAGGTGTCGTGGTCGACATCGCAGGCCGGCTTGGAATTTCCGCAGTGGGTCTTGTCGGTGGCCGTGCACTCGACGCAGGTGCCGGCGCCGGCGACGCACACCGGGGTGCCCGCGGCGCAGTCGCTGCTGCCCGCCGGATCGCAGGCGCGGCACATGTGCGTGGTGCCGTCGCAGGTCGGGGTGGCGCCGTTGCAGTCGGTGCCGGCGCGGCAGCCGATGCAGATCTTCGGCGACGCGCTGGTCAGACAAAACGGCGTTGGCCCGCTGCAATCACTGTCCTGGCCGCACTTGTCGACGATGATCGGGGTGGGCGCAGGCATCCCGGCGCCGCCACCGTTGTTGGTCAGGTAATCGGTGGCCGGCGCGCCCGCCGCGCCCGAGGCGTTGATGATGGCCTGGTTCTCGATGCGCCCGGCGGCCGACGAATCGACGGTGGCCTTGAAGGTGACGACGCTGGATTGCCCGACCGGGATGGTGCCGCCTTTGATGTTGTTGGCGCCGGTGCCCAGGCGCACGCGCACGGTGCGGCTGGCGCCGATGTACTCGCCCTGGTCGCCGTCGGCGGCGTCGGTCTTGGTCCCCGCGTTGGGGCCGGTGACGATCTGAATCGATCCCGGCACGAAGGTCAGGTTGGCCGGCACGGCGTCGGTCAGCACGGCGTTGGTGGCGTCGTCGTTGCCTGCGTTCAGCGCGGTGATGGTGTACTGGATGACGTCGCCGGGGAAAACCAGGCCGCCCGGGTGCACGGTCAGATCGGTGACCGTCTTGTTGACGTTGCCAAAGTCCGGCTTGAACGTGGCGACCGAGGTGATCCAGGCGCCCAGCAGATAAAAGTCCTGGTTGGTCGAGGCGGTGATGGTGGCCGAGGTGTCGCCCTGGTGCAGCTCGGAGCTGATGTCGACGACGTCCAGGTCAAAGCTGCTCATGCTGTTGGCGGCGCCGGTGAGCTGCGGCAGATCACCGGCGTTCGACACCGGCACGCCCAGGTTTGATCGGCTGGAGTTGAAAAAGTTGTTGGCCGGGTTCACCGCGTCCGACAGGGCCACCCCGTTGAACGACAGTGAATCGCCCGGCAGCGTGTTATCGCCCTCGTAGGCGACCACGCCCAGCTTGGCCTTGAAGCCGGTGTTGGGGACGACGAAGCCCGACAGGTTCACGGTGACGGCCGCGCCTTGCGAGAGGATGGTGTCGAGGCCGTCGAAGATGGTCAGGTTGCGCTGCGGATCGCTGTCCAGCTGATAGAAGACCACCATCGACCAGGCGACGTACACCGTGTCCGAATTGAGATTGATGAGCGACAGCGAGTCGATGCCGCCGACCCGGTAGGCACCGACGCCGTTCGCCTGCACCAGCGTGGTGATCTCCGCGGTCGATTGATAATAGTTGGTGGCGTTCGCTGTGGTGGTGGCGGGCGTGGCATCGGCGGTGACGGTGGCGGAGAAGGCGCCGGTGCCGACACGATCGAGGGTGACAGTGGTCTTGTCGCCGCCGCCGGCGGCGGAGCTCCAGTAAAGCCGCGCGTAGGTGATGGTGGCGCCGGCGGGCACGGCCAGGACCGCGGTGCTGCGCGCCTGGGCGGCGGTGATGGCCGTCGAGGCGGCGGCCGTGCTGGTGGCGTCGTCGGAACGCCAGTAAATGTCGGGGGCGGTGTCAGTGGTGTTATTGCCGCAGGCGCCTTTGGTGCCCACCACCGCCGCCGGCACGTTGTTGCCGCAGTCCTGGCCGACGGTGTTGCCCAGCAGCACGAAGTCGCCGCGCTGATCGATCTGGAAGCGTTTCGTCACCGCATCGGCGCGACCGCCGCCCAACAATGCCGCCGCCAGGCACAACCCGCCGGCGAGCAAACCACCACGCCCGAAAAGCCAACGCGAACGCCGGCGGTCACGGCCAGGCCGCCCGACGATGAAGGTGCCGATTTTCACGCTGCTCTATCATATCGGGACTCCGCGCCCGACCTTGATGATTGTGCAGCGGTCGATGCGGGTTGAAGCGAGATCAGGGATTTGACGGAGCGCCGAAGCGGCGGACGGTGGCGATGAAATCTCCCACCACGCCTTCCAGGCGATTGGCGATGGTCGAATCGAGCAGGATGCCACCCGTGGGCTGACGTTCGACCAGCTTGTCGAGAACGAACAGACCCGCCACCACGTGCTGCGCGCCCAGCGACATCAGCACCGGCCGCAACGCATAGTCCAGCGTCAGCACGTGGGCCAACGTCCCACCGGTCAAAAGCGGCAGCACAACTTTGCCGGTGAGGCCGAACTGCGGCAGCAGGTCCAGGAACGATTTCAGGATGCCGCTGTAGGCAGCCTTGTACACCGGCGTCGACACCACCACACCCTGGGCGCTGTCGACCAGAGCCAACGCGTTCTTGATCGCCGGCGCGTCGACCTGGGCGTGCAGCAGCTCCTGGGCGGGGAGCTCGCGGACGTTGATCCGCTGCACGTCGAACCCCTGCCCCGCCAGCGAGTCAGCCACTTGATTCGTCAGGGCCAGCGTGCGCGAGCCCGCCGACGGGCTTCCGGTGATGGTGACGATGCGGGCCATGGCCACATTGTAACGCAGCCGCGCCGGACGTCCTGGATCACCATTGCCGAAACAAACCAGCCAGCGCAGCATCAAACCACCCTGATGACGAGCAACTCCAAAATGCCGGTGGTCTACCTTCCCCACGGCGGCGGGCCGTGGCCTTTCGTCGACCTCGGCTTCGACAAGAAAGAGATGGCCCGGCTGGCGGCGTATCTGCGGTCGCTGCAAGCGCTGCCGCACACGCCGCCGAAAGCGATCCTGGCCGTGTCCGCGCACTGGGAAGAGCCGGTGCCGACGGTGATGACCGCCGAGCACCCACCGATGCTCTACGACTATTACGGCTTTCCGCCGGAGTCCTATCAGATAACCTGGCCCGCGCCCGGCAGTCCGGCGGTGGCGGCGCGCGTGCAGCAGCTCCTGGAAAGCGCCGGCTTTCCCAGTGCGCGCGATGCGCAGCGCGGCTTCGACCACGGAACGTTCGTGCCGCTGAAGCTGGCGTACCCGGCGGCTGACGTTCCGACGGTGCAGCTGTCTTTGAAGCGAGGCCTCGATCCAAAAGAGCACCTGGCCATCGGACGCGCGCTGGCCCCGCTGCGCAATGAGGGCGTCTTCATCATTGGCAGCGGCATGAGCTTTCACAACCTACGCGCCTTCGGCGATCCGCGGGCGCCCGCCATCGCCGCCCAGTTCGACGCCTGGCTGACCGAAACCGCCACCGGCGCGGTCCAACACCGCGACCATCGACTGACCGACTGGTCGCACGCCCCCGCCGCCCGCCAGGCGCACCCACGCGAGGAACACCTGCTGCCGCTGATGGTGGTCGCCGGCGCGGCAGGCAGCGATCGTGGCGTGGCCGGTTTCGCCGACACCGTGATGGGCGTGCGGGTGTCGGCGTTTCACTTCGGTTGAAAAGGTCTGGTACCTCGCCACAGTGAATCCAAAGGGTTTGGCGACGGTGATATTCCGCGAAGGAAGCAGCGATCGATAGGCTGATCGCGGATCGGCTTTCCACGTCTGTCCGGAAAGAAGTCGGACCGCAGCCGCAGGGCGCACTCGGCCGCCAACATCATAAGCAAGCGCTTCGCGCGCCCTGCGGCGAGGACCGAACGGCGCGGCCTGGGAGGCGCAATCTCTTCGGACGATCGATCCGCGACGATCGGGGGTCGCCTATCTTCCAGGGACCGGTCGGTGCGCGGCGCAGTGCGCGCGTGGCGCGGATCGCGAGTCTGATTCATGGGTTCGAGGCTGTCGCCGCGCCAGCCGGTCCTCCCCCGAGGCCCGTCAAGGTTGCGGTAACATCGAGGGTGGGCTGAGCCTCGGGGTCCGGTCCGTCCTTCCCCGGAGAATCGGACTTCGCTTTCGTAACTAGCCCAGCGGGACGAACCGCTTCTGCCGCATCCACTTCGTCACCACCCACTTTTCGCCGGCGGTGACGGGACTGCCGGCGTGCAGTGACTGTTCGTCGACCTGGCCGCGGCTGTCGGTGTATTCGAAGTAGACGGCGTGGCCGGCGCGCGGGGTGATCGCCCAGCCGGCGCGGGGGAAGATGGTCTCGCCGCCCGAGACGACGTCGTTCAGATAACAGAGCAGCGTGCTGGTCCGCTGGCCGCTGCGCGCGATCGACGCCTGATTGGCGGCATTCGAAGGGACCAGAAAATCAAAGTGCGGCGCGGTGGCCCCGCCCGCGCCGTAACAGAGGACCTGCAAGCTTTCGCCGTTTTCCAGCGGTTGATTCATCACCTCGGAGAAACGACGGTCCAGGCGATCGACGAACGGGGTCTCGCCCAGACGAAAAAACATGCCCTGGCTGTTTCGGTAGCCGGCGACGACGTCGAGACCGGTCTGCGGGTCGACCACCGTCGACGGCGCCAGGCGCGGCCGGGCCAGCGCGATCAGCTGGTCGCACTCATCGCCGGACAGCAGATTGCCGAGCAGAGCCAGACACGGCCGTTCGGCCCGGGCCAGCACCGGCACCGACGCGCCATCCGTGCACGGCAGCCGCGTGGTCGCGCGCAGGTGCGACGGCTGCGAGCGATATTCCGGCGCGCCGTCGTCGACCACCACCGTGTCGGTGGGCGCCGGGTGACCGTCGCGGCGCGCGCGCACGAAGGCGGCGACGATCGCGTCGGCCACCGCCGGCTGCATGTGCTCGGCCACCATGGTCCGCGTCAGCGCCGACGGCGGCTGGCCGCGATCCAGGCATTCGGTCAGCCACGCGCTCAGCTCGGGACGAAAGCGAACGATGGCTGCGCTCATCGCGTCGTCACCGTCGTCGCCGCCGAGCCCACCGCGGCGGAAACCAGCTCGTTCGCTGTCCAGCCGCCGGGGGTGCGCGTGAAGCCTTCCACCAGCGGGGCATGGCCGGCGCCGCCAATTACCCGACCGATGGCGGGAAACGACTTGGCAAAGCGAGCATCGCGCGCCCAGGCCGGCGCGGCGACGTCGTAGGTGTACGTGATAGTGGCGTGCGCCGGCGCGCCGTCTGTCGCTGGCTGCACCCGCGCGCCGATCACCTTGTTCAAAGTCAGTGTGACCGGACAAAGATCAGTCCTGGTCTCGCGCGCGATGTACAGTGCGCGCCCAGCGCCGGTCAGGCGATAGCGTTTGCCGCTACCGTCGCTGGCAGCCAGCGGTTCCGACGACACCAAACCCAGGGTCTCCAGCAACGGAAGCTGTCGCGCCTCGCGCGAGCCGACCACGCGATCATGAGCCGTCACATCGACCGGCCAGCGTGCGTAGTCCAGGCACAGCGTTCCGCGCTGCTGCAGATACGCCGTCAGCCCGTCGACGAATGGCGCGCCGGCGGCGCCGGCGGCGAATTTCTTTTCTTTCGCGCACGCGCCGACGGTCAAAAGCCCGATCACCACGACGCCCAGCGGGCCGCAAGACCATCGACGGGCCGGCGATCGGTGTTGGTGCTGTAGTCTGGTTGCCATCAGGTCCTCACTTCTTCACTGCACGCAGCGTCCGGATACTGGCGGTGTCGGCGGCGGCTGATAACCGTCGTTGAGCGTCTCCAGAAAACAAATCAGGTCTGCGATCTCCTGCTCGCCCAGCGGCGGCTTTGCACCGCGCGGCCGCCCATCCAGCGGACGCTGGAGGTCCAAGTTGGCGCGGTGGCGCGCGGGCAGATCGTCGAACTTGGTGGCCACGCCGCCACTAAACTGCGTGGTCACCAATCCATAGCGTGGAAACCGAGCATCCGGACGCGTCTTGGGCCCGCCACCGACCGTCGGATACCAAAGCTCAGGCATGGTGTCGCGGGTGACGTAGAACCGCACCGCTTGCTCCAGCGAGTGCATGGCACCGTTGTGAAAGAAGGCGCCGCGCGTGGCCACGTTGCGCAGCGTGGGTGTCTTGAACAAGCCGCAAAATTCATTCGACGGGCGCCCGGACGGCAGGTGATCGGTTCGCGCCGGTCCGCACAGCCCCAGATCGAAGAATTCGTCGTCGGTGTTGGCCGGGATCTCCCGGTTGCGGGGCACGCCGATCGCCTCGTACGAAAAATCAGTGAACAGGCCCGAGCTGCCGTTCAAGCCCGGCCCGACGTAGTGGCAAGCTGCGCAGTTGGCGGTCTTCTCGTCGATGAAGACGCGAAAGCCGCGCGCCTCGGCGGCGGTGAAGGTGCCACCGATCTTGTTGTCGGCGTGGCGATCGAACTTGCTTGTGTAAGGATGAAAGCTGACGTCTTCGCGCTGGAACGCCTCCAGGGCGGCCAGCACCCTGGCAAAGGCAGCGTCGGCGGCGGCGAAGCGCACGTCGGGAAACGCGCGCGCAAACGCGTCGGCGTAGGGCGCCGCCTGGACCTTGCGAACGACCTCGGCGGCGCTGCCATTGGCCATTTCCACCGGCGACAGCAGCGGCAGGCGCGCCTGCTGGGCCAGCGTGCTGGCGCGGCCGTCCCAGGCGAAGCCGCCGCCCGGACCGGGCGCGCTGATCCCGTCGGGGTTGTCGAAGAGATCGGCGTAAGGCGGCGTGTATTCCTTGTACCGCAGCGACGGCACCGCGCGGATCCCGCGCCCGGCGCCGCTGGGACCGCCCGGTTGAACCGCGTCGCCGTTCGCTGGCGCGTAGGCGTGGTCCGGATCGTGGCAGGTGGCGCACGACATCTGCCCCGACGCCGAAAGCGTCTTGTCGAAGAACAGCGCCCGGCCCACCTGCGCCGCCGCGCTGAGCGGCAACGGACCACCCACGATCGTCGTCGGTCTGATCGTCGAGCTGCCAGCCGGCGCAGTCGACGCGGCGGCGTCCGAGCCGCCGCGACACGCCCCCAGCGCGCCCGTCGCCGCCATCAGCCCGGCGACGCACGCGCTGGTCCTCGCGATCCACATCGTTCTTCGTCGCGGCTATTTCTTCAGCGACCAGATGTTGATCTGGTCGCTGTCCGGTCCCATTTGCAGCGGACGGATGTCGTCCGCGGTTCCTTTTTGCAGGTACGTCGCCGGGATGACGTAGGCGTGGTTCATCGGCCGCACGGAATCAAAGTGCGTGTCCGCGCTGCCGGTGAACTCCGGCAGGTTCAGGATGTTCTGGGCGATGAACGTCTCGGTGTACTTCGAGCGGTTCATGTACGTGACGTCGCTGGCCGGATCAGCCAGCAAGAACATGTCCTGCAGCGTGCGCACGAACGAGAAGTGGCTGTAGACGTCGTTGTCCGAGACGCCCTTCGGCGCGTTCGGCTGGTTGGTCAGCACGCCGTAGATGCTCTTGCCGTGGCCCTTGTTGCCCAGGTTGTACTTGGCGTTCGACGGGTCGGGCGAGAACGTGCCGTCCGGGTTTCGCACCAGCGGGTTGTTGATGACGCTCTTGCCCGCCTTCCAGCCGCAGCACGAGTTCAGATCCGCCGTGGCGTTGCCCTCGTCGAACATGATCACCAGCGCCATGCGCTTGGCGGGGTTCTGCCAAAGCGGCGAGGCCTGGATCCTCTTGACCAGCTTGTCGACGTAGTTGTCGCCGCGGGCCAGGATGTTGCCGCCGGTGGCCACCGGCACGTTGTTGGACACGCTGCTGCAGTCGCTGGCCGTGCCCGCCTTGCCGCCCGAGGTGCCTGAAACGCCGATGCCGTGCATGTCATCGCACTGATCGGGGACGACGAAGTTGAGGGTGCCGATGTTGCCGCTGGCCAGATCGGTTCCCAGTTGATCACTGTCGTACCCGGTCGGGATCGCGTACGCCTTGCTGTTCATCAGCACGGCGTCCCACTGACCGCCGCCCAGCGTGCGGTTGCTGTACTTGAACTCCGGCGCGCTGCGCACGCTCTGGTACGCCATGCCGGGATGATGCTTGGTCTTGTAAAGACCGGCCGGCATCGGCAACAGCAGATTGGGATCGCCGATGGCGGCGGCGTTGCCGGCCAGCGTGCCGGGTGGGTAGACGTTGTCGACGGCGACGACCGCGGGATCGGAGACGCTGTCGGTGCGGAAGTCCTGGCCGGGGTTCATCGACTCGCTGTAGGTCCGCCAGGTCATGCCGGCGGCGCTGACGGCGGTGAACAGGTTCGGCTTGCCGACGATGTTGTGGTTGGTGGCCACCGACTGGGTGCAGGTGGTGGTGAACGGCGAGCTGCCGAGGCCCGGCTGGAACTTGTCCGGCACCGGTAGATCCTGAACCGCATTGGCGCCGGTGGCGTCGCAGTTCCACTGTGCGTCGTCGGTGATGCCGAAGTCGTCGGCGCCGCCGAGGGCGGTGTAGTTGGGCTCGCTGGGGTTGCCGGTGGCGTAATAGCTGGCGGCCTGGTTGCCGGAGGCGAGAAGCGCGTTGATCTTGGGCGCGAAGGCCGAGCTCAAGATCGCCTGGCTGGACTTGTTCTCCAGCATGATGACGAAGATGTGGTCGTAGCGCGGGATCCCTTCGACGGCGAACGCCGCCTGCTCGGCCTGCGCAAAGGTGATCGGCTGGCGGGTCTCGTCGGTGCTGGCGGTGGCGGGCGTGACGCCGCCGAGACCGGTCAACTCGGGATCGCCGCCGGGAACGGCCAGCGCGTCGGGGTACAGATCGCCGCGATCCAGCTTGGTGACCGCGTAGCTGAAGCGGCCGGCCAGCACCACCTCCTCGCGCAGCACGGCGGTTTGATCGGCGGCGGGCAGACCGTTGGCGTCGGCCAGCACCTGATCCGGCGCCACACCCAGGCGCGCCGACAAGGTTTGCTTCTCGCCGGCGTAGTCGCTGCCGTTGGCTTCGATCGCCCGCATGATCTCGGTCGACGCCGGGCTGAGCACGACGGTGCCGGCCTGCTCGGACATCTGGGCGCCAGCGACGCGGAAAACGTTCCGCGACGGGTTGGGCGAGCCGTTCGCCGTGTTCACCGCGTCGGTACCGATGTCGGCGATCACCGGTGCGCTGTTGGTGGTGAGCAGCGCGAAGTGGCCGCTGCTGTCGCTGATCACCGGCGCCTCGGCCGGATCGCACTTGCCGTTGTTGTTGGCGTCGCCGCACACCTTCGCGCCCTGGTAGTAACCGGCGTGAACGATCGGCTCGGCGGGGCTGCCGGCGACGAACAGCGCGCTTTGCACCACGCCGCTGACGGCGCCCGTGCAGGTGACCTGGGTGCTGATGGTGTTGGCGCAACCGGGTGTGGTGTCGCCGTCCGAGACGGTCAGCGAGACGGTGGCCGTGCCCGGCGTGGTGCAGGTGAAAGTGGGGTTCGGCGCCGCCGGATCGCTCAGCGTGCCGGCGCTGGCGCTCCACTTGTAGGCCAGCGGCGACGGGCCGCTGTCGGTGTCATGCGCGGCGCTGGTCAGCGCCAGGGTCGAGCCCACCAGCGCCTCGGCGGGGTTGGCGCCGATGCCGTCTGCCACCGGACAGACGTTGATAGTGCCGCTGACCATCGCCGAGCCGGTGCGCGGCGCTTCGTGACAGTCGAGGGCGATCGTCACCGCCGTCGTCATGTGGGCGATGACGTCAAAATCGGCCGCGCCGATGCAGGCAGTGGTTCCGTCGGTGGCCGTCGCTGTCAGCGTGAGGTGATAGCCCTTACCCGCTGGCAGCGCGGCGATGGTGGCCGCAATCTTCGACGAGTTGGCAAGGTTGATGGTCCCGGTTTGCGAGAAACCGCCCGGCCCGCTGATGCTGTAGCTGGCCTGGGTCAACGTCACGCCCGGCGCGACCTGCAACGCGAAGGCGACGCTGCCGGTGTTGTCGTACGGCTGGGTCATCGCCGTTCCACCGTTGCTGCCGCCGCGGCCGTTGCAGCTCAACGTTGTCACAGACGTGTAACCAAACAACGCCAGCGCGAGCATCGACATCCTCCCAACGGTTCTCTTCATCGTGACCCTCCGCGAAATTTCGCGTCGGATGTGCAAGGGCCATTCCCGCCCGAACCAGCGGCGTCGACGCCGCGATGGGGCGTGGACTCTCCGGGGATCGAAATGCGCCTACGATTTTCGGAGGCGGCGCGGGCCTAACCGCTGTTGCGCAGACCGGCTGCCACGCCGTTGATGGTCAGGTGCACCGCGCGGCGCAGCTCGTCGCTGTCGCCCTCGTCAGAGCGCAGGCGGCGCAGCAGATCGACCTGCAGGTGATTCAGCGGATCAATATAGGGAATGCGGTTTCGCAGGCTGTACGCCAGCGAGCGGTTGTCCTGCAGCAACGTCTTCGCGCCTGAAATTCCAAAGAACGCCTTCAGGGTCGCCTCGTGCTCGGCCTGGATGCGGCCAAAAATGGCGTTGCGCAATTTCTTGTCGCTGACCAACCCGGCATAGCGCGAGGCGATGCCCATGTCGGTCTTGGCCAAAACCATGTCCAGCTTGTCCACCAGCGTGCGGAAGAACGGCCAGCGCGCGTACATCGCCCGCAGCAGGGCCAGCCGGCGCGGCCGATCTTTTTCCAAGTAGCGACTCACCGCCGTGCCGAAGCCGTACCAGCCAGGAATCGCCTGCCGGCACTGCCCCCAGCTGAACACCCAGGGAATGGCGCGCAGGTCTTCGATGCGATCGCTACTCTTGCGGCTGGACGGGCGGCTGCCGATGTTGAGGTGGCTGATCTCGTTGATCGGCGTGGCCTCGCGAAAATAGCTGATGAACCCCGGCGTCTCGTAGACCAGATGGCGGTATTCGCGGAAGGCGTAGCCGGACAGTTCTTCCATCGTTTGATAGAAAGGCGCCCGATCGGCCTCGGAGCTGTCGCCGTCCAGCAGCGTCGCCTCCATGGTCGCCGCCACCAGCGCTTCCAGGTTGCGATAGCCGACCACCGGGTCGGCGTACTTGCTGGCGATGACCTCGCCCTGTTCGGTCAGGCGCAGCTGGCCGTTGACGCTGCCGCGGGGTTGGGCGCGGACGGCGTAATAGCTGGGGCCGCCGCCGCGCCCGACCG
>DASXQB010000270.1:0-11835 GCA_036493295.1 Polyangia bacterium | reverse complement strand
CACCGGCAGCCACGCCATCGTGCACATGCCGTTGCGGGGGGAAGCCTCCGGCCCCACGCAGCGGCCGATCGATCGCCGGCTGGCGCATCGCCTGTTCGCTTTCACCGTGCCGTACGCCCGCAAGCGCAACATCCTGTCGTTGCTGGTGCTGGCGCGCGCGGCGCAGCTACCGCTGGTCGGCTGGGGAACGGCGGCGGTGATCAGCGGACCGATCGCCCACCACGATCGCTGGGGCCTGGTGTCGGGCGTGGTGGCGCTGGCGGCGCTGGCGCTGAGCACGGCGTGGGTGTTTCGCTATCGCGCTCGCCTGGCGCTGGAGCTGGGCGAGAGCGTGCTGCACGACATGCGGGCCGCCTGCTACCGCCACGTGCTGGCGCAGCCGATGAGCTTCTTCCAGGGCACGCAGACCGGCCGGCTGATCAGCCGCATCACCTCGGATCTCGAAGCGGTGCGGGTCGGCATTCAAGAGGTGGTGTTCGTCAGCTCGGTGCAGCTGGGCGGCATGGTCATCGCGGCGGCCTTCATGCTGTATTACGACTGGCTGCTGTTCCTGGTGGTGGCGGTGATGGTGCCGACGCTGGGCGTGGTGGTCCGCCACTTTCAAAGTCGCATGGTGCGGGCGTACCGGGCGCTGCAAGAGAGCTTCTCGCGCGTCACCGCCACCGTGGCCGAATCGATCGCCGGCGTGCGCGTCACCCAGGCGTACGCGCGCACCGAGGTGAACGCCGAGATGTTCTCCACGCTGGTGGCCGACCACGGCGAATACAACATGCGGGCCACGCGCAGCTCGGCGCTGCTGTTGCCGCTGCTTGAACTGAACGGACAGTTGTTTCTTTCCTTGGCCCTGATCGTCGGGGGCTATCAGGCACTGGGCGGACACATCCGACTGGAAGCCATGGTGCAGTTTTTCTTCCTGGCGAATTTCTTTTTCAGCCCCATTCCGATCCTCGGTAATCAATACAACCAGGCGCTGACGGCGATGGCGGGAGCCGAGCGCGTCTTTTCGCTGCTGGACACCCACCTGCCGCCGGTCGACGCCCCCGGCGCGCGCAACATCCCGCCCATCGAAGGCCGGGTGACGCTGCGAAACGTCTCGTTCGCCTACGATCCGGCGCGCCCGGTGTTGCACGACGTGGATCTCACCGCCGAGCCGGGCCAGACCGTGGCGCTGGTCGGCCCCACCGGCAGCGGCAAGAGCACCATCTTGTTGCTGATCGCCAAGGTGCACCTGCCCACGGCGGGCGAGATCAAGATCGACGGGATCGATCTGCGCGAGGTGACCGGCACGTCGCTGCGGCGACAGATGGGCAACGTCCTGCAAAGCAATTTTCTCTTCACCGGAACAGTGATCGACAACGTGCGCCTGACCCGACCGGAAGCGGCCGACGCCGACGTGGCGGAGGCGGCGCGAAAGCTGGGCGTGCTGGACGTGATCGAACGGCTGCCGCAAGGATGGCTGACCCAGGTCGGCGAACGCGGCAGCGCGCTGTCCGCCGGGCAGCGACAGATCGTGTGCTTCACGCGCGCCATGCTGGCCAACCCGCGCTTGCTGATGCTGGACGAGGCCACCAGCGCCGTCGACCGCCTGACCGAGCGACGACTGCAGCGCGCGCTGGCCAAGCTCTTGGCCGGGCGCACCAGCTTCGTCGTCGCCCACCGGCTGAGCACCATCGAACACGCCGACCAGGTGCTGGTGATCGACGGCGGGCGCATCGTCGAGCGCGGGACGCATGTTGCGCTGATGGCGCAGGACGGGGCGTATCGACGCTTGCATGGCAAGCTGGCGGACGGCGCGTAGGCCCGCACGCGGGCTTCGTCCACGCAGTCACAGGCCCGTCGGGGGGCTTAGTATCGCGCGTACGATTTCTCTTCGACGATCGCCGCGTCCAGCAGCTCATTGATCTGCCGCTTCACCGCCGCACGTTGATCATTCGTTCGATAGACCGCGCGCGCCAGCGCCACGAACCGCGCGCCAAAATCGCCCCCGCGCTCGCAGTCGCGGATGTCGTCTTCGATGCGCCACAACGTCCCGTTGATCGACTTCAACTGCGCCGTCAGATTGTCCAGCGCCTCCGATGGCGCGATGGCCACGTCCCGCGCCGCGCGCAGCACGCCGAGCTCGTGGCGGATGTTGACCAGTTTTTCGCGCGCGCCGATATGAGCGGCCTTGATCTCCAGGATGGTGATCTTGTCGATCAATTCGCCGGGACCGATCTCGATGGTGACGTTCATGCTCGCTTCCTTTCGATGACGGTCAAGGCCGCACAGGCATCGGCGACCACGCCCGCCCAGTCGCCGGCCTGTCGCTGCCGGAACAACCGCAGCGACGGATACCAAGGCGTCTCGCCGCCGCGCCGACCCCAGCGCCAGTCGGGAACGTGCGACAGCAGCAACCAGGTCGGCACGCCCAGCGCGCCCGCCAGGTGCGGCACCGCGGTGTCCGAGCTCAGCACCAGATCCAGGTTCGCCATCACCGACGCCGTGTCGACGAACGCTGCACCCGCCCCGCCGCCGTCCAGCGACGGGGCGAGATCGTCGACGGCGCCGGTCATTTCGATCGGCAGCGCGCGCAGCTGTTCGCTGCCGAAATCTTTTTGCAGGCTGTAAACGACAAACCCGCGCTCGCGCGCCAGGCGAATGAAAGGCAAAAGCGCGAGCAGCGGGATCGAGCGCCGCCGATCAGCGAGATACGCCGGGTTGCCTTGCCAGGCGATGCCGATGGCGCCGGCCCGCCCGCGCTGTCGCTGACCCAGCGCCGCCTTCCAGAAGGCCGTCCGCTCCGGCGACGCCGTCAGATAGCGCTCGGTGGCGGACGCGGCGGGATCGAACGCGCCCAGAAGCAACGGCAAACTCATCAACGGCACCCGTACGTCCAGCTCAGCGTCTGGCAGCGGCCTCCCTCGCGGCACCACCGCATCGACGCCCGCGCAGCCGCGCAGCAACTGTTCAATCGCCGGCTGGGATTCGACGATCACCCGTTCCGCGCCGGCGCGTTCCTTGAGCAAGCGCACGTAGCGCGAGAACTGGATCGTGTCGCCCAGGCCTTTTTCAGCCTGCACCAGCACCGTCGCACCAGCGAGCGGACGTCCGTCCCACAACACCAGGCCCGGCGCCGACGCGGGCGCGCCTGGGATCGCCGACCGCAACTCGTGCAGCGGCCAGCCCTCCGCCCAACGTTCGCTTTGCAACAATGCCAGTCCCAGATTCCACCGCGCGTCGGTGTTTGTCGGCTCGACGGCCAGCGCCCGCAGATAAAGCGCGATTGCCTCGTCGACCGCGCCTTGCTCCTTGCACGCCCGACCAAGATTGATCGCCGCGCGCGCGTGCCCCGGTGCCAGCCGCAACGCTTGGCGCCCTGCTTCATCGGCGGCGTCGAAGTTCTCCGCAGACAACTCCATCGCCGAGACGTTGGCCAGCGCGTCGGCGCTGTCTGGTTGCAGATGACAGGCGCGCCCCAGACACAGCCGCGCCTCGTTGAACAAACCCTTCGCCTGATACGCCAGCCCCAGTTGCGTCCATGCCGGCACCGATTGGTCGTCGGCTTGAACGCCGCGGGTGCAGGCGGCGATCGCTTCGTCCAGCTGTCCCAGAGCGCGCAGCGAATTGCCCAGGCCGGTGTGTCCGATCCAGTTGCTGGGCTCGACGGCGAGAGCCTGCTGAAACAGGAGCAGCGCGCCGCGGTGATCGTGGCGATCTTGCGCTTCCAGAGCCTGCCGCAAGAAGCCGCCCGCCACGACGTCCCGCCCTACTGCGCCTTCACGAATGAAGTGGCCAGCGCCCGCCAGCCCGGAAGCTGCGCCGACACCCCGGTGGTCTCTAGATACGCGCCGTCCAGCGAGGCGCGACGCCCACTGGCGTCGTTGGCCGGTTGGGTGACCTCGTGGGCCAGCACTTCGGCGACGTGGACCGCGCCGGTGGCGTCGAACACCTTGCGGCCAGCCGCCGATGGATCGTGGTGGAAGGCCACCGCTTCGACGATCATCGTCGGCAAACCCCAGGTGCCGAAAAGATAGGCGGCGATCTCCGGGTGCGAGGCGCCGAACTCGGCCGTCTCCAGCAGCGTCAGCGGCAACGCCTCGCGCGCTGCCGTGCTCATCAGCTTGCGGTACCGTTCCGGGTGGCGGCCGGCCAGGATCAATTTTCCCGCGTCGTGCAACAGCGCCGCCACGAACGCCTCTTCGCTGGCCACCCGGGCCGGTAAAAGCCGGGCGGCGATGCGCGCCGCCAGCAGCGAATGCTCCTGCAGCAGCGACAGCGAAAAGCCGTAAAAATCATCGCGCGCGCTGTACACACTGAAAAGCGACGAGGCCAAGGTTAGATACTGAATCGTGTTCAGCCCCAGCATGACCAGCGCCTGCTCGACGCTGGCGATGCGCCCGCCGCCCCCGCGCAGCGCGACCCCGAAGTACGCCGAGTTCACCAACTGCAGCACCTTGGCGGTCATGGCGATGTCGCGCTCGACGATGCGGGCCACCCGGGCCACGGTCACGCGCGGATCGCCGAGCGCGCTTTGTAGCTCAAGATAGATCGCCGGCAGCGACGGCAGCGCGCTGATCCCACCGACCGCGTCGCGGATCGCCGGCCTCTCCAGAAGCTCGCGTACGGTGCAGGCGCGATCCAGGGTCTCGCGCAGGGCCAGCACGTCGAACGGCTTGGCCAGAAACTGATGGGTCAGTGCCGCCAGCCGCACCGGCGGCTCGCGCTCGCCGTTGGCAGAGAAGATGATGCGGGTGATCCCGGGGTGGTCACGCTTGACCTTCTCCAGCAACGAAACGCCGCTCTCGCCGGCCAAACGAAGTTCGGTGACCAGCACGTCGACGGCGCGCGCTCCCAGCCGTTCATAGGCGGCGTCCAGAGTGCGGACGAAGACCATCTCCCAGCGGTGGCGCTCGACGTGGAGCAGGCGTTCGAACGCCTTCAGCATCGCCGGATCGTCGTCGACAAACAGGATGCAGTGCCGACGCGGCAGCGCATTCTCGGGCAGCAGCGTCACGGCGCTCCGTCACCCAGCTTGCTCAGCGCCCCGCGCAGCTTTTTCAAACCGTCGGCGTGCAGCTGACACACGCGCGGCTCGCTGATGTCCATCATCTTGGCGATCTCGCGGTAGGTCAGCCCCTCCAAATAGTGCAGGCCGAGGACGGTCTGCAGGCGCTCCGGCAGCTCTTGAAAACCGGCCGCCAGCGCCTTCGCCGCCTGCGCGCGGGCCAGGCGATCCTCGATGCCTGCTTCTTCCGAAGCAGCCGAGGTGGCCACCTTTTCCAGCGACACGTGCGGCTCGGCCAGCGCCTCGATGCCGCTGATCTCGTCCAGCTCCAGGTTCAATTCGGCGGCGATCTCTTCGGTGCTGGCCTCGCGGCCAAGCCGGATCGACAGTTTCTGCTTGGCCTTCTGCAGATCGTCGGCGCGCGAACGCAGCCGGCGCGGCAGGTGATCCATGCGGCGCAGCTCGTCCAGCATCGAACCACGGATGCGGTGCTCGACGAAGGTCTCGAACGAGACGCCGCGGCTGGCGTCGAAGCGCCCGGCCGCCTCCAGCAAGCCCAGCGCGCCCGCCGACCACAGATCGTCGAAGGCGCTGCGCAAGCCGATGCGCAAGACAATCCGCCGCGCCACCCGATCGATCAGCGTCCCATAGCGCTGGATCAGGTCATCGGCCTCGGAGGTCGCCGAGGCATATGTGGCGAGGGCGCGACGATGCATTAGACCGCGGTGGCCGCCCCCGATTCCCGCAGCAGGCGCTGCCACATCACCTTGAGGCCGCTCTCGAGCTTGGGTTGCGCGCCGTCGGCGAACAGCCGCTCGGCGATGGACGCCAGGGCTCGACTGGCCGGCGAGTGCGGGAACATGTCGACGATCGCTCGCTGGGCCATGATGGCGCGGTGAAAGTTTTCGTCGCGCGGGACATAGCCGAGGTGGCGGATCTGCGCGGTGAGAAACCGGTTCGAGACCGCGGTCAGCTTCTGAAAGATCCCCCGCGCCGGCATCTCGTCGACCACCGGGTTCACCACCACGCTGAAGTTCCGCACGCCCGCCTGCTGCGACAGCACCTTCACCGTCGCGTAGGCGTCGACCAGCGACGTCGGTTCGGGGCTGACCACCAGGATCGCTTCCTGCGCGGCGCCCACGAAGAACAGCACGTTCTCGCCGATGCCGGCACCCGAATCGATGAAGACCACGTCGAACATGTCTTCCAGAGGATCCAGCGCCGCCACGAACTGCATCTTCTGCTGGTCGGTCAGATGGGTCAGCGACTGCACGCCCGAGCCCGCCGGCAACAAACAAATCCCGTGCGGCCCTTTCACCAGCACCTCTTCGATGGTGCGCTGCTGTTCCAGCAGATCGCCCAGGTGATAGCGCGGCTTCAAACCAAAAATGATCTCGATGTTGGCTAGACCCAGATCGGCGTCGATGACCAGCACGCGCTTTCCGGCCTTGGCGGCCAGCACGGCCAGGTTGGCGGCGATGTTGGTCTTGCCCACGCCTCCTTTGCCGCTGGTGAGAGCGAAGACCTTCAAGGGCGACCGTCCCATGCGTCCTTGAGCGGCCAATTGGCGAAGGCTATCTGCCTGATCCACTGTCGTTGCTCCTTTCGATCGTCACGTCACTCACCCCAGACTCGCTTCACCAGGTCGGCGCTCTCCACCTGATGAATGTCCTCGGGCACGCGCTGGCCGTCGGCGATGCACGACACCGCCCGCGGCAAGGCCTGCGTGGCCGACACGATGCTGCCCGGGCCGTCCGCCTCGTCCAGCTTGGAGAAGATGATCCGCTCCGGCCCCGACAACCGATAGCGGCCCACCGCCGCCCCCAGCTCGCGGCCGCCGGCGGACGCCGCCAATACCAATTGCAATTGAATATTTGGAACCGTGCGCAACATCGCGGTCTGCGCGGCGATCGATTCGTTATCAGAACGCCCGGCCGTGTCGATCAAGATCAGGTCGGCGTCCTTGCTGCGCGCCACCGCCTCGGCCAAGGCGGCCTGATCGCGCGCGACGTGTGTTGGCAGACCCATGATTTTTCCGTACCGCGCCAGCTGGTCGCTGGCCCCGACCCGGTATGTATCGACGGTAATCAGCGCACACTTGAACTTGGTCTCCAGCACCGCGCGGGCGGCTATCTTCGCGATCGCGGTGGTTTTCCCGACGCCGGTGGGACCGATGAGAGCGATGGTCCGGCGCCCTTCGGCCAGCCAGGGCGCCGGCGCCGCCGGCAGCCGCTTGCGCAGATCGGCACGCACCCCAGCCTCGATCTGCCCACCCCGCGGACCGGCGCCCTGCCGGCGCGCGTTTTCGATCAGCTCGCGCGCCAGAGCATCCTCGATCCCTCGGTGCACCAGGTGTCGGAAGGTGCGCAGCGCTTCGCCGGTGAAGATGGGACCGTCGTCGGCGCCCGGATCGTCCTGACCGACGCGGCGGCGCAACTCCTCGACCACCCGACGCAAGGCGCTGACCTCTTCCTGCAGATCGCCGGTTGGCCGCCGCGAAACGTTCGCCGGGCCATCGATCGTTCCACCGGCGGCGCTCCCGGCCAGCTTGGCGGCACGTTCAAAGGCGGCCGTGCGGCCGACCTGCGACGGCTCGGCCACGCCGCTGGCCGCGACGACCTCCACCTGCGGTCTGCCGAACAGGCCGCCGGCGATCTCGCGCGTCTGCAAGATGACGGCGTCCCGACCGAACGCCGCCTTCACGGCGTTCAGCGCCGACATGGCGTCGGGGGCTCGAAAGGTCTTCACTGTCGCGTTCCCGTTCATTTTCAGTTCCTCACCTTCTCAAAAGAAAACCGCTAGGCGGCCGCCCGTCCTTGCGCTGACGCCGGCGTTCCCAGATCGATGGTCGCCACCGGCTCGACGGACGTGCCGGGGACCAACTCGCGCGCCGTCACCACCGACAGGTCGGGGACAAAGCGCGAAGCGAAATCGAACAGCGGCCGCCGCAGATCGGGCGGCGCGATGATCACCGTGGGCTGGCCGTCGGCGGCAAAGCGCGCGGCCCGCATCTCCAGCAGGTTGACCAGCTTGCGCGCCGTATCGATATCCGGGGCCAGCGTGGCCTCGCCGTCGCTTTGCCCCAGCGTGCGGCGCAGAGCCTCTTCGGTGGCGCGATCCAACGTCAGCGCGCGCACCACGCCGGCGGCGTCGGCGACCTTGGCGGTGATCTGGCGGAACAATCGCCGGCGCACCTGCTCGACCAGGAACGACGTGTCCTTGCTGCGTGGCGCTCCGTCGGCGACGGCCTCCAAGATCGATCGCAGGTCGCGCACCGAAAGGCCTTCGCGCAAAACCCCGCGCATCACGCGCACGAACTCGCCCAGGGTGACCGTGCCGGGGATGACGTCCTCGACCAGCTTGGGCGCTTCCTTGCCGACGTTGGCGATGAGCTCCTGCACCTCTTGCCGGCCCACCAGCTCGTGCACGTTGCGGCGGATCAATTCAGAAAGGTGGGTGGTCATCACCGACGCCGGATCGACCACGGTCATGCCTGCGCTTTCCGCCCGCGCTCGATCGCTCGGGACGATCCACAACGCGGCCAGGCCGAACGCCGGCTCCTTGCCGGTCAAACCTTCCAGGCCCGGAACATTGGGGGCGCCACCCGACGGATCCAGCACCATCACCCGATCGCTGTAAGCCATGCCCTTGCCGACGTCGATGCCGCGCATCCGCACCCGGTACTCGTTCGGTTCCAGGCGCAGGTTGTCGCGCAGGTGCACCGGCGGCAGCACCACGCCGAGATCGGTGGCGATCTGCCGGCGCAGGTTGGTCACCCGGCCGGGCAGCTCGCCGCCCTTGTCGAGATCGATCAGGCGCAACAGCGCGTGGCCAACCTCCAGCTCGATGGCGTCGACGATGAGGAGATCTTGCATCCGCTCCTGCGGCGGCGGCGCCTTGGCGGCGTCGGCGGCGGCCTCGGCGGCGCGCTTGGCCGCCGCGGCCGGGCGGCCCCGAAAGCGCGACAGCAGGAACGCACCCAGCGCGAAGATACCGAACGGCACCGTCGGCATGCCTGGCACGATGGCCAGCGCGCCCAGCACGGTGGCGGCATATTGCAGCGTGCGCGGCTGGCCAAACACCTGACCGCCCATCTCCAAGCCCAGGTACTGCCCGGCACCGGCGCGGGTCACCACGATACCGGCCGCGGTGCTGACCAGCAGGGTCGGCATCTGCGAGACCAGACCGTCGCCGATGGTGAGGATGGTGAACGATTCGACCGCCGTCTGCAGCGACATGTGGTCGCGCACCAGGCCCGCCAGCAAACCACCGACGATGTTGATCGCCGTGATGACCAGGCCGGCGACGGCATCGCCGCGCACGAACTTGCTGGCGCCGTCCATGGCGCCGAAGAATTCAATCTCGCGTTCAAGAGCGTGCCGGCGGGTGCGCGCCGTCTTTTCGTCGATAAGTCCGGAGGCCAGTTCGGCGTCAATGGACATCTGCTTGCCGGGCAAGGCGTCCAAGGTGAAGCGGGCCGCGACCTCGGCGATGCGGTTTGAACCGCGGGTGATGACGGTGAAGTTCACCGCCAGCAAGATCAGGAAGATGACCGAGCCGACGATCACACTGCCGCCGATGGCGAAGCGACCGAAGGTCTCGATGACGTCGCCCGCCGCTCCCGCGCCCTCCCCGCCCTTGAGAAGGATCAAACGCGTAGTGGCCACGTTCAGACCCAGACGGAACAAGGTGGTGATCAGCAGCAGCGACGGGAACACGCTGAAGTCCAGCGGCTTTTCCAGGCTCAACGCCACCAGCAGGATCAACACCGAGACACCGATGTTCAGCGCCAGCAGAATGTCCAGGATCAGCGGCGGCAGCGGCAGAACCAAGATGGCCAACACCCCGAGGACGGTGGTGGCCATCAGGCCGTGCCCGGTATTCTTCTCCTTCGTCGCCACGATCAGCGCGCCCCCATCCCGGCCGGCTGGCGGTGGGTGATGCGGTAGACATAGGCCAGGATGGCGGCCACCGCTTTGTAGGTTTCGGCAGGCACGGAGCGCCCGACCTTCACGCGCTTATAAAGCAGGCGGGCCAGCGGGATGTTCTCGACGATGGGGATGCCGTTTTCGCGGGCCAGATCGCGCATCATCTCGGCGATCTCGCCCTTGCCTTTGGCGGTCACGCGCGGCGCCTGGTCCTCGCCGGCGCGATAGCGGATGGCGATGGCGATGTGGGTGGGATTGACGACCAGCGCGTCGGCGCGCGGAACCTCGGCGCGGGCGATGTTGCGAATCAATTCGCGCAACTTCTTGCGGCGGCGGCCTTTGGTGGCCATGTCGCCCTCGTCCTCCTTCGCGTCGCGCTTGGCCTCCGCTTTGGTCATCTTCATCTCTTTGTTGAAACGCCAGCGGGTAATTGCAATGTCCACGCCGGCCCAGACGGCCAGCACTGTCAGAACCTTGACCGCGCTGGCGCAAAGCGGGCCGAACAAATGCCCGAATTGCACGTCGGAACGCGCGAACAGCAGCCCAGGCAGCGTCATGAATTCGGCACGCATCGACGACCACACCGCCCAGCCCACTGTCACCAGCTTGACAACCGAGATGCCCATATCCGCCCACAGCTGCTTGCTGAACAGGCGGCCGATCTTGCCGCCGCTGAGAGTGAACACCCGCCCGATGTCCGGCAGCGCGCGATCCAACCAGATCGAACCCTTGGTCTGAAACAGATAGGCCGCCGCGCCCGCGCCGCCCGCCGCCGCGCACGCCGACAGGGCCAGGCCCATCGGACGCGCCAGCAAAGGCTGCAGCTGGCTCATCGCCGGCGACGTGGACGACAGCCCTTCGCCCGCCGCCGCGACCAAACGAATCAACGAATCGCGCAGCGCCTGGCCGACGCTCATCAAGGCCAGCGTGCCGGCGGCGAAACCCGCCACGGCGTTGATCTCCTTGCCGATGGGGAGCTGGCCTTTGCTGCGGGCTTCATTGCTTCGCCTCGCACTTGGGGCCTCTGTCCTGTCTTCTGCGGGCTCGCCTGCCATCAGCGCACCTAGCTGCCCCCAGTGAAGGCAGAGACCGCCGTGCGCGCCGCCAACTGGGCAATCGAAGGCGCCATCATGTACAGCGCGCCGCCGCCGGCCAAGATGGTCACCGAAAACCCGATGCTGTTGATGGAGAGCTGTGGAACCGTCCGGCTGATCACGCCCAGCGACACGTGCCCGAACACCACCGCCACCAGCACCGGGTACGCCATGCGCACCGCCAGCGCCACCGCGCCCATTGCATGCGTGACCACCGCGGCGGACAGCGCCTGCAGATCGACCGGCGCGCCCGGCGGCACGGCGATCACCGACCGACACAGCCAGGCGATCGCTTCCCGATGAACGCCGGTGGTCACCATCGCCGCCAGCGCGAACATGCTCAAAAGCTCGCTGATCGCCGTCGAATCGGCGCCGTGCAACGGATCGATCACCGACCCGTACGACAGACCCATCGCCAGTGAGATGACCTGCCCGCCCGCCTGTGCCGCATCCATGGCAAAGCGCGCGCACAGTCCCGCCACCAATCCCATCGCCGTCTCGGTCACTCCGGCGGCGATGAGCGTGCCCAGGCCGATCGATCCGTGCGGGGCGAACACCGGGAACCCGGCGCCGGCGTAAGCGGCGAACGACAGCGGCAATGCGATCCCGATGCGCAGCCGGCGCGGCAACGCCTTCATCCCGAACAGGGGCGCCGTCATGGACAGCGCCGAACAGCGAAACAGCACCAGCACGAACCCGAACAGCGTCGGCGTCAGGAATGCGGCGTTAGAACCCACTGCTGACAAACACTGCGAGGACCGGGCCAACGACACTGTCGGTAGCAGCGTCGGAGCGCTGCTCCGCGCAGCTTCAGACGTGAACCCGTTAC
>DASXQB010000269.1:0-3064 GCA_036493295.1 Polyangia bacterium | reverse complement strand
CGGGCTGCACCGCCGACAGCGACTGCAATTCCACCATTTGTTCGGACGGCGTTTGTTGCGACGGTCGTTGTGGCGGTCAGTGCCAGTCCTGCACGCTGGCCGCGACCGTCGGACAGTGCAAGCCGGTCCCCAACTTCAAGGGCGACCCGCACGGAATTTGCCGGGACAACGGCGCCGCCGCCTGCGGCAGCAATGGCCTCTGCGACGGGGCCGGCGGCTGCGCGAAGTATCCCGTCGGCAGCGTCTGCGAGGCGGCCCAGTGCGTGGCCCACGCCATCCTCGGCGCACGTCATTGCGACGCCACCGGCACCTGCGGCATGGCCACGCCCACTGAATGCGCGCCGTACCGGTGCGATCCGGCGACCACCACCTGTTTCACCAGCTGCACCGTCGACGCCCAGTGCGCCCTCGCCGTCGGAAAAAGCTGTAAAAAAGGCATGTGCCGCTGACGTCCACCGTCAGCTACCTCAGCGCTTAAGTCGGCGTCGCGCTCTGCCGATCCAGCTTGTGTGTTGCAGGCTGAACGAAGTCCCCGTTGCGCGCAGTCAGGTGCCATCGCCGTCTTGATGGCGATCTGCCTGGCCGTGATCATGGGCTTCGCCGCGCTGGGGTTCGATCTGGCGTACGTGCGCCTGGCGCGCCTGCAAATGCAGAACGCCTCCGACGCCGCCGCCCACGCCGCGATGGTCAGCCTGCGCCTGACCAGCAGCCAGTCGACGGCGCGCAAGACCGCCGAGACGGTGGCCGCGGCCAATCACGTGCTGGGCAACCCGGTGCAGCTGGCCGACTCGGACGTGGTGTTCGGCGGCTGGGATTTCGGCACCAAGTCCTTCACGGCCGGTGCCGGCAAAACCAACGCGGTCACGATCAATGGCCGCCGCGCCGACACCACCGCCAGCGACGGCAACGTCAGCCTGTCGTTCGGCCGCGCCATCGGGTTCACCCAGGCCAACGTCGCCCGCACCAGCATCGGCGCCTTTCGTTCGCGCTACACGATGTTCGAGGCCGACATCACCGGAAGCTTCCTGACCGTGTCGTGCGGCCTCGACGACGCCATCGCCGCCGACCTGCAGTTCCTGGACGCGCTCTACAACGCCGGCGTGGTCAATGACAAGATCGGCCTCGACGTCTTCACCGGCATGGCCAAGTCGTTCACGCCCTTGCAGACGCTGAGCGCGAACTATGGGTCGATGCGCGCGTCGTGGAAGGGCGACGGGCTCAGCGCGCGGTCGACCGCCCACCAAAGCGGCATCGGCGCGTGCTACATCGGCGCCCCCGGTTCGCAGACGGGAGATTACTCGCCGTGCCCAGGCGGCAAGTTCTGGCCGAACGAGGCCAACCTGGCGCCGGGGATCCCCAACCTGTCCTGTTCGGCCGGCGATTTTCACTATGCGCCCACCACGACGGTATACGGCGGGACCAACATCGGAGCGGGGATCAAAAGCGGGCTCGACACTCTGTCCGCGGTGGCCAACACCGGGGAGGTCCGCTCGATCGTCATCTTCACCGACGGCGGGCCGATGTGCTGCGAGGCGGGCAAGGGTGGCGGCACCTGCGGCACCGACGACGGCAGCGGCCACCTCTGGAATCCCTGCTGCGCCGACGGGACGATTTCTCCGTGTGTCGACAACACCGGCGGCGCCGCTTGCAAGTGCGCGTCGGACGTCGCTGCCTATGGCGTCACTCAGGCCAACGCCGCCGCCGCCGCCGGCGTCGACCTTTATATCCTGGCCTTCGGCAACCACCCAGGCTGGATCACCTACGCCAAGAGCCTGCCGCGCGGGCGCGGCTTCGAGATCGACACCAACGATTCAACCCAGCTGAGCGCCAGCCTGCTGCAGATCGCGAACAACATCCCCGTCGCCCTGGTGCAATGATGAGCCTGAGAAACCTTCTGAGACGCGATGGGCGCCCTCTGGCCAAACGCGATGGCCGTCGCGGCGCCGCCGCCGTCGAGTTCGCCCTGGTGCTGCCCTTGTTCGTGGCGGTGCTGTTCGGGGTGATCGAATACGGCTGGGTCTTCTATCAGAACTTCAACGTGGCCAGCGCCGTCCGCGACGGGCTGCGGGTGGGCGTCACCGTCGCCACGGCGGCCACGCCCGATCCGAAGGCGACGGCGGTGAAGAAGACGCAAGATCTCTTGACCGGCGTCGGCATCAACGCGGCCAGTGTCACCATCAACGCCATCTACAGCGGTTCGACGCCGTCGAAGACCCTGACGCTCAGTGCGACCATGCCTTACAAGGCGCTGATCGGGTTCGTTCCCGTGCCGTCCAACATCGCTTACTCGATGACGATGCTGCTCGAGCTGCAGTAGCGACAGCGACGGCAACGGAGCCGGCCGCCCACGCGCGCACCTGGCAATCGCGCTTGATCCGGCGAGGGCATTCTTGCACTCTAATCGCGGCCATGACTGTGCCGCGTCTTTCTTATGCTCGTCCGAGACTGACTTTCATTCTCGCCTTGGTGTTCTTGGCGACGGCCATGGGCACCGTGGGCCGCATCAGGCCAGCCAGCGCGGCCGACGACAGCGCACCGGATCCAGCGCTGCAAGCAGCGAAGGAATACTTCGAGACCGCGCAGACACTGTTCCTGAAAGAACAGTACGAAGCCGCCGCCGACAAGTTCCTGGCTGCCTTCGACAAGAAACCGTTCGCCGCTTTCTTGTTCAACACCGCCGTCTCGTACGAGAAGGCGAAGAAGCTGGACCTGGCCCAGCGGTACTTCGAGCAGTACCTGGAAAAAGATCCGCAGGCCTCCGACGCCGCGCAAGTCAAGGCGCGCATCGAGACCATCAAGACGTTGCTGGGTCCGCCGGCGCCGGTGGTGCCGCCGCCACCGCCCGCGCTGGGACCTGACGGTCTGCCGCTGGCGCCGCCGCCCGGTGCGGCGCCGGGGACGCCGCCGGTGGTGCCGCTGGTGGTGACCGCGCCGTCGCTGCCGGCCATCGACACCAAGGGACTGGTGGTGATCGATTCGAAACCGCAAGGCGCGACGATCTATCTGAACGACAAGAAGAACGGCCCCTTCGCGCACACGCCCTGGCAGGGCTCGCTGGAATCGC
>DASXQB010000268.1:0-5537 GCA_036493295.1 Polyangia bacterium | reverse complement strand
AACGAGTTGTCCAGAACGCAAAACGTGCTGGCCGTCCACGCCCCGACCAGCGCGCCGCCGCACGCCTGCACCTTGCCGCAAGTGCCGCCGCCGGTGGTCCCGCCCGTTCCGCTGCCCGTGGTCCCGCCTGATCCGCCGCCCGAGGTTCCGCCGGTCCCGGGAACGTCGCTGCTCCCGTTGCAGCCGACGGTTCCCATCGCCACCGCCAATAAAATCGATCCAATGGTTTTCATGGCTCCGAAATTAGGCCGCCCAACCCGCTTCGCCAAGCGATCTCGATCACCCAGCTCCTTTCCCGGCCCACAGTGGCAAACGCACGACCGCGAGACAACCCGATCGGTCCTGGCGATTTCGCAGGTCCACTGATCCGCGATGGGCTTCGGCGATCTGCCGACTGAGAACGAGCCCGATACCGGACCCGTTCGGCTTGGTGGTGAAAAACGGCACGAACAGGTTAATGGTGTCGGCGATCCCGGGGCCTTCGTCGGCGATCACGATCTCGACGGCGCTTTCGGAGCCTGTCCCTGTCCAGGTCACGCTAACGACGCCCGTCGTTTCCAGCGCGGCGTCGACGGCATTGCGAATCAAATTGCTCAAAAGCTGGACGCCCGGCTTCCGATCGATCTGGCGATGGTTGGCCGCGGCCATCTGGCGGTGTCCCTGAATTCAGCTCAGCTGGGCGCTCATTTGGGGATGATTCTGGCGCTGCTGGCGTTGCTCTTGGCCACCATGGGGATCTACAGCCTCATGACCTATTCTGTCAGTCAACGCACCAAAGAGATTGGAATTCGAATCGCCCTGGGTGGGCAGACAAGCGATGTCCTTCGCTTGGTTATTGGCCAGGGAATGGTGCTGATCGGAATCGGCGTGGTGATCGGCAGCGCCAGCGCCTTGGCGGTCTGCCAGGTGCTTCGGCGTTTTCTCTATGGCGTGGGCACGACCGATCCGCTGACCTTCGTCCTCACCGTTGTTCTTCTGATGAGCGTGGCGTTCATCGCCGCGCTCATCCCCGCCCGACGAGCGACCAAAGTCGATCCGATGGTCGCCCTCCGCTACGAATAGCGCGAGCGCTTTTAGTACCCGAACGCCTTGCGGAAGTTGCGCAGGTCGTTTAGCAGGTCGACCTTGTAGGACAGCCAGAAATCGGCCGCCAAGAAGGCACTGTTGGCATTGTTGTACGCCGCTGCATTGCCCGAGGCCTTGGCGGCGTCCAGCGCGGCCTTTGCGGTGTTCCAGTCCGGGATCGCCGTCTGGGCCACTGTCGTGTCGGAATTGGTGTAGCCATAGGTTCCGTAGCTTCCCGGCATGGTTCCGTTCACGCCGGGCTTGCCCACCAGCACGTTTAGGTCGTCGATCACCTGCACACCGACGCCGACGTGCTTGTCGTCGAACTGCGGGGCGCGGTAGGTGATGCCGCTGACCGGGTGGGTGAACTCGTGCACCGGCACGGTGAAGGTCGTGTCGTCGACGGCGCCCTTCTGTGTGACCAGCAGATAGTTCGAAATATCCAGCGAGCTGTCCCAGGTGTTATCCAGTTGCGACAGCGCCAGGCCCAGGGCGTAATACTCGATGGTCTTGTTGATCGGCGAATCCACGCGTTTGGTGGTGGGGAGCATGTAAACCGGCATGTCGTACGTCGCCTTGCCCCAGATGTTCAGATCCACCACCGGCGTTGCGTTGTACTGCGTGCCCGCGACATAGCCGCCGTACGTCGACGGATCGTTGCGAATGACGCCGCTAAATAGGTTCAGCATCTCGTCCTTGAACACCCGGTAGTAGTTAATCGAGTAGCGGTTCGAGTCGGCGAAGGTGTCGACGCCGAAGAACTGCGCTTCGGTGTTGGTCAGCGCCTCCAACGCCGCCAGCTTTTCGTACAGCGAGCCGGCGCGGGTGATGCGGAGGTAATAGTTGCCGGCGAAATCGACGAAGTACGGCTTTCCGTCGGGGATGTCGATGTTCATCGTCGGCTGGCCGGTGGTGCAGGCGTTCGCTCCGCTGGGGGAGGGGAGCACCATCACGTTGGGGCTGGCGCTGGTCGGGCAGTGCATACCCGGCTCTGGCGTTTGCATGATGTCGCCCAGGCTGTTCAGCGAATCGACCGACGCCTTGAGCAGGTCGTCGGCCAGATCCGTTCCCGCAAACGCGGCCGCATAGTAGTAAAAGAACTGGAACGCTTCTGTGTAGCGGGCGAAGTACCGATCGGTCAAGCGCGACATGTAGCCGTTGATCGTCCAGTTGACCCGTCCGCGCTTGTAGGCATTGAACAGGTAGTAGTTTTTGAACATGTCGATCGTGTTGTCCACGATCTCGGTCTGGTTGGCGCCCTGATCCCACGGCTTGCAGTCCAGGTTGCCCACGTACTCGTCCGAGCAGAACTTGTACGGGCGTTCCATGGTCAAAAAGCCGCCGCCGGCGAAGCTCGGATCGGAGTAGGCGGTAGAGAGATTGGCGTTGATGGTGGCGTAGCGGGCGATGCTGCCGTCCTTCAGGTTGTTGATGCCGCCGACGAAGGTCGGCAGCTTGCTGTAGTCGCTGGTGATGATGAAGTCCTTCAGACCAAGGCCGGTGGAGCCGTCGGTGGTCGTCGCCGGCATCAGATCGATCAACTGGCCGTAGCCAAAACGGATGGCGGCGTGGTCGTACTTACCCAGACCGTTGACGTCGCTGTTAAAGCGCGAGCCATAGTCCATAACCGTCGAGTACTGGTTCTCGGTCAGTTGGTCCGTCGCCCACTCGGCCTGCGGCTTGGTGGTGCGAATGGTCCAGAAGTCGTCTTTGTAGTTGAGGGCGTCGGTCGATCCGGAGAAGTTGTGGCGCAGGCCCATGGTGTGGCCCATCTCGTGGTCTGAGACGCTGCGGAAGATCGAGGCGCGCAGCGCGGAGAAGATCTGATCCCCGTTCAGACCTTGCCGTTTGAGCTCGAGAGCCAAGCCCAAGATGGCGTCGTCGGCGAACTCGGCCTTGTAGACGCAGCCGTTCTGGCCTTGCTTGATAAAGTCGGCGCGGCGCTTGTCGCGCGCTTTTTGTGTTAGCCAGTTCGCCGGGCGGGCGGCCTCGTATTGATCGTCGGTCAGCGCGTTCGGATCGACGGGATTGGCGTCGGGCGGCAGGACCGCCGGCAGGATGTCCTCGGTCATCAACTGGCGCTCCAGCAGCGTGCCCTTCAGCGCCTCGATCTTCGCGGCGCTGGCTCCTGGCGCGATGGGGACCAGGCGGTTCTTGTTGTTCGGCTGGGCCATGGCGTTGGCGTAGGCCTTCGCCTCGGCGGTCAGAGCCTGCTTGGACATCGCCTGGTGGGCGCTGTTCGTGCTCTGTAAAACGTCGAGGATGGTCTTGCCCGACAGGAGGTCGTCGACGGAGATCTGTCCGTTCAAAAGCTCGACGGTGTCGGCGGACATCTGGGCATACGTGTCCATGGCGGCGCCGTAGATGTAAAGGCCGGCCGAGACGATCTCACCGGTCTCCGGATCGGCGGACGACGGACCAAAGCCCAGCGGCCCCGCGACCTGCGGCTTGTCGACCCAGTGGAAGAACGAGTAGCGCAAATCGCCGTTGCGCTGCCAGGTAAACTTCTTCGGATCGGTGTCGGCCAACTTGGCGGTGGTCGCCTCCAGGATCGAACAGGCCTGCACCAAGGTGGTGGTATTGATCATCGACGTGTCGATCGGCGTGGCGCCGTAGGGAATGTCCGCCTTGTTCTGCACGATCTGCGCGAGGTCGGGATTCTTGCTCAGGAAGGCCTGCACGTCTTTGACGTTGCAGCTGTTCTGCTTCAGCAATACGACGTCGTTGATGCGCGTGTTCGGATTGACGTCAGCCAGCCGGGTCGCCAGCTCGCCAAAATCGACGACGTGACCGGTGTCGGCCTCGGTCAGCTCCAACGTGGCGACCGTCTCGCGCATGGTGGCGTTCCAGTCGGCGGCCACCGTCTGGGCGGTGGTCAACATGGCCGGGTCGTCCGTCGGCCACTCGACGTTGGTGTAAAAGACGATGGGCTTGGTGCTGTGGCGCTTGAGGGGCGCGCCGCTGCTGTCGGTCATCACCTTGCCGTCGCTGTTCAGCTTGTCGACGTCCGGACCCCAGATGTTCCAGCGGTTGATGTAGTAAAGGCGGCCGTCCTCGGTGGCGCCTTCGCGGCGATCATAGGTCTGGCGGACGGTGCGGAAGAAGCCAAACTTCGAGAACTGGTCCACGGTGGCCGGGCTACAGTCGGCGCCGTTGTACATGCCGCCCGATTGCGCCAGCGTCTGGGCGTTGCAAGGAAAGTTATTGTTGGCCGGGATGACGCTGATCTGTTTTCCGTTGGCGTCCAGCAGCGGAGCGCTGTCCGGATAATTCATCGCCGTGTACGTCGACGGCTTGACCGCCAGGAACGAGTGCCGGACCTTGATCTCGGAGTTGCCGCAGTCCCAGGAGGCGTCGTCGAACGGCACCACGTTGAACGCCGCACAGGCGTTGAGGTCGGGGCCGATGGCGCCTTTTTCGGTGACCTCGAAATAGTCGGGCGTGACGATGGGGCGAAACTGGCTGGCGATGTCAGTGTCGGAGACCGGCGACCAATCAAGGCGCAAGTACTGCCGCTGATCCCAGGGCCGGTCGGTGGTGTTCTCGCTGATGACGTTGGTCTGCTCGCCGGTGCCGGGGTTGTACTCGCGCTTGACGTCGAACTGCGACTTGATGGGGAAAACCACGATCGGCGTGTCGGTGTTGTTGGCGCCGCCGGTGATCCCGTTCTGCGAGCCGGGGACATAGTCGTAAGATCGATATCCGACCAGGGTCGTCTCGTTGATGAAGAAATAGATCTTGTCCATGTTGCCCATCATTCCTTCGAAGGCGCCGGCCGTGGTGGGCGGCACGTCGACGATGGTGGGCCGGTAATAAAAGATCTTCGGCGTCCCGTCGGCGTTGAAGAAGATGGCCTTGTCGACCTTGTCGGGCTGCGTGCGATCGACGTCGCCCTGGCCCGCGCAACCTGCCAGCGCCGCCAAGGCGCCGATCCCGACGCTGACCAGCGCCAAGGCGATCGATGGTCCACGAGGGGACAGCTTCTGAGACCGGTTCCGGCGGATCATATGGCTCCTCCTAGATCGTTCCGCTCACGCCGACGAAGGCTTGCGTGAAGTTGTTGGCGTTCGGTCCCGAGAAATCGAAGAACGGGAACCGAAGATGGTTGTAAGTCGAATCAAGCGCGGGCTGATAGCTGGAAAGCCCGAGCGAAACCCCCAGGTGATCGGTGAGGTCGTACCCAAGGCTGATGAGGCCCCAGGTGAAGTCGCTGCGACCGCGGTTGATGGTGTTGATGCCGCTGAGCTGATCCTCTGGCAAGGCATAGGCGAACTGGTTGATGACGATCATCGTCACCCCCAGCGACACCCGGCGGCGGATGAGCGTCGCGCTGGCCGACGAAGTGAAGCCGAAGTTCGTATTCAGCGGACCACCGCAGTGATCGGTGCTGGACGCGGCGCTGCCTTCGGAGCCAGCGCCCACCAGGCCGCCGCTGCTGCTCAGGTTGCTGGCCAGGCAGCCGGTGCTGTCGC
>DASXQB010000267.1:0-5729 GCA_036493295.1 Polyangia bacterium | reverse complement strand
GCCCGCCACCCGCCGACCCCAGGTTTCCACTGCCTTCCGCGAAGGCGCCGATGCGCTACCACGTCCTCGCCTCCGACTATGACGGGACCTTGGCCGCCGACGGGCGCGTGGAGCCAGCGATGCTGGCGGCGCTCGAGCGGGTGCGCGCGTCGGGGCGTAAGGTCCTGCTGGTCACGGGCCGCCAGGTCGATGATCTGCTGACGGTGTTTCCCCAGGTGACATTGTTCGATCGTGTGGTCGCCGAGAACGGTGCGGTGATTTACAACCCGACCACTCGCGAAAGCCGGGCCTTGGCCGAACCGCCGCGCGCCGATTTTGTCGCGCTGTTGCGCAAGCGCGGTGTGGAACCGCTGGCGGTGGGGCAGGTCATTGTCGCCACCTGGCAGCCGCACGAAGCCACCACGCTGGACGTGATCCGCACCCTGGGTCTAGAGCTGCAAGTCATCTTCAACAAGGGAGCGGTGATGGTGCTTCCGTCGGGCATCAACAAAGCCTTCGGCCTGCAGGCGGCGCTGGCCGAACTGGGGTTGCACGCCCACAACTGCGTCGGCGTCGGCGACGCCGAAAACGATCACGCCTTTCTGGCCGTCTGCGAGTGCGCGGTGGCCGTGGCCAACGCGTTGCCCATGCTGAAGGACCGCGCCGATCTGGTCACCAACGGCGCGCGCGGCGACGGCGTGCGCGAGCTGTGCGACGCCCTGGTCGACGGCGATCTGGCGGCGGTCGGCGCTCGTCTGGGACGTCACGACCTGACCATTGGACAGACGATCGCCGACGGACAACCGATCAAGGTGGCCGCGTACGGACCGCCGCTGCTGATCACCGGGACCTCGGGGGGCGGCAAGTCGACGCTGGCCACCACGCTGCTGGAAGCGCTGAACGCCGCTGGCTACCAGTATTGCGTCGTCGATCCAGAGGGCGACCACAACGAGATCGACGGCGCCACGGTGTTGGGCGGCGCCGGTCATCCGCCGGGCGTGCAAGAGGTGCTGGAGGTTCTGGCCACCCCTGGGCACAACGCCATCGCGAACCTGGTCGGCGTTTCCTTCAGCGATCGGCCGGCGTTTTTGGACGCGTTGTTGCCGCGCCTGCAAGAGCTGCGGGCGCGCACCGGTCGGCCGCACTGGATCGTCGTCGACGAAGCGCACCATCTTTTGCCGCACGATCGCCCGGAGGTTTCGTCTTCCTTTCCAGCGCAGGCGCAAAACCTGGTCCTCATCACCGTTCACCCGGAGCACGTCTCGACGGCCGTCTTGCGTTCGGTCAAGCTGGCCATCGCCATCGGCGCTGAACCTGCCCGCACCTTGGCCGAGCTGGCGCGCGCGTTGGGGGTCAGCGCGCCAGCGGTGCCGGTAGCCGAGCTGCCGCGGGGCGAGGCGTTGGCCTGGCGTCCGGATCAGAAGACTGCGCCCGTGCGTTTCAAGGTCGATCAACCACGCGCCGAACGACGGCGCCACATTCGCAAATACGCCACCGGCGAGCTGGGACCGGATCGCAGCTTTTATTTTCGCGGGCCCGGCGATCGCCTGAATCTGCGCGCGCAGAATCTGGCGATTTTTCTCCAGGTGGCCGACGGCGTCGACGACGAGACCTGGCTTTTCCACCTTCGGCGCGGCGATTACGCCCGCTGGTTTCGCGATTCGATCAAGGACGCCGAGCTGGCCGAGCAGGTGGCAGCGGTGGAAGCCAGCGGTGCCGACGATCCGATCGCCTCGCGCCAGCGCATTCGCAGCGCCGTCGAGCAACGCTACACCGCGCCAGCGTGACCCTAGACGATGCCGATGGACATCGGGTCCAGCGCTTGCGGGCCGTTGAAGCCGAAGAACGGCCCGGTGGTCGGCCCGCTGGGCGTGGTCCGGGTGATCTGATCGCCCGGTTTCACCATGCCCATCTTCTGCGCGATGATCGTCAACAGCGGCGAGTGGGACATGTACCGCAGGCCGCTGTGCAAGCCGCCGCTGTACGCCGGAACGCCATTGGTGAAGTTGATCGCCTGGCCCAGCTTGAAGCCCAGGTTGCGGCCGCCGATGAACACGAACGGTATGCGGTCCGTCTTGTGCGGTCCACCGTCGCCCAGCTCGGAGCAATGGAAGATGATGGTGTTGTCGAACAACGTCGTCCCGGGCATATCCGGGTCGGGCGTGGCCTTCATGCTGGTCACGAACTGTGCCACGCGCTGCGCGAACCACTCGCGGTAGTTGCGCCAGGCGGTCAGCTTGGCGTCGACCTGCGCCGGTGTGGCGTTGCCGACCAGCTGGCCGGGGGGAGCGTTGAAGTGTGAAGCGTCGTGCACGCCGAACGGGCCCAGGCCAGTGATGGGGTTGTGCGCGTTGGTGTGGCCGTACAGCAGCGTGATCACTCGCGTGCGTCCGCAGGCCAGGGCCAGCCGCGAGATCTCCATCTGCAGATCCGCCACGGTTCCCTGACCGGCGGTCTGTTCGTACGTCGACTGGGTGAAGTCGCCGACCTGCGGCACCGTGAAGTGCGTCGGGTTGAACGTGGAGAAGTCCGTACACATCGCCGCGCTCGACATGTTCGCGGGATCGGTCAGGCGCATCTCCAGCGTGCGGACGGCGTCGGTGTACGACGCGATCTTGTTCTTCTCGGAGTTCGGCAGGCGGCTGGTCAGTGAACTCAGATCCGCGGTGGCGATGTCCAGTACGCTCTTGCGTTGCTTGGCCAGCAGCATGGCCGCCTTCATGGCGTCCGCACTGTTGTTCATGGTGGCGGGTGTGCCTGACCCGAACACCGAGCTGAAGGCGGCCAGCGGATTGTCCTCGGCGAACACCTCGTGCGCCAGGGAGATGCGCGTGAAGTGCGGGTGCGGCACCGTCGGCGTTCCGCCCTTGCTGATGAGCGACTGCACACCCAACTCAAGCGACGAGATGGGCGTCAGCGCCTTCAGGAAGTTGCCAAGCTGCAGGTCCAGCGTGGTCACATCCTTGTCGTCGCCGGCCAGCATCTGCTGCGAGCCACCCTGGTGGTCGTTCAGCGGCACCATCGAGATGCCGTCCATGAAGATGCAATCGGAGGCGAACGGCTGCAGCGGCGCAGACAGCCGCGGCAGGGTGAAGGTCGCGCCGGTGTCCGTGGTGTGCCACATCGGCGGCTCGACGCCGCACGGGGTGTAAAAGAACACCACCTTCGGCACCGGGCCGGTGGCGGCGGCGCGTCCGGTGTGCATCCTGAACGCCTGCGCCAGCGGTGCCGCGAAGGCGCTTGCCGCCAGGCCTTTGATGATTCCTCGCCGTCTGATCTTTTTCATCGGTTCAAAGCCTCCACGGACCGACGAGCGGTGAACGAATCTTGAAGGGCCACCTGCACGAACAGTTCGGGCAAATCCAGATTGTTCGTCACAAAATCCTGCCCCAACTTTTGCATCGCATTGCCGTCGGCCGGGTCGCCCGTCTGTTGCGGATCGAAGCCGCGCAGGTACCGGAAGTAGTTGGTTGCCAGACAGGCCTGCGCGTCCTTGCTGCTGGCGACGATGTTGGACAGCTCTTTGGCGCCGTTGAAATTGATCGGCGCGGCCGTGATTCCGTTGATGGTCCCGGAGGTATCCACCATCTCGCCGTGGTCCATCGTGCGCGGCTGGGCGGCGCCGTCGAAGCCTTCCAGACCAAAGCCGATGGGGTTCATCAGGCTGTGGCAGGTGTTGCACGTCCCGCTGCCGGTCAGCGCCTGGATCTGTTCGCGGCCGGTGTTTCCGGGCGTGCCGGCCTTGATGGTCACGTCGACGCCGGGGGGCGGTGGCGGCACATCCGAACAGAACATGTTGGCGCGAATGGCGTGGCCGCGCTGGGTGGGCGACGACTGATCAGCGCGAGCGTGGCCGAACAGGAACATCCCCATCGTCAAAAGCCCGCCGCGCGCCGAGCCCGCGCCCAGCGAGACCTTGCTGACGTTGGTGCCCGAACCGGGCATCGGCAGGCCGTAGTACGTCGCCAGCTGATCATCGACGAAGGTGTAATCGGCCGAGAAAAGCTCGGTCCACTTCTTGGTCGAGTCGAAGACGATGTTGGTGATGAAGGCGTCTTCTTCGGCCTTCATGGCGCTGACGATGGCGGCGCTGGTGGGGGCGTCTTTCAGCGCGGGGAACGTGGCCGGGTCCTTGGTCGCGATGTAAGCGCGCGAAGCTTCCAGCCATTCGCCGGCGAACGTCGCCACCCGGGTGCGCCCGCGCTGGTCGGCCAGCAGCCGGCGGACCTGCGTCTCGATCTCTTTCTTGTTGGCCAGGGCGCCGCTTTGGGCCGACGAAAACAGCGCATCGTCCGGCATGGTGCCCCAGTAGGCGTATGACAGCGCCGAAGCGATCTCGAACGGCGACAGCACGAACTTGCCGCCGCCCTTGTCGTCACCAAGCTCGCTGCGCATCAGGAAGTACGGCGAGATCAACATGGTCTTGATGACCAGGCCGACCCCGGTCTTGAAGTCGCCGCCGGTCACGGTGGGATCAAACAGCGTCAGGTAACGGGTCTGCTCGTCGGCCGCCAGCGGCCGTCGGAAGGCGCGCAGCCCGAATTGCTGAACGAAGGTGGTGGCGCACGCCGTGTCCTGGGTCTGGCAGGAGACCAGCTTGCTGAACGATTCTTGAATCGCCCGATCGGCCAGGGCGTCGCCCACCGATTGATACTTGTCGACGTTGCTCATGTCGACGAAGGCACTGGCGGCGTTGGTGCTGTAGCCACGCACCGAAACGTCGGGCGGAATGTCCGTGGTGTTCGGGGCGCTGATCTGCAGCAAGTCAGTGACCGTGCTGCGATACTCGCTGGCGGTCAATTGCCGCACCAGCCGAGGACTCGGCTGTTCGGGCCCGATCGGTTGGTTCGAAGAACCGCCGCCACCCCCGCCGGTGGTGTTCGGTGGCATGCTGTTGCCGCCGCCGCTGGTGGTGCCAGTGTTGCCGCCGCCTATCTCTCCGGAGCAGCCCACCGAGCCGATTGCGATCAACGTCCAAACAAACGCAGTTGCCCGCATGAAGGTTGGTACCTTGGGTTCGGCCGGACGGTCCAAAAAGTCGAGTTATTTACATGAATTTATTTGATGAATATGGTCCAACCAATGGTCTGCCTCGCCAGCCGGTTGGGCCAAAAAAATGACGCGTGCGATGGTCGATTGGCTGTCCCTGCGGAACAATCGATTTATCCCCTCGCGATTCGGAACCGGTGCTCTAGAATGACTGGCCGGCATCGCGCTGTTATTGGCGCGACGGGTCTTAAACGCCATTTCTGGATCGGGTGGTGCCAATGACGTCGACCCTTGCTCGTGGACTGTTTACGCTCGTGGTTTGTTCCGGGCTGGTGGTCACTGCTGGCTCCGCCAGCGCGGCCGTGTCCTGGACGTCGACCTTTGAAAAAGGGGATCTGTCCGAGTGGATGCCCGGGGTCAATCCCACCAAGGGTACGCGCAAGAACGTCGAGGTGCTGGGCGAGCAGGTCTACACCGGCAAGTACGCATGCAAGGTCACCGTCCACCCCGACGATCTATTCGGCCAGTACGTGCAGGATCGGGTCGACATCCAGCACCAGAGCAAGCTGACCGCCGAAGGCATGGACACCTGGATCTCCGGCCATTACATGATGCCCGCCGACGCCGGCATGCGGAATGAGTTCGCCTTCTGGGAATCGAACGGTAGCTCGCAAAACGTGATGGATTTCTGGGTCCAGCCGAAAGGGGCTGCCGGCGGCGGCACCACCATCAACTTCGGCGTCGGCTTCCTTGGCGCCACC
>DASXQB010000266.1:0-19069 GCA_036493295.1 Polyangia bacterium | reverse complement strand
GGCCAGCATCCCGCCACCAATCCGGCAGACGGTGGGATGGGCGGTCCGCCCATCGGCGCGCCTGGTGAGATTGCCGGCGAAGGTGGTTCAGGTGGCGGCGCTGCAACGTCGTCCGGCGGCGCCGGCGGTAGCAACGTCGAGACCGGCACCGGTGGCAGCAAACCCCCAACCGACGCCGGTGCGGGCGGCGTCGGTGGCATGGGCGGCGCGGCGAGCGGCGATCTGGTGCACGGCTTGGCCATCAGCGACGTGGCGATCTATCAAGCGGTCAAGGTCAGCCTGGTGAACATGGGCCAGGCGGTGACGATGCCCGCCACGCCGCTGGTCAAAAACCGCCAGGCGTTGATTCGCGTGTTCGTCACGCCGGCCGCCAACTGGACGCCGCGTCCAGTGGTGGCGCGCCTTCAGTGGGGCACAGGCGCCGGTGCCTCGCGCGATGCGATGGTTTCAGTCGCAGGCGCCTCCGCCGACGCCACCATCGGGACCACGTTCAATTTCAACCTCACCGCGGCCGATCTGATGACGCCGCAGGTGCAGTGGTCGCTGTCTCTGCTGGAGGCGCCGGGCGGCACCGGCGCTGGCGACACCACCGGTGCGCGCATTCCGGCTGATGGCACGCAGGTCAGCCTGCCCACCACCGACTCGGGCGCGGCGCTGCGGATTGCCTTCGTTCCCATTCGCAATGCCAACACGTTGCCCGACACCACGGACGCCCAGATCAAGTTCTTCACCGACGCGATGATGGCGACCTACCCGGTGGCCAAGATTACGGCCACCGTGCGCGACCCGATCGACTTCACCAGCGCCATCTCCGCGCAGGGCACCGGCTGGGACGCCGCCTTGAATCAGGTGTGCATGACCCGGCAGACCGACAATCCGGATCGCAACGTCTTTTACTTCGGCCTGGTGACGCCAGGCGCGTTCCAGACCTACTGCGCCCGCGGCTGCGTCGAAGGCATCGCCGTGCTGGCCAGCAACCCCAACCAAGACTTCACGCGCTGTTCGATGGGGATCGGGTACACGAGCATGGGCAGCGGCGTTTTCCTGCAGGAAGTGGCGCACAGCATGGGGCGGTCGCACGCGCCGTGCGGGAACCCGGCCCAGCCCGACAAGAGTTATCCCTACGCCGGCGGCAAGATCGGCGTGTGGGGTTACGACAACATTCACCAGAAGCTGATTGATCCGACGCGCACGGTGGACTTCATGAGCTATTGCTCGCCGACCTGGATCAGCGATTACACCTTCGCCCATCTTTTGCCCTGGATTCAGCAGGTGAATTTGCTGGGACCGCAGATGGACGTGACGTCGTCGGCCACCACGCCTGAGCTTTCGTCAGGCGCCTTCCCATCCGAGGCGGCGGCTTCGCGCGCGCTGCCGATCGTGGCGCCGTCGACGGTGCGCTACCCGGCGCAGCGCTGGCGGGTGGCCACCGTCGAATGGGACGGCGGCGTTCTGTGGGGCCCGGTGGCGCCCTTCGGCGAATTGGCCGACGGCATCGCCCACACGGTGGTGCTGCGCGACGCGGCCGGCAAGCAGGTGACGGTGAACGGCGTGCTGTTCCCGCACTCGAACACCGGCGGCGGCATGCTGCTGCTGCCCGAGAGCGCGCCGGCCCAGGTCAGCGCGTTGCAGTTCGGCGGCAACGGCTTCCGCAGCGTGCGCGTTCAGTAGACGTCCGTCAGTTGCGCGCGGCGGCGCGCTTCTTCGAGGCGGGGGTCGCCGCGCCCTTGGCGAACGAGATCTGATCGCGCAGCTTGCTGGCTGCGTCGCGCGCGTGATCGCGGAAGCCGGCGTACGCGGGCAGTCCGATCTCGGCGCAGGTGATTTGCAGATCAACCACCACCGTGGCGGTGTGGCCACCGACGGTGGTCTTGCGGCTCACCGAAAAGCACGGGTCACCCACCGCGAAATCCGCCGGCGTGTGCACGAAGCGATAGCCCTCCGGCAGCGTCATCGCCACCGTCTCGGTCGTCGTCGACGGCACGCCGAGATCGATCGGCGTTTCCCGGCGGTCCAGCGCGGCGGTGCTGTCCAGGTTCATCATGTCGGGCAACGCGAAACGAAACTGATCGTCTTCGGCGTGGATGGCCCGCGCGCCGTCCAGCTTCAGCTTGATGCTCACCGGTTTGCCGGTGTCTTCTTCGCTGGGCCAGTCCGACGAGACTAGCGTCGCGCCGGGCACCATCCGGCTGGCCATCCCTTGCATGGCTTTCTCCGCCACCGAACGATTGCGCAGCAGATGCCGCAAACCCATCGCCACACCGCCGCGCGCGTTGAAGGTGGCGTCGATGGGTGCTTCCGCCGGTGACTTTATGTCGACGGCCAGCTGCACGTGCGTATACGTCAGCTTGGGCGATTGAAAGGGAATGGGAATCATCTCCCAGGCGCCGCTGTCCGGATCAAGGACCAGGCTGGTGGTGCCTTGATCCGACGGGCCGAGGTTGCCCATGTCCAAACCTTCCGCGGTGGGATCGAGAAAGAACGCTTCGTTGATTCCGCTTTGCGCCGGGACGTAGACGATGGCGTGATTGAACTGCTGGTTGGGGACGTCGGCGATCATCTTGCCGGCCGACGTCGTGCGCAGGATGGCGAACTTCAGCTTGATGCCGGCCAGCTTGCCCAGCTGGATCAGCAACACCGCCTTGTCCTTGCAGTCGCCGTAGCCGCGCTCCAGCACCACCGGGCAAGCGTGCGGGCGGACGCCGGCGATGGTCGTCTCGTAATCTTGCTGGTAGCGGATCTGGTTGGTTACGTAGGCGAAAAGGCGATCCAGCTTGTCGCGGGGCGTGCTGGCGCCGGCGGTCAGGTGGGCGGTCAGCTCTTCCAGCTTGGGGCTGGTGCGGAAGGCGTCGGCCAGGAGGGCGCGCTCCCAGCGTACGTAGTCGTCCCAGTCGGGGACGGTGCTGACGCTGACCCGCCACAGAAGATCGGCGGTGGGCGGCGCGCTGGGCTCGCGCACCAACGGCGGCGCCTGGTCGGCGGTGTAGGTGATCACCCGGCGATCGCCGATCACGGTTTCGTGCGAGGAGACCGGGCCGTCGATGTGCTGCCGCAGCGGACGATCCTTGCCCAGGATCAACACCCAACGCGGCCGTTCGCTCTGCGCGGTGGGCGTCCGGAAATACCAGGTGGTGACGAAATGGTTCTCCAAAAAGTGCGCCGCCGGCGCGTAGTGCACGTACTGCAGCACCACGCGCGAGCCCACCTCCAGGCTGCGGAAGCGCACCTCACCGCCGCGGATCGACGACGCCTCCTGCCGCTCGCCGGTCTTGGACAGCGAGTAGGCGGAGAGGATCTTCACCGTGCCGCCGACGGGAATCTCGTGGGCGATCAGCTGGTCGCGGCCGTGTTCGTTCAGCGCCTGGCTTATCTGCGTGACCACGCGCTTGGCGCTGCCGTCGGCATTGACGTCGGTGATCTCGTCGTCCATCAGCATCGCCACCTGGGCGCCAGGGTTGGGCGTGAACTTCTGGCGCAAGGCCCGGTCGATGTCGTCGGCCTTGGGCATGAAATCCTCGACGAAGCCCAGGCGGGTTGGCTCGTGAAATTCGATCCGCTGCGACAGCACGGCGTTGTTCGGATCGCGATCGCGGGCCAGCTTCCACTCGGCCAGGGCGTCGGCCTTGCGGCCTTGTTCCCAGAGCAGATCGCCCAGCCGTTCGTAGCCGCGCGGCCACACCGGGTTCATGGCGATGGCGCGTCGGAACTCGGTCTCGGCCAGCGCCGGCTGGCCTTCTCGCCGCGCCAGATCCGCCGACATGATCGCGAAGCCCGGCGCGATGGGCGCGTGTTCGGTCAGGATGGCCAACCAGCTGTGGGCGTCGGGGAAGCGTGATTCCTCGACGGCGCGATCGAACAGGCGCTCGGCCGCCACGCTGCTGCCTGGTTCCAGCGCGGCGGCGCGGCGCAGGGTCTCTTCACCGTGCTGGAGATAGCCGAGGCTGATCTGGCAGCTTCCGAGATCGCGCACCAGGCCGGCCACGTCGGGCCACTGCTGCACGCTGCTTTCCAGCTGGCGGCAGCGATCAACGCGCCAGCCGCGCTGGCCGAACAGATCGCCGAGGTCGCGCTCGGCAGAACGACTGCGCGGCGACAGCGTCAGGTGCTGCGTCAGATCGGCCTGCGCCTTGTCGTATAGCCGCCGCTGCAGGTAATAGCGCGCGCGCAGCCGCAGGAACATCGGCGCGTCCTTGGCGTCGCGCTCGACGCCTTGGTTCAACAGATCGATGGCCTTGCCGGCTTCTTCGTTCGACCAGTACGCCAGGCCCAGGTACGCCACCGCCAGTGGGTTGCCGGGCGCGCGTTCGAGGAACGACTGCAGCGGCGCTTCCTGGCGCGGCAGGTGGCCGTCGCGGGTCAGCCAGCGCGCGGTGAGAAAATTGCGCCGGTTCTCCGGCTGAACCTGTGCCAGCGCCGCCGGCGTCAATTGCAAGTCGGCGTCGCTGTCGGGCCGGGCCTTGAACGGCTGGGGTTGCGCCGACGCCCGCAAATTCGGGATTGCCTGGCCGCGCCCGTCGGTGAAACGCGCCCGCAGCCACCAGTCGCCGCCTTTTTGCGCCGACTTGATCAAAAGCTGATTCCACCCGCGCGCCAGGTGTACCGGCACGATCAGGTTGTCGATGTCACCGGCGGTGACTTTCTCCTCGGACAAGATCTGGCCGCCGTTCAGCCAGGCGCGGGCGGCGTCGCCGGTCGAGACGCGCAGCTGACCGTCGACGTCGGCGTCGACGTGCACCCAGGTGGCCAGGTACGCCAGCGCGCCGTCCAGCGGCCACACGGCGTTGGCGAACACCACCGCGCCCAAATCAGTCGGGCGCGGCGCCGGCCGCCAGCGCAGCGGCACCAGCGGCCCGTCGATCGGATGGGCAAAGTCGATCTTCTGTTCGGGCGGCAGCGCGGTGAGAAATCCTTTGCCCGCCTCGTTGTCGAACGAACCGATCAAGGCCCAGTCTTCGAGGAATCCGATCTCGGGCAACAGCGCCTCGGCCTGGGCCAGGCGTCCGAGCCGCTTCAGCGTGCGGGCCTGCCACAGAGCGGCCGCGGCGCGCGTGGCCGGGTCGGGGTGCTGCGCGCGCAAGGCGTCCAGCAGCGGCAAGTTGGCGTCCAGATCGGCGCGCGACGGATCGGCGAAGAGCTCCCAGAGGTAGACGGCCGTGGCAGGAGCATCCAGATCTTGCGCCGCCAGCCAAAAGTGCAGCCACGCCTCGTGCGGATCGTCGGCCAGCGTGGCCAGGTACGCCGCCACCTCGTGCGCCGCGCCGGAGGTGGGCGACTCGGCCAGCGCCGCCTGGATCAGCGCGCGGATCTCGCTGGGAGCGAACGGCCGCTCATAAAAAGCCTGCAGCAGCTTGTCGACCGCCGGTCCGTGCGCGCCGTGAACCAAGCGCACCGGGCCCACGCGCGGATCGGGGGTTGCCACCGCGGGATGAAAAGCGGTTCGGCAGCCGGCAGCGGCGATCAAAAGCAAACCCAAACAGGCGACGCGC
This sequence comes from Polyangia bacterium, assembly GCA_036493295.1. GTDB lineage: Bacteria > Myxococcota_A > Polyangia > Fen-1088 > Fen-1088 > DATKEU01. Next base: position 13,583 of record DASXQB010000266.1, on the reverse strand, counting down.
ATCGACTGAGATTGCCACAATCACTGTCGGTTGATCGCGCCGACCCAGAAGTGGACGGTGAAGTTACTCAGATCAACCGCTCCCACCAGCAACGGAACCAGCCCGGTCTTGGTGGCCACCATGGGCGCGATCGGGACCGAGACCGTGTGGCCAAGCTGAGCCTTCACCATCGCGGGCGTATCGGTGAGGGCGGCGCCCAGATCGTCCAGCTCGATGGCCACCACCTCCAGTGACGTGGGGGCGCCTGGCGGACCGTGCACCGATACCTGCGAAGTGACGGTTGCCCCGACGCTGGCGTTCAAGGCGCGGATGGTGACGGACGTGCCGGTGCCAACGTCCAGTTGGGCTTTGTCGGGAAGGCTGGCCTGGGCGTTGAAATAGATCTCGCCGGCGGGCACCGGCACGCACGGCCCGCTGCCGGCGTGAGCGCTGGTGTTCGACCAGATCCGCTGCACCGGAAAACCGACGTCGGGCAGATTGATCAGGCTGGGCATTTCGTTTTCGCACAGGTCCCCCACCTCGGCGCCCGACAGCGCCTCGGCCCACAAGGCGTGGTCGCTGTCGATGGCCAGAAACGCCGGGTCGGTGTGCACATAAGGATCGGTGGCGGCTTCGATCAGCTCGTGGCTCAGCGACGGCGTGATGATGTTGACGCCGACCAGATCCGGATCAGCGTCCGAGACCTTGCACGACGGCAGCACCGCCACCGGCAGCTTGACGTTGTTGATCAGCCATTCGTCATGAAAGCCCGACGGGTGGCTGGTTCCGCACAAGGTGACGCCCATGATCGAAAGCGCGGTGTCGGGGCCGAAGAACAGCGCATAGATCGTGTCGGTGCGCGCGGTCGCCCCGGTCGCCGCCTGCATCGCTTGCAAGGTCTGGCCAAGCAGATTCTGGGCGTCGGTGGCGGTGACCATCGCTGGCACCATCACCGTCGATGCGAATCCCGGGACCACGCTCAGCGCGCCGATGCCGTACTCGGCGCCGACCGTCTGCCAGTAGCTGGCGGTCTGCAGGTGCGCCAGGAAGGTGTCGATCTCCTGCCCGTACGGAAACCCGGCAAAATAGATCGGTTGCACCCGCGGCGACGACAGCACCGCGCCCCCCACCGACAGCGCGGTCGGCAGATCGAAATTCGGTCCGCCGTCCAGCGCCGAGCTGCCGCACGCCGCTGTCAGGGCCAGGGCGCCCAAAGCAAGGAAAGAAAAACGTCGCCACACGCCGTTAGCATAGTCGACAGCGCGTGGGCGCGGTGGCGTTGTCCCGGCGGCCAAGGTTGACGCGTCAGGGATTTCGGGCCGTCTTTGGGATATGGTGGTAAGGCAGTTGACCTTAACGTTTCGGGCCCCGGCGTGTCGTGGTCTCCACGCCTGAGCGCGCAGCAATCGCCGCGAAAGTGCGGAACACGCGCCCGGGCCGTCCTCGTCTCAGGCCCTGAGGTTTTTCCCATGATGTATCTTCGCCTGCGCGCTGTTCGTCAGTCTTCGGTTGCCGCCGCTTCATCCGCCCATTTGATGGTGGTGGCGGTGGCCGCCAGCCTGGCTCTGGCCGCTTGTGGCCGCAGCCCGCTGCAAACCTTCGTCGACGAGTTCGACGGCGGGACGCTGCCCGACGGCGGCGGCAAGACCGACAAGCCAGGCGACGGACGCATTGACGGCATCGACGCAGGGCAGGACGGGGCGGTCGATCGCGCCGACGCCCCGGTCGATCGCGTGGACGGAGCCGCCGACGGCACCATCGACGGCAAGCGGGTGGTCTCGCTGCTGGTCTCGCCGGCGCAAAAGACGCTGGCGATTGGTGGCAGCGCCGACTTCAGCGCCAGCGTGGTCTTCTCTGATGGCACCACCGCCGACGTCACCACGACGGCGATCTGGACATCCAGCGATCCGCGCGTGGCCACCGTGCGCGCCGGCCATGTCATCGCCTTGATGACCGCGGGCAAGGTCACCATCAGTGCCGCCACGGCGGGTTTCACCGGCGCCGCCACGCTCAGCGTGGTGCAGATGATCACCTTGGTGCAGATCGCCCTCGATCCGCCGACGGCCACGCTGACCGTTGGCTCGTCGGTGATGTTCACGGCCACCGGCACCTTCAACGACGGCACCACCAGTCCGGTCACCGCCATGGCCACCTGGACCAGCAGCGACGGGACCATCGCTTCGGTCACGGGCGGCAAGGCCACTGCCGTCGCCGCCGGCACCGCCACCATCAGCGCTTCGGTTGGGCTGGTGACCGGCAAGGCAACTGTCACCGTCACCGCCGCCACCGTGGTCGGCCTGTCGGTGATCCCGCCGCTGGCCACGACCGCCAAAGGGGCGAAGGTCTCGTTTGCCGCCGACGCCACGCTGTCGAACGGCACCCACCAGGACGTCACCGCGTCGGCCACCTGGACCTCCAGCGACACAACCGTCGCCACTGTCGACGCGAACGGCACCGCCACCGGCGCCGGCGCGGGCAAGACCACCATCGGGGCCAGCTTTGCCGGGGCGTCAGCGTCGGCGATCCTGACCGTGACCGGCGCGAATTTGCTGTCGCTGCAGATCGATCCGGTGGATCCGCAGGTCGGCGTGGGCGTGGCGTTGACCTTCACGTTGACTGGCCTTTACGACGACGGCAGCAAGGCCGATCTGACGGCGTCGGCGATGTGGCAAAGCTCGGCGCCCGGCGTGGTGTCGATCGACGCCAGCGGTAAAGCGCTGACCAAGAGCGCCGGCACGTCGGTCGTCTCTGGTGCCGCCGCCGGCAAGTCGGTGCAAAGCACGGTCACCGTGACCGCTGCGGCATTGACCAGCATCGCCGTCACCCCGGCCAACAGCACGCTTTCCATCGGCGACACCCTGGCTTTGAAGGCGACCGGCCAATTCTCCGACGGCAGCAGCGTGGATTTGACCACCACGGTGGTCTGGTCCGACGGCGGCACCGGCGTGGTGTCGGTCTCCAACGCCACCGGCACCGCGGGCGTGGTCACCGCCTTGTCCAACGGTGCAACCAAGGTAACGGCGACGTCGGGCGGCGTGATCGGCGCCGCGGCAATCACCGTCTCGCCAGCGACGCTGAAATCGCTGACGGTTGCTCCCGGCGCGGCATCGGTGCCAATCGGCGTGACCACCAAACTGACCGCGCAGGGCGTGTTCACCGACGGGACCACTCGCGATGTGACCACCCAGGTGGCGTGGACCAGCAGCAACAACAGCGTCGCCACCGTCTCGAACCTGACCGGCAGCGAGGGGACGGTCACCGGCGTCAGCACCGGCACGGTCACCGTCTCCGCCGCGCTGGAAGGCGTGAACGCCACGTCCTCCATCACCGTGGTCGCCGCGGCGATCAAGAGCATCACCGTGGCGCCCGCCAACGCCACCACCGTGGCCGGCCTGCGTTCGAACTATACGGCGCAAGGCGTGTTCTCCGACGGCAGCACCCGCGATGTCACCACCGCGGTGGTCTGGTCGACGGGCAACACCGCCACCGCCACCATCAGCAACGTCAGCGGCGCCGAAGGCCAATTGCTGGCGCGCGCCGCCGGCACCACCACCGTCGTCGCCACCCTGGGCGCTGTTTCGGGCCAGACCAATGTCACCGTCGGCGCGGCGGCGGCCAGCTCCCTGTCGCTGTCGCCCATCGCCACATCGACGCCGCTGGGACGGGCGGTGCAATACACCGCCACCTTGGTGCTGAGCAACGGGACCGCCCGCAACGTCACCGGTCAGGCGACGTTCATGTCCAGCGCCACCGGCGTGGCCACCATCGACAACCGCGGCCGCGCTCAGCCGGTGGCCACGGGCACCACCACCATCAGCGCGTCGTACATGGGTTTGTCCGCCACCACCACGTTGACCGTCACCGACGCGGTGATCGCCTCGCTGGAGGTCACGCCGATAGCGCCGATGCTGGCCGTCGGAACGACGGTGCAATTCACGGCGACGGCGATCTTGTCCGACGACAGCACCCGCAACGTCACCGGCACCGCCACCTGGGTGTCCAGCGCGCCCGGTGTGCTGGGCGTGAACACCGCCCGCAACCGCGGCCAGGCCACCGCCGTCGGCGCCGGCACCGCCGTCGTCACCGCCACCTTCATGGGCGTCTCCGGTGACACCAAGGCGACGGTGATCGCCGCCGTGAGCGTGTCGATCTCGGTCAGCCCGATCGGGCTGACGGTGCCGGCGGGCACGCGGCGGCAGTTCACCGCGCAGTTGATCCTGTCTGACGGATCGTCGACCGACGTGACTGGGCGGGCCACCTGGACGTCTGACGCGACGGCGGTGGCGGCGGTCAGCAGCGCCGGTGGCACGCGCGGCGTGGTCACCGCTATCGGCGCCGGCACCGCCAACATCAAGGCCGCGTTCAACGGTCTCAGCGGCACCACCGCCATCACCGTCACCGCCGCCACGCTGAGCACCATTCAAGTGACGCCGTTCAACCAAACCGTCACCACCGCGTCGCCCGTTCAATACACCGCCACCGGGCTTTTCTCCGACGGGACCAGCCTGCCGTTGACCGGGATGGCCACCTGGGATTCGTCGGACATGACCGTCGCTCAGATCAGCAACGCCGGCGGTACGCGCGGCCGTGCGGTGGCGCTGAAGGCCGGTACCACGATGATCTCCGCGACCTTCGGCGGCGTCACCGGCTCGACGCCGCTGACCGTCACCGACGCCACCATCACGCAGATCCAGGTGACGCCGTTCAACCCCACGGTGGCGGCCGGCTTTTCCGCCCAGATGACGGCGACGGCAATCTTCTCGGACGGCACCAACCGCGACATCACCGCGCTGGCCACCTGGACGCCGTCGGCCGCCGCGTCGGCGTTCGTCAGCGACGCCGCCGGGAGCAAAGGCCTGGTCACCGCCGTCGTCGCTGGCCAGGCGACCATCATTGCCCAGTATCAAGCGGTTTCAGGCAGCACCATCGTCACCGTCTCGTCGGCCAAGTTGACGGCGATCTCGATTGGGCCGGCGACGCCGACGGTGGCCGTGAACGGCACCGCGCAGCTGTCCGCGACCGGCACCTTCGACGACCTGACCACGCTGGATTTGACCACCCTGGTCACCTGGACCTCCGGTGACATCAGCGTGGCCGACGTCAGCAACGCCGACGGCTCCCGCGGCCAGGCCTCCGGCTTCACCGCCGGCACCACCACCATCACCGCCCAGCGCGGCTCCATCACCGGCAACGCGTTGCTGACCGTGAAGTGATCAGCCGCTAGGGCAGCGTCCCTCGGCGCCAAGGCTCCTCTCCCCGCTGCGCGGGGGCGAGGGAGATGCTTTCATTGAGGCGCCGGGTTTATTGCCGGGAGGGCGAGCTTTGCCGGTGCGGCTCGCTCAGCAAGATTCCGTGGGGGGGCCGTCTCCGGTCCCCGTGCGCTTTACGCGTCTTCGACCCGGATCGCCACGACGGTGATGTTATCCAGGCCGCCGTTCTTGTTGGCCATGGAGATCAGGCGTTCGCACAGCACGTCCAGATCGCGCTCGTCCGCCAGGATCTGGGCCATCTGCGGATCGGTGATCATCCCCGACAGGCCGTCCGAGCAAAGCAGGTAGACGTCGCCCAGGCGCGGGCTGTCGACGTGCACGTCGACCTGCACGGTGTCCTTCATGCCCAGGGCCCGCACGATGACGTTCTTGTGCGGGAAGGCGGCGATCTCCTCGGGCGACAGGTGCTTCATCTTGATGTAGTCGTTCAGCAGCGAGTGATCTTCGGTGATCTGCTCGAAGGATCCTTCGCGCCGCCGGTAGAGCCGACTGTCGCCCACGTGCCCGACCACGATGGCGCCGTCGAGGAACAGGGTCGACACGACCGTCGTGCCCATGCCGTGGCAGCGCGGATCTTTTTGCGCCTGCTCGTGGATCTTCAAGTTCGCCAGCTTGATCGCGGTGATCATCCGGTTGACGTCATAGCGGTGGCCGCGATCCACCTTGAACGGCCAGGTCATCTGCTGCTCGTCCTGGGTGGCCTTGAAAAAACCAGAGATGGTCTCCACCGCCATCCGGCTGGCCACCTCACCCGACGCGTGTCCGCCCATGCCATCGGCGACGATGGCCAAGCGCTCGCTTTCCGGCAGATAGAACGAGTCTTCGTTGTGGGCGCGTTTCATCCCCACGTTGGTATCGCCGGCGAAACGGACCCGCATCCCATCAAGAGGGAACGACGTGCTCATGGCAGCTTGATCATGGTATCGCTGGCGGCCGGCGCGAGCAAACGCCGTCGTTCAGGCTTGATGAATTCGATCGCCGGACCTACCGCGACGTGGATGGGCGCTGATGTGTGGTAAAGGTCGCCGTCTATCGTGTACGTCATCTGGGGTGCCTCGCTGCTGACGTCCAGGGTGGTGGCGGTGGTGGCATAGGCGCGTTCGGGAGGGATGCCGCGGCCGGCGTGGACGGCTGGCATGTCAGGCAAAAGCGCGAGCGGACCGGCGTGAATGGCCAGCACGCCAAAACGATCGGGATCATCGTCGGCCCGGTTGTAGAGCTTGAATCCCAGGCCCACCTCCCGCACGGTAGCGGCGCCGACCGAGACGAAACGCGGCCACGACAGCGGTTGGCCGTCGACCAGGACCCGGCCTTCGAAGCGACGGAACAACCGGCGCGAAAACTGGCCCACCACCACCGCCGAGGCAAAACAACGCAGCAGGATCCAGATCGCCCGCATCGGGCCATAGCCGTTCGGTCCGTAATATTCGGTCAAGAAATTGGCCAGCAGGCCGTTGCCGAAGATGAACCCATAGCGATCGCCGACCTGCACGCAGCGCTTGCGCAGGGTGACCAGCGGCCTTCCCGCGCGTTGGGCCTCGACCAGCTGGGTCAGCATCACCTCGGGACGTTCGCGCAGGCCCAGCGACGACGCCACCACGTTCATGGTGCCGCCGCACAGGATGGCCACCGGCGGCAGCGGCGCGCCGGCCCACCCATTGATGAGGGCGCTCAGGGTCTTGTGCAAGGTGCCGTCGCCGCCGTGAATGGCGATCAGCGACGGGGACGACGCTCGCAGGCCGGCGGCGGCCTGATCAAGCTCGTCCAGCGAGCGCGGGGCCAGCACCTGACCGTCGCCGCCCAGGATGGCCTGGAACTTGGCGGCCAACCGCGGATCACGCCGGTTCGCGCGGGCGCTGGGGTTGACGAAGACCGCGATCACGGGCGCTTGCGCTCGGCTCAGTCGTCGCTGGGCGCGTCGTCCGACGCTTCGTCTGAGGTTTCGCCGTCGGCTTCGGCGCCGCCGGTGGCGGCCGCCATTTTCGGGTACCAGCTCTCGAACACCTCGGCGATCTGGCGCGCCTGCTTTTCGCTTGAGATGTTGAACGACGATTGTTTGCGATAGCTGCCCTTCGATTTCTTGAAGCGCACGATGGCCATCTTGGGGGCGCGGAATTTTGCGCTCGTGCGATCCAGCTCCTGAAACAAGAACATGATGGTCGCCCAGCCGCCCTTGGTCAGGACGACGCGGTCGATCTCCTTGCGCACCAGAACGCCCTCGTCCTCGTAGTCGTAGGTCAGCTCGTCCAGAGTCTCGGCCATCGGATCGTCGCCTCTCGTGTCGGGGGAAGTTTCGGGTGAATTCTTAACTGTTGAGCTGCAGCTCCAGGGCGGCGCGGTCGTCGGAAGCGATCTCAACAAACTCCACGCCAAACCCGCTGGGTTCATCGCCGCCTCCGCGCGAGGCGTGAACCACCCGAGCCTGGGCCCTGATGTTGCGGCCGTTCGGCAGGGCGAACTCGATGCACAAAAGCTCGCCCAGCTCCAGCAGCAGCTCGGACGGCAGGAAGGCGCCGCCGCTGGAGATCTCCGCCGATTCAAAGCCGATGCCGCCGGCGACGCGCTTGCTGGGATCGCTGACCCGAACAGGCAGGCGCAGGATGGCTCGGCGATGGGTGCGGCTGTCGCGCCGAACGTGCGCCATCACGGATGCAGCTCGACGGTCATCGAGGAACGAACCTCGACCGACAGCCGCGTCGGGATTCCGAGCAGCGCGTTCCGCACCCGGTTGCGGCGCACGACGTCCAGCGACGCCGGCAAGGCCGCCGCGCGCGCCGGCGTGGACTCGCCGAAGAGTCGGATGATCTGGGCCCGCGGGACGATGATCAGACTCTCCTGCGTGGTGGCGGCTGAACCGAGCGAACAGGCCAGCGCCACGGTGGCCCCGAACGGACGAATCTCCAGCGCGGTGCCGGCGCCACCGACGACGCCGACCACCAGACCTTCGCTGGTGTCGACCTTCATGCCGGGCGTGGTGGCCGCGCCGTTGACGGTGGTGACGTGGGCGACCGACGGAACGGCAATCTCTTCGATGGCCAGCTCGCTGTCGGCGGTCAAAAGTTGCAGACGCTCCGGCAGGCCCTCGACGGTCAACGGGCCGGTCTCCGCCACCACGCCGCCGACAACCGTCGCTACGTCGGGATAAAGCCGCGGGAACGGACGCACCAGGTTTTCCGGGCTGCCAAGGCCAATGCCGATGCCGCTCATCTCCTGCAGCTCGATCGATCCGCCTCGCGCCAACAGCGCGCTGGCCGAAAGATCGAGGTCGCGCAGGATGCAATCGTGATCGGGAGCGGCCGCCGCCAGCGGATCAACGATGCCCAGCACGTCAGCACGGTCGATGCCGGCGATGGCGGCGCGGAAGGCCAGGACCGAAATGCTGGCCGGCTTTTGCGGGCTGGCATCGAAGCGCACCGAGATCTCCCCGGTCAGCGCGCTGGGCGGGGTTGCCGCGTCGGGCGGGCGCGGATCAGAATCGCAAGCAGCGGCGCCGACGCCAACGATCAGCAGCAACGACAACAGCCCGCTTCTGCGCGCGCGCAGGTCTGCACAGACCCATCGCGGGCCTTCCAATGATCGCTGAGGCGAAAAATGAGAAGACATACTCGGCCGTAGAAGACCCCACACTATACCGGTCCGCGGGCGTCCTGGCCATATTGTGCAGCCGCAAGCGGCCCGGGCGCCCGTGATTTTGCACAACCCGAAACGTGATAAGTAATGTTTGCCGAAAATGTCACGGATAAAGCCGGAGGAAGTGCGCGAGATCGCGACGTTGGCGCGTTTACGTTTGACCGATCAAGAAGTCGACCGGATGACCGTCGATCTTGACGCCATCCTGGGCTATGTGGCCGCCCTGAAAGAGCTGGACACCACCGACGTCGAACCGATGACCCACGCCGTCCCGTTCGACTGCCCGTTGCGGCCGGACGCCACCGCGCCGTCGCTGCCTCTCGATGAAGCGCTGCGAAACGCCCCGCGCCGCGCGGAGAGCTTCTTCCAGGTCCCACGCATCATCGCCGCCGGCGGTGGTGGCAGCGGCGAGGATCTGCCGTGATCGATCCGCGCACGCTTTCCATCGCCGCCATCGCTGACGGCGTGCGAGCCGGCAAGCTGCGCGCCCGCGACGTGGCAACGGCGTACCTTGATCGCATCGAACGGTTCAACGGCGCGCTTAACGCGTACCTGCTGGTCGACGGCGAAGGTGCCTTGCGCCAGGCCGCCGCCGTCGACGCAGCCGTCGCCGCCGGTCGCGATCCCGGGCCGCTGGGCGGCGTGCCGATCGGCGTGAAGGACATCTTCATCACCCGCGGCCTCGAGACCACGTGCGCATCGAAGATCTTGCGCGGCTTCGTGCCGCCCTTCGAATCGACGGTGACCGAACGCCTGGGCAAGGCCGGCGCCGTCGCCCTTGGCAAAGTGAACATGGACGAGTTCGCCATGGGCTCGTCGAACGAGAACAGCGCGCGCGGGAGCGTGCGCAATCCCTGGTCGCTGGAGCACATCCCGGGCGGATCGTCGGGCGGCTCGGCGGCGGCGGTGGCGGCGTCGCTGTGCGCGGGCGCTCTTGGCACCGACACCGGCGGGTCGCTTCGCCAGCCGGCCGCCATGTGCGGCGTGGCCGGGATGAAGCCGACTTACGGCCGGGTCTCGCGCTATGGCGTGATCGCCTTTGCTTCGTCGCTGGATCACCCGGGACCGTTCGGACGAACAGTGGAAGACGTCGCCGCGTTGCTTGAAGTCATGGCCGGCGTCGATCCGCTGGACGCCACCAGTATTCCAGCGCCGGTGGGCGCGTATCGCCAAGCCGTGCAGTCGGGCCGCAGCGGAGGCCTTTCGGGCGTGCGCCTGGGCATCCCCGAAGAATATTTTCAGCCCGGCATGGACGTCGAGATCGAAGCGGCCGTGCGCGCGGCGCTGGACGAGCTCGGCCGGGCCGGCGCCGAGCTTCTGCCGGTGTCGCTGCCGCATACCAAGTACGCCATCGCCACGTACTATTTGATCTGCACCGCCGAGGCGTCGTCGAACCTGGCTCGTTACGATGGCGTTCGTTACGGCCTGCGCGCCGCGGACGCCAAGTCGCTGGAAGAGCTGTACGCCCGCACGCGCGGCGAAGGCTTTGGCCTGGAACCCAAGCGCCGCATCATGCTGGGCACGTACGTGCTGCGCGCCGGTTACTATGAGGCGTATTACGGCAAGGCCCTGCGCGTGCGGCGCAAGATCGCCGACGATTTCACGGCGGCGTTCACCAAGTGCGACGCCATCGTCACGCCGACGTCGCCCGTGCCGGCGTTTCGTTTCGGCGAGCGCATGGCCGATCCGTTGCAGATGTACCTGGCCGACATCATGACCGTGGCCCCCAACCTGGCGGGGATCCCCGCGCTGTCGCAAAGCTGCGGCTTCACCAAGGCGGGGTTGCCCATCGGCCTGCAGATCATCGGGCCGGCGCTGGGCGAGGAGATCTGTTTTCGCGTCGGCGGCGCCTACGAAGCGCGCACCGACTGGCACACCCGGCTGCCGCCCGACCCGGCGACGCAGGCGGCGGCGCAATTGTTTTCGGAAAGAGCGTCATGAGCACGCTGGAAAAACATCTTCAAAAATACGAGGTGGTGATCGGTCTCGAGGTCCACGCGCAGCTGGCCACGCAGTCGAAGATCTTCTCGTGGTCGTCGGCGGCGTTCGGCGGCGAGCCGAACACGCACACCGATCCGGTTTGCCTGGGCATGCCGGGGACGCTGCCGGTCCTGAACCACGCTGCGGTCGATTCGGCGGTGCGCCTGGGGCTGGCCGCCGGCTGCAAGATTCGCCAGCGCTGCCGGTTCTCGCGCAAACATTATTTCTATCCCGACCTGCCCAAGGGATTTCAGATCTCGCAGTTCGACGAACCGATCTGCGACGGTGGCGCCATCACCTTCCGCCTGCGTGGCGAGGCCCGATCGGTGCGCCTGGTGCGCATCCACCTGGAAGAAGACGCCGGGAAAAACCTGCACGCCCCCGCCGGCGTCAGCTTCGTCGACTACAACCGGGCCGGCGTTCCGCTGTGCGAGATCGTCAGCGAGCCGGACATTCGCAGCGCCGAGGAAGCGGCCGAATACGTGCGTGCGGTGCGGGCGCTGGTGCGTTACCTTGGCATCTGCGACGGCAACATGGAAGAAGGCTCGCTTCGCTGCGACGCCAATGTTTCGCTGCGGCTGCGCGGCGCGCAGGCCTACGGCACCAAGACCGAGCTCAAAAACATGAACTCGTTCAAGAACGTACGCGATGCCATCGAGCACGAGATCAAACGGCAAGCCGAGCTGCTTGATCGTGGCGAGCGGATCATTCAAGAGACCCGGCTGTGGGACGCGACGCGCGGGATCACCGCGGCCATGCGCTCGAAAGAGCAGGCGCACGACTATCGTTATTTCCCCGAGCCGGATCTGCCGCCACTGGTGGTTGACGACGCCGGGCTGACGGCGGCCCGAAAATCGCTGCCCGAGCTGCCGGAGGATCGCTTCCATCGCTACACGACGGCGTCCGGGCTGTCACCGCAAGACGCCGGCGTGCTGGTGGCCGACAAGGAGATCGCCGCCTATTTCGACGCCACCGTCGCCGCCGGTGCCGGGCCCAAACGCGCCGCCAACTGGGTGATCAATGAAGTGTTGGCCCGCGTCGACGATCCGCGCCGCCTGGGCGACGCCGACTTGCCGATCGCCCCCGCGGCGCTGGCCGAGCTGGTGGAGCTGGTCGACAAAGGCACGCTGTCCGGCAAGCTGGGCAAGGACGTCTTCGCTCGCATGTGGAGCGAGCGCCGGAAGGCCGGAGACATCATCGCCGCCGAGGGGCTGGCCCAGGTCTCGGACAGCGGCGCGCTGGAAGAAGCGTGCAAGCGTGTGGTCGACGCCAACCCCGACGAGGCGGCGCGCTTCCGCGGCGGCAAGACCCAGGTGATGGGTTTCTTCGTCGGCGCGGTGATGAAAGAAACCGGCGGCAAAGCCAACCCAAAGAGCGTCAACGAAATTCTACGGCGGTTGTTGGGGCAAGGCTGAGCGCCCGGACGCGATCATGGCGGCGATCTCGCTCGGGCCCGGGCAACGACCAGCCGAAAATCCCGGCGTGCTGTCGCCGATCTTCTGGCGCGACGAGCGCGTGGTGCTGCTGGATCAGCGCCGGCTGCCCGACGAGGAGATCTGGACTGCCTACGATTCGTGGGAGGACATCGCCCGCGCCATCCGCGACATGGAGGTGCGCGGCGCGCCGGCCATCGGCTGCGCGGCGGCCTTCGGCGTGGCCCTGGCCTGGGACAAGGATCCGTCACCGGTCGCCGTGCGCGCGGTGATGAAGGCGCTGGGGTCGACGCGCCCGACCGCGGTGAACCTGGGCGCGGCGTTGCATCGCATGGCCAATGCGCTGACCAGCGGACGCGATCCGTTCGCCGAAGCGCGCGCCGTCTGGTCGGAGGATCTGGCTGCCTGCCGGGCCATCGGCGAGCATGGAGCGGCGCTTTTGCCCGACGACGGTTTCGTTCTCACTCACTGCAACGCCGGCGCGCTGGCCACGGCCGGCTATGGCACCGCGCTGGGCGTGATTCGCGCCGCGGTGGCGGCCGGCAAACGCTTTCGCGTGCTCTGCGACGAGACCCGGCCGTGGTTTCAAGGCGCGCGCTTGACGGCCTGGGAGCTGCGCCAGGACGGCATCGACTGCGCGGTGATCGTCGACGGCGCCGCCGGACATTTCTTGTCGGGCGGCAAAGTTGGCGCGGTGGTGGTGGGCGCCGATCGCATCACCCGGCGCGGCGACGTGGCCAACAAGATCGGCACCGCCGGCGTGGCTGCCGCCGCGTCGGTGTTCGGCGTCCCGTTCATCGTGGCAGCCCCGCAGACCACCGTCGACGCCAACTGCGAATCGGGACGCGACATCCCCATCGAAGAACGCTCGGGCGACGAGGTGGCGCGCGTCGGCGGCCGCGCCCTGGTGCCGGCGGGCGTGCCGATTTACAATCCGGTGTTCGACGTGACTCCCAGTCGCCTGGTGGGCGCGATCGTCACCGAACGCGGTGTGTTTCGCCCTCCGTTTGATTTTGCGGGTGGGCGCTGATGGCTGCCGGGGCGGATCAATGAGCCATTCGGGGATTGCTTTCGCGCAGACGCCGACATCTTCGGCGGAGCCCTCGTCTGCGCCGCGCCATGCCAGGCTCTTTTGGATCGCCGCCCTTGTTTGGGTGGTGGCTGTGGTCGCGACCTGGCCGCTGACGCTCAGCTTTGGCGATGAAGTGGGCTACATCGGTCAGGCCCGCGTGATGCTGCAAGGACGTATTCACCCCACGCTGGCCGATCCCGGCGTTTGGCATGAGCGGCA
>DASXQB010000265.1:0-1642 GCA_036493295.1 Polyangia bacterium | reverse complement strand
CGTGTCAGCCGTCCGCCCAGCCCGGTGGCGTAGACGATGTTCGCGTCTTCGGGATCCGGAATGTCGTAGTCGCGCTCGTCGCCGCCCACCGGCGCCCAATCGCGAAAGCTGATCGCCCCGTAATCGCTGCGACTGGCGATTCCCACGGTGCCGCTGTCCTGTTGCCCGGAATAGATGCGGTACGGAAAGGCATTGTCGGTCGCGAGGTAATAGAACTGCCCGGTGGGCGCGTTGTACCAGCTGCTCCAGGTGGCCCCGCCGGTGACCGAGATCACGCTGCCCTGGTCCGAGGCTGTGATCATCCGCTCAGGATGCTTCGGGTTGATCCACAGGTCATGGTAGTCGTCGCCACCGGGCGAGCCGCGAACCACAGTGAAGGTCTTGCCGCCGTCGGTAGACTTCTTGATCGACTGACCCGTCAGATAGATAGTGTCTGCATCGCGCGGATCGAGCGTCATGCGACTGAAGTAGGAGCTGACCACCGATCGCGCCTCGTTGACGCGAATCCAGCTGGCGCCGCCATCGTCCGAACGATACAGCCCGGCGCCGTGTTTGGCCGTGACGCTGGCGTACACGCGCGTGCCTGCCGCGGTATGGCCCACCGCAAGTCCGATGCGGCCGATGTCGCCTCCCGGCAGGCCCTTGCCGGCGACGTGCGCCCAGGTCTTGCCGTTATCATGCGACTCGTAGATGGCGCCGGTCGGTCCCAGCGACGGCATGAAGTAACTCAGCCACGGCCACTGCCGATCCTTCCAGGTGCTGGCGTAAATATGGTCCGGATCGGTCGGATCGCCGGCGATATCCACCGCGCCGCTGTCACTGCCGACGTACAAGGTGCGCGACCAGCTCTGGCCACCGTCGCTCGAACGAAATACCCCACGCTGTTCGTTGGCGCCATAGAGATGGCCGATCGCCGCGACCAGGACGGTGTCGGCATTGCGCGGATCGACGTACATGGCGCCGATATGGCGCGTGTCCTCCAGGCCCACGGCACGCCAGGTCTGGCCGCCATCGCCCGAGCGGTAAACACCGCTCCCGGTGCCCATGTCGTAGCGCTCCTCGATCTGACCCGTGCCAACGTAGATGACCCGCGGATCTGAAGCTGCCACGGCCAGTGCCCCGACGGCGGACGCCGGCTGGCTATCGAAGATTGGCACCCAGCTCTGGCCCGAGTCGGTGGTCTTCCAGACGCCGCCACCGGCGTAGCCGCTGTAGTAGGTGTCGGGCTGGTCGGCGACTCCGGCGGCCATGGTGCTCCAGCCGGAGCGGAACGGGCCGATCAATCGCCACTCGAGGCCGTTGAGCATCGAAGGCGCGACCGTGTCGCCGGCGGCAGCGGTCGGTGCCGCCAGCAAAGCGCAGGCAGCCACACCAAAGCCGGCGATCAGTTGGCGAAAGGGATGCAGCATGAGGGTTCCATTGAAATTGGCGGAAATTTTGCGGCCGTCCGCTCGTTCGAAGCGAGCGCAATGCTATCGCATACCGTCTCCGGCCACCAAACGCGCCCGCTACGCCGTACGGGAAGGGCGCTGCCGGTTTCACGCCGCTGGCGCGCATGGCGTGCGTCGAGCGCTGGCACTAAGGGGCCGCTTCGACAAGCCATGCGCCGCGAATTACCATGCACGCACCGTGAGTGCTGCCA
>DASXQB010000264.1:0-13521 GCA_036493295.1 Polyangia bacterium | reverse complement strand
CGATCCCCACCGGCTGACCTTCGCCGTCGGTTTTTTCGTGCGCGTGGTGCAGGCCGGACGCCACGCCCAGCGCGATCGCCACCGCCTGCTCCAGCGGCACGCCGCCCCTTGGCCCCGCCGCCTGCAGGATCTCGCGCACGTCGGCGCCCTGCACGTACTCCATGGTGAAAAAGTGCAGGCCGTGCTCGCAGCCGATGTCGAAGACCTGGACGATGTTCGGGTGGTGCAGCGTCGCCGCCAGCCGCGCTTCGTCGACGAACATGCGCACGAAATCGGCGTCGGCGGCGCGCTGGGGCAGGATGCACTTGCACACCACCAACTTTTCGAAGCCTTCGATGCCCACCGCGCGGGCAAGGAAGATCTCGGCCATGCCGCCCACGGCCAAGCGTTCAATCAGCTGGTACTTGCCCAGCCGCGTGGCAGGCCCAGGGCGCGACCGCGTTCCCACCAACGAAAGTCTAGAGGCCGCGAAAGATCAGTCAATGGCGTTGGCGCGCCGTCCCCGCGCGGCGGCGGATCGCCGCGCGATCAATCCACTTCGCAGATATAGCCGTAGGGCCCGCGCAACGTACCGTCGCAGATACGATCGTGCCAGCGGCGATCGCTGCCCAGGGCCAGGCAAGTCGGGCGGAACGTGTCGTCGGGCTCGCCGTCGGCGAAGGTCTGAAACCCGAACGGCTCGCCGGTCACCCAGGTCCAGCCGTCGCCGGGGGCGGTGCCCGTGCGTTGCCCACCCAGCCAGAACGTTCCGAAGAACTGCGCGCTGACAAAGTCCTCTTCGTCGCGATCGCCGATGGTCGCCAGGTGCGCGCCCAGCTGGGTGCAAGCCTGGACCGCGGCGGCCCACGACGGCTGCTCGAAGAACGCTTTGTAGGCGTGCTTGTGCTTGGGATCGATGATCCACCCTGGGTTTTCGCAGAGGAACCCAGCCTGGGTCGTGCAGGCGGCGGCCGCCCACGCGCCAGTCGCGCCGGTGTTGGTGACGCACTGACCAGCTGGCAACGCCGACGCAAAGTCCGGCATGGGCATCACCACCGGCTCGTCGGTCAGCCAGGTGTAGGCGGTTCCGGTTCCGTCATGCAGACCGATCCAGTGCGGCCCCGGGATCATGGTCAGCAGCGCCGGACGCACGGTCGTTTGCTCGACGGCCGAGTTGTACGTCACCAGATAGCCGTCCAGTTGTGTGCACGCCTGCTGAGCCCCATTCCAGGTCTGCGGCGCATCGACGCGCAGGTAACAATGCCCGTTGTCGGGCCAGGAAAAGTGGCCGTCGCCGCCAGCGCAGCGCAGGCAATTGTGGTTGCACTGATCGCCGTCGGTCAGGTTGCCGTCGTCGCACTCTTCGACGGTCTTGCGGACGAAGCCGTCGCCGCAAACATTGAAGCGGCAGGTGGGCAAGCAATCGTCGTCGGTGGCGGTGTTGCCGTCGTCGCACTCCTCGCCGACCTCGACCAGGCCGTTACCGCATGCGGTGCACTGATTCGCGCCGGCGCCGGCGAAGGCGCCATAGCGGCGCCCCGATGGACACTGGGCATCGACAAAGCTGCAATGGCCGCTCGACTCGCAGGCGCCAGCGCGACCGCCGGAAGTGCATTCATCCGAGCTGTGGCAGACGAACAGGTACGTTTGATCGAGGCACCCGCCAGCGCCGACGGCCGCGCCCGAGGCGAGCGCCGCAACCAGAATCCGGACCACGCTTGATGACCGGGGCACGGTGCTTTCTCCACGAAAGTCTAGCGTTCCATGCCGTGCTTTTTGATCAGCTCGTGCAGATAGACGCGAGAGATCCCGGCCCAGCGCGCCGCCTGCGAGACGTTGTGGTTCGACTTGCCCAGCAGATCGCGCAGGTACTCGCGCTCCCAGGCGTCGACCAGACGTTCGCGCGTCTCCTTGAACGGCAGCGAGCTGTCCGCCGACGTGGCGCGCCCTTCGCGGTGGCCGCCGTCCAGGCCCAGCAGGTGTGTGTCGATCCACTCGGCGCCTTCGGACAGCGACAGGGCGTGTTCAAGCACGTTGCGCAGCTCGCGCGCGTTGCCCGGCCAATCGTGCGCGCACAGCGCCTTCATGGCCGGCGCCGGAATGCCGATCGGCACCCGGTGCGCCGACTCGGCCGCCAGCTTGAGAAAGTGCGCGGCCAGCAGCGGAATGTCCTGGCGGCGTTCGCGCAGCGGCGGCAGCTCGACCCGCGCCACCGCCAACCGATGATACAGGTCGCGACGAAAGCGGCCAGCGCGCACCTCGGCCAGCAGATCGCGGTTGGTGGCGGCGATGACCCGCACGTCGACGGCGCGGTAGGCGCTGCTGCCGACAGCCTTGATTTGCCGGCGTTCCAAGGCGCGCAGCAGGCGCGGCTGCGCTTCGGCGTCCAGCTCGCCGATCTCGTCCAGGAACAGCGTGCCGCCGTGGGCCTGCACGAAGGCGCCCTCGCGATCGCGCTCCGCGCCGGTGAACGAGCCGCGCATGTGTCCGAACAGCTCGCTTTCCAGCAGGGTGCGCGGCACGCCCGCCAGATCGCAGATGATGAACGGGCCTGCGCTGCGCGCCGACGCGCGGTGGACGGCCTCGGCCGCCAGATCCTTGCCAGTGCCGGTCTCGCCTTGCAGCAGCACCGGCGAGTCGGCCTTGGCCACCCGTTCCAGCAGCGTGAACACCCGCCGCATGGCCGGGCTGTCACCCATCAAACCGCCGAAGTGATCGTTCGGCGATTCGGGCAGGTGGGCCGCCGCTTCGTCGGTCAGCGACACCTTCAATTCGGTTTCGCCCACCCGCACCTGCGCGCCGACGCCGACCACCAGCGTGTCAAAGCGCGCGCCCTCGAAAAAGCAGCCGTTGCGCGAGCCGAGATCGCGGAGCCGCACCTGTTCGGTCGACACCTCGACCTCCAGGTGGTGACGCGAGATCTGCGGATCGGACAACACCAGCGCGCAGTCGGGCGCCTTGCCGATGATGTGTCGGCCGGCAACTAGATGCAGGGCACGCCCGCGATCGGGGCCGGAGATCACCTGCAAGGACAGGTCGGCGGGCAAGGCTCGCCCGACCGTGGCGCGCGCAGGAACCGTCTCAAGGTCGGGCGGGACATCGGACCGCCGTGGGGAGCTGGACCTCACACCAGTCATCATATCATCCGACGTCAATCGATAGGACTGTGCTGTTTACGCTGGCGCGCAACTTGGCTTCGCGATTGGCCGACAAACCACCGTGGCCATCCCCAGACGCGCGTTGACGCTGGCAGCAACGGTCGCGCTGACCGCGTTCGGTGGCGCCGCGAACCGCCCTGCGCACGCGACAGTCAAAGCCGTGGAAGGCGTGGTGAATCTGAACACCGCGCTGCCCGCCACGCTGGAGCTGTTGCCCGGGGTGGGCCCGGCCAAGGTGCAAAGCATCCTGGATTATCGCCGCAAACATCCCTTCCGCACGGCCGACGAACTGGTGCGCATCAAGGGCATCGGCCACAAAATGGTCAAGCGTCTGCGTCCGCACCTGGCGGTCAACGGGCCCACCACCGCCGAAGCCGCGCGCGCCACCGCCGTCGAACCGCCACCACCGCCGCCGCGCCCGCCCGAGCGACGGCCGCTGGTGTGCCCGCCGGTGGTCACGGCGCGCTCGATCGCAAGACCGCCGCGCCCGCCGCCGCGGATGCTGCCGGTCGCCGCCAATCATTGTCTGGGTCGTCCCTAGGACCGGGGCGAGATCCCGCGGCGAGATCAGTTGCGGTGCGTGCCCGCGTCGCTGGCCGCCGGCGCGCTGGCGGCCGACCCCGCGTCCGACGCGGCGGTCCCGTCGGTGGCAAGTGCGTCGGCGGATGCGCCGCCGGCGGACAGCGCGCCTCCATCGGCGAGGACAGCCGCTTTCGGCGCTGGCGAAAGCGGCACGAAGCGGAGCGCGCCCAAATCCGAGCCCGACGATTTTTGTAGCGCGACGTCGAAAGCCAGCGAGCGGGCCCGATCGTACCGCACCACCTGATGCACGCGGCGATAGCCGGCGCGCGACACCTCCAGCACGTGGTCAAAACGATCGCGCGCCACCGACGTGGCGACCGGCGTGGGTGTGCCCAGCTTCACGCCGTCCAGCAAAACGTCGGCGCCCGGTGGATCGCTGGCCACCGTCAGGGCGGCCGGCTGCAGCCAGGTGACCAGCACATCCAGCGGCACCAGCACGAAGTGCACCGCGACCGCCGCCAGCGCCAGCAAGGCCATCGTTCCCAGCAGCACGGGCGGCCACAGCCCGACCGGTCGCGGCCGAAGATCGTCCTCCGACAGCGGCTCGCCGAGCTCGGGCTCGGGCCGATGCAGGGCCGGCATGGTCGCCGCCACCGCCAGCGCTTCGGGGGACATCGATCCCGACGGCGGCCGCGGCGCCGGCCGCAGCGACGCCAGCGGCGTCTGCGGGCCGGACGGCGAGCGCGACGGTGGCGAGCTGAGCGACAGGTGCGGCGCCGACGGCGGGCGCGACGAAGAGCCGGCGACCGACGGGGGCGTCGCGGGCGGTGTCGTCGGCGATGGCGCCGGCGGCGATGGCCAGCCCACCGGCGTGATCTCCCGACGTCGCGCGGTCATCTGGACCGGCTGCGGAACGCCCGGGATGGTCGATTGTCCGCCCGGACCGGCATACGAGATCGGCGGCATCACCGGCGCTGATCGTTTGGTCGCCGAAGGCCCGTTGAAAGGCGGCGGCCCTGACAGCGTCGTCGCCGGCAGGCGCGGCGGCGTGGGCGCGGGCGCCACCGGCGGCGGCACGCGCGCCGGCCCAGGCAGCGACTGCGTCGAGGTCAGCGACGGTTGCGCCGGCACCGCCGGCTGGCCGATCACCGGCGTGCTGTACGCCGCCGGATCGCGCCGGTTGGGCGCCGGCACCACGAATCCGCGCGGCGATTGTGGCAACGCGGGAGCCGACGCGGCCGGCGTGACCACACCGCTGCGCTTGGCCGCTTCTTCCAGGGCCTGCACCTCGGGCCCGAGGCGAATGACCTTCGACCGCTCCATCAGGCTGCGCAGCTTGCGCGGCGGATTGATGATGCTCAGCAAGGCCTGCAGATCGCTGGCCCCCACCGGCATGTTCATCTTTGACAGCAGGGCGCGGATCTCGGAGCCGAAGGCGGCGGCGGTGGGAAACCGGCCGCTTGGTTCGGGAGCCAACGCGCGCGCCAGCAGACGTTCGAACCCGTCGGGCAGGTCAGGGCGGATGGCGCGCGCCGACGGGATCATGCCGGCGGCCACGTCGTTCCAGGTCTTCACCTCGTTGGTGATCTCGCGTAGGCGTTTGCCGGTGAGCATCTCGAACAGCACGGCGCCTAACGAAAAAATATCCGTGCGCCGGTCCAGCGCCGCCTGGCGCGCTTGCTCCGGCGACATGTAGCCGAGGTTGCCCTTGAGCGAACCGACCACCGAACGATCGTGCACGCGCTTGGCCAGACCAAAATCCGACAGCTTGACCTCGCCGGCCTTCGAGATGAGGACGTTGGACGGGCTGACGTCGCGGTGAACCAAGCCCAGCGGGCGTCCGTTGCTGCCCCGCTGTTCGTGGGCGAAATGCAGCCCCTGCGCCAGCTCGGAGGCGATGTGCAGCGACAGCGCCTCGGGGATGATTTCCCCTTCCGCTTCGAGCTGCTCCATGATCATGCGCAGGTCGTAGCCGTCGACGAACTCCAGGACGATGAAGTACTCGCCACCCTCGGAGATCCCCAGGTCGTGGATCTGCACGATGTTGCGGTGCGAAAGGCCCGAGTGGATGCGTGCCTCGGTCAGCAGCATCTTCACGAACCGATCGTCCTCGCTGAGATCGGGGACGATGCGCTTGATGGCCACGAACTTTTCGAAGCCCTCGGCACCGACCACGCGCCCGCGATACACCTCCGCCATACCGCCGGTGGCGATCAGTTCCAGCAGCTCGTATTGGCCGAACTTCATGAAACCATACGGAGGCTAAACCACCCGGCTCCGTCGGTCCACGTCGGTTTTGGCCGATCAGCGCCACGCCCGGCGTCGGTTATAGTCGCGCCCCATGGAATCGCGATTCGATCCGGCGCGGGCGATGTGCCAGGCGGCGGTTCGTGACGGCGTGGTTCCGGGAATGGTGGTGCTGGCGGCATCGGGCGGCGCCGTCCGGCTGCACGAAGCCTTCGGCCATCGGCAATTGACCCCGCGCCTGCTGCCGGCGTTGCCCGACACGGTGTACGACGTGGCGTCACTGACCAAGGCCGTCGCCACCAGCGTGGTGGCCATGCAACTGTGCGATCGTGGAGCGGTGGCCCTGGAGGATCCGGTGCGCCAGCAGATCCCGGAATTCTTGGCGGGTGGCGAGCGCGACGCCGTCACCGTGCGTTGGTTGCTGTGTCACGCCTCCGGGCTGCCCGCGCACCGACCGTTTTACGCCGAGGTCCCCACCGCGCCGTCGCAGCGCTGGGCCATCGCCTTGCGCGCCGCCCACGAACCGCTGGCCTACGCGCCCGGAACGCAGTCGATTTATTCGGACCTCGGTTTCATCTTGCTGGGCTGGCTGCTCGAGCGGGCGGCCGGCTTGCGCCTGGACGTGCAGGTTGATCGCGGCATCATCGAGCCGTTGGGCCTGACCTCGACGACGTTCGTGAACCTGGCGGACAGCGAGGCGCGAGCGCGCCTTCTGGCCAACCGCACCGTCGCCGCCACACAACAGTGCGCGCAGCGAAACCGCGTCGTGCTGGGCGAGGTCGACGATCTGAACGCCTACTCCATGGGCGGCATCGCTGGTCACGCGGGGTTGTTCAGTACCGCCGGCGATCTGAGCGCCATCGCCTCCGCGCTGTGCGCCGCCTGGCGCGGTGACCGCGACGCGCGGCTGGTCAACCGTGACGTCATTCGCCAGTTCTGGGCGCCGGCCGGGATTCCCGGCTCGGTGTGGCGGCTCGGCTGGGACGGACCATCGCCGGGAGCGTCGCAGGCCGGCACACGCCTGCCAAAAACCGCGGTCGGACACCTGGCCTTTACCGGATGCTCGTTGTGGATTGATCCGCCGCGCGACCGCTGGATCATCCTGCTGTCGAACCGCGTCCACCCGCACGTGCCCACCGACGATCGCTTCCGCGAATTTCGTCCCACGCTGCACGACGCACTGGTGGATGCGCTCGACGCGCTTGACGAGCGGGCGCTTCGTTAACTGGTTTTTTTACAATCGCGGCGGCAGGCTATTGTGTTGCCGTTTTCCTGGGAGGCGCTGACCCGATGCCTGAGTTTCAGTTTCAAGATCTGTTGCCGCTGGACCATGGCGATGACGACGACACGCCGTACCGCAAGCTCAGCGGCGATCACGTTTCGACCTTCGAAGCGGCGGGGCGAACCTTCCTGCACGTCGAACCGGAGGCGTTGACCCTGCTGACCCGGCAGGCGATGCGCGACATCGCTCACCTGCTGCGCCCGGGGCATCTGGCTCAGCTGCGGGCCATCGTCGACGATGGGGAGGCGTCGTCCAACGACAAGTTCGTGGCTCTGGAGCTTTTGAAGAACGCCAACATCGCCGCCGGCGGCATCCTGCCGTCGTGCCAGGACACCGGCACCGCCATCGTGATGGGCAAGAAAGGTCAGACCGTCTTCACCGGCGGCGGCGACGAGGCCGCCATCGCGCGCGGGATTTACGATGTTTATACAACGACGAATCTGCGTTATTCGCAGCTGGCGCCGCTGGACATGTACAAGGAAGCGAACACCGGCAGCAACCTGCCGGCGCAGATCGACATCTTCGCCACCGACGGTGACAGCTATCAGTTCCTGTTCATGGCCAAGGGCGGAGGGTCGGCCAACAAGAGCCTTCTGTTTCAAGAGACCAAGGCCCTGCTGAACCCGCAGAGCTTGATGAAGTTCATCGAGGCCAAGCTGCGATCGCTGGGGACGTCGGCCTGCCCGCCGTATCACCTGGCCATCGTCATCGGCGGCACGTCGGCCGAGCAAACTTTGAAGACGGCCAAGCTGGCGTCGGCGCGGTATCTCGACTCGCTGCCGACAGAGGGCAATGCGCTGGGGCGTGGGTTCCGCGATCGGGGCCTCGAGCGCGACGTGTTGGCGCTGGCCCAGCGCACGGGCGTGGGTGCGCAGTTCGGCGGGAAATATTTTTGTCACGACGTGCGCGTGGTGCGCCTGCCCCGCCACGGCGCCAGCTGCCCGGTGGCCATCGCCGTGTCGTGCTCGGCCGATCGGCAGGCGCTGGGCAAGATCACGCGCGAGGGCATTTTTCTTGAACAGCTCGAGACTGATCCCGCGCATTACCTTCCCGAGGTGGTCGACGATTCGCTGGGCGGCGAGGTGGTGCGCATCGATCTCAATCGCCCGATGAGCGAGATTCGCGCGACGCTCTCGCGCTATCCGATCAAGACGCGGCTGGCGCTGACCGGACCGATGGTGGTGGCGCGCGACATCGCCCACGCGAAAATCAAAGAGCGCCTGGATCGCGGCGACGGGATGCCGCCGTACTTGAAAGACTTCATGGTCTATTACGCCGGGCCCGCGAAGACGCCCGCCGGTTACGCCTCGGGATCATTCGGGCCGACCACCGCCGGACGCATGGATGCTTACGTCGAGCAGTTTCAGGCAGCGGGCGGCAGCCTGATCATGCTGGCCAAAGGCAACCGCGGGGTCGCAGTCACTGACGCCTGCCACAAATACGGCGGGTTTTATCTGGGATCGATCGGCGGTCCGGCGGCGCGCCTGGGCAAGGACTGCATCAAGAAGGTCGAGGTCCTGGAATACCAAGAGCTGGGCATGGAGGCGGTGTGGAAGATAGAGGTGGTGGATTTCCCCGCCTTCATCGTGGTCGACGACAAGGGCAACGACTTCTTCGCGGGAATCACCGGGGCCGGCGGCGCGGGCGATGGCGGCGGCGGCGGCGCGGGTGGCGGCAAGTTGAAGGTAGTCGGCTAGAGGGGGGATTTTGTGGCGTGCGCCTGTCGCTGCGTGCGCGGCTACCCCGCGACAGCGAAGCCGGCGCGCCACGGCCCGCCGCGCCCGAGAAAGGCGCTAGCCGTTCGGTGCTATCATTTCGCCCCGCATGAGCAGCCTGCGCGTTCCCATCGCGATCCCGGTCGAGATCAGCGCCGATGGGCGCCGCGCCTTCCGGCTGGCGCGCAGCATCGGCGAGGACGGCGTGCGCTTGCAGCGGCCGGCGCCCTTCGAACCGCGGCGCCCGGTGCAGATCCGCTTCGCTCTGCCCGAAGAGACCACCCTCATCGCCGTGCGCGCCGAGGTCGGCAACACCGACGAGGACGACGACGCCGCCGAAAGATCTGAAGGCCGCGAGCTTTTCTTCATCGAACCGCCCGAGGCCGATCGGGCCGCCGTGCGCAAGTACATGGCCTCGCGCCTCGGTCTGCCCGGATGAGCGCGCACGACAAGGACGACAAGACCGGCAAGCCAGCCAGCGCGCCGCTGACGCCGGTCGAGCGATTGGACGCGATGGAGGCCCGCGCCCTCGAGGCCGGCGGCGCCGAGCGCATCGCCCGTCAGCACAAGGCTGGCCGCCTGACCGCGCGCGAACGCATCGAGCTTCTGTGCGATCCCGGCAGCTTCGTCGAGATGGACAAGTTCGTCACCCACCGCTGCACCGACTTCGGCATGGCGGAAAATAAAATCCTGGGCGATGGCGTCGTCACCGGCCACGGCCTGGTCCACCGCCGCCCGCTGTTCTTGTTCGCCCAGGACTTCACCGTATTCGGCGGATCGCTGTCCGAAACCTATGCGCGCAAGATCTGCAAGGTGATGGACCTGGCCATGAAGACGGGCACGCCGATCATCGGCCTCAACGATTCGGGCGGAGCGCGCATTCAGGAAGGGGTGGCGTCGCTGGCTGGTTACGCCGACATCTTCCTGCGCAACACGCTGGCGTCGGGCGTGGTACCGCAGCTGTCGGCGATCCTGGGCCCGTGCGCGGGCGGCGCGGTGTACTCGCCGGCCATCACCGATTTCATCTTCATGGTCGAATCGACCAGCTACATGTTCATCACCGGACCCGAGGTGATCAAAGCCGTCACCCACGAAGAGGTGACCAAAGAAGAACTGGGTGGCGCCCACACCCACGCCGCGCGCTCGGGCGTCGCCCACGGCGCTTTCGCCGACGAGGCGGCCTGCCTGGAAGCCCTGCGCGAGCTCTTGACGTATCTGCCGCAGAACAACCGCGAGGATCCGCCGCGCCTGCCCACCCGCGACAAACCCGATCGCGAGGATCGCGCCCTGGACACGCTGATCCCCGCCGACGCGGCCAAGCCGTACGACATGAAGGACCTGCTGGCCCGGGTGGTCGACGACGGCCGCCTGTTCGAGATCCAGCCGGAGTACGCGCCCAACATCGTGGTCGCCTTCGCTCGCCTGGACGGCCGCCCGGTGGGACTGGTGGCGAATCAGCCCGCACACCTGGCCGGCTGCCTGGACATCAATGCGTCGCTGAAGGCCGCCCGCTTCGTGCGTTTTTGCGACTGCTTCAACATCCCGATATGCACGTTCGTCGACGTGCCCGGCTTTCTGCCCGGCACCGCGCAAGAGTTCGGCGGCATCATCAAACATGGCGCGAAGCTGCTGTACGCCTTCGCCGAGGCCACCGTGCCGAAGCTGACCGTCATTACGCGCAAGGCCTACGGCGGCGCGTACGACGTCATGTCGTCCAAGCACATCCGCGGCGATCTCGGCTTTGCCTACCCGTCGGCAGAGATTGCCGTGATGGGCCCTGACGCGGCGGTGAACATCGTCTTTCGCGACGAGCTCGGCAAGGCCGCCGACCCGGCCGCCGCCCGCGCTCTCTACCAGGCCGAATACCGCGAGAAGTTCGCCAACCCGTATTCGGCCGCGGCGCTGGGTTACGTCGACGAGGTGATCCGGCCGCGTGAAACCCGGGCGAAACTTTGTCGCGGCCTGGCGGTATTGCAGAACAAGCGTGACAACAACCCGCCCCGAAAGCACGGTAACATCCCCTTATGATGGGTAAGGCCGGCTGTCGCTTCGCCGGTGCGATCAGGCTGCTGGCTTTTCTGGGTGGGGCGGCGGCGATCGCCGGCTGCGCCACCGCGCCTCGCCCGGTCACCAAGCTGGTCAACGGTCGCATCGTGGCCTCGCGCCCGATCGGCCCGACGGCCTACGAACACGTCACGCGCTCGCTGCTGTACGAAGAGGAAGAGCGTTGGGAAGAAGCCGCCGCTGAACTGCAGCGCGCCCTGCCCTTCGACAACGACGCGCCCGAATTGAACGCCCACCTGGCCGAGCTTTTCTTGAAGCTGGGGCGCCTGGAAGACGCCGGCGATCAGGTGCGGCGATCGCTGCACATCGAGCCCACCGTCGACGGCTGGGTGGCCAGCGCGCACCTGAAACAAGCGCGCGGCGACATCGCCGGCACGCTGGATTCGCTGCGCCATGCGGTGGCCCTGTCCGTCGACGACGACGATCCCGAAGCGGCGGAGCGCGCCTATCTGGATCTGGCCGACGAGGAAATCGTCGCCCTGGAGATAGATGCCGCCTTTCAAACCACCCGGCAACTGGTCGGCAGCGAGCCCGATTCGCAGCGCGCGCGCATCCAGCTGTCGGCGCTGGCCTGGGCGCTGGGCAAGTTCGACGACGCCGAGGCCAGCCTGCGCGCCACCCTGGAGCAAGAACCGGGCGACGTCGAATCGCGTTTGATGCTGGCGGAGCTGCAGGTCGCGCGCGGGTCGGTCGCCGCAGCGAAGGCCAGCTTTCGCGAGGCGATGGATCGGTCGGATTCGCCGCTGGAGATCGCCGCCGCCTTCGTCGGCTGGATGACCTCGCGCGGTGACGTCGCCGAAGCCGCTGAAGTGGCCGATCGTCTGACCGCCGAGGGCGGCGACCGGCAAAGCCTGGAACAAATGAGCCGCATCGAGCGCGCCGCCAAACGCTGGGATCGGGCGCTGGCCCTGGCCAACAAGGCCTTGCGCGCCGGCGAGAACGCCGGCCACGTCGCCCTGCTGGTGGGCGCCGCCCAGGCCGACAGCGGCAACCGCGCAGCGGCGGTGATGAGTTACCTGTCGGTACAGCCCGACGCCGCCGATTACCTGGAGGCTCGGCTGCGCGCCGCCGAGCTCTTGCGCGACGAAGGCAAGACCGACGAAGCGGGAAAGTTGATCGATCAGGAGCTCGGCTCGGTGTCCGACGCCGACGCGCGGGCGTCGCTGTTGATCAACCGCAGCCTGATCGACGAAAAGACCGGCGACGCTGCCCGCGCCGCCCGCCGCCTGGATGACGGGTTGGCCAAAGATCCCAGCAACGCGCGGTTGCTGATGGCGCGCGCTTCGGTCGAAGACCGGCGCGGAGACTGGCGCGCCTCGCTGACCCTGGCAGAAAAGGTGCTGGCCAGGGATCCACGCAGCGTCGAAGCGCTGAACTTCATCGGCTTCGTCTCGGCCGAGCATTCCTTCGAATTGCCGCGCGCCACCCGGCAACTGCAAGCGGCGATCGCGCTCAATCCGGGAACCGGCGGAATCTTGGATTCACTGGGATGGGCCTACTTCCGCGCCGGCGATTTGCCGCGGGCGGCGCAGTTTTTGGAGCAGGCCAATCGTCTGGAACCCGGCGACCCGGAGATCCTCGAGCACCTTGGCGATCTGGCCGCCGGCCAGCACGCGCCGACGCGGGCGCTGGAGATCTATCGCCAGGCCCTGGATCGCTCTCCGTCGGATCGGATCGCCCGCGAGCTGCAGGATCGGGTGCGCACGCTGGACGCCAAGAGCGCCGCCGGCCGATGAACGGGCGAAAGACCTGCGCGCACGGCCGCCCACCGACGGTGGTGGCGCGGCGCTTTTTCGTTTTCGCGCTGGTCGTCGTCGCTGCCGGCGGCGGCTGCCACCATCCGCCGCCCGCGCAACGGCCGACGCCCGGCCCATCGGCGGCCGAGCTTCTGGCCGCACTGACCGCGCGCCAGGCCGCCGTCCGCACCATGAACGCCCGCGTCCGCGCCACCAGCTGGATCGATGACCAGCGGTTGCGGGCGTCGGTGCTGATGCTGGTGACCCGGGCCGGACAGCTGCGTTTCGAAGCCGAGGTCAGCTTGCAAGGGACGGTTTCGATCCTCACCACCGACGGGACGCGCTTTTCGCTTTTGGATCTGCAGAAAAACGAACTGCACCAGGGCCCGGCCTGCCCTGCCAACGTGGCGGCGCTGATCCGCATCCCGCTTTTGCCGGAAGAGGTGGCGGCCATCCTGTTGGGCGATGTGCACCTGGAGCCGCCGGCGGACGACAAACCCGATCAGGTGAGCTGGGACGCCGAGCGTGGCGCCGACGTCCTGTTGCGCACCGACGCCGGCGGGCGGCGCACCTGGCTTTATTTTCAAGACCACGGTCGCGATCGCGATCTCATCGCGGTGGTGCGCGACGACGGCAAGAACCGGCTGTGGCAAAGCGCCTACGACGACCGGCGATCGGTCAGCACCATGCGCTTGCCGGGCGTCATCCGCTTCGCCGAAGGGAGCCAGAGCTTCGACCAGGGCGTCGAGGTGAAATTCAAAGACGTCACCGTCAACGTCGTACCGCGCCCGCAGGACTTCACGCTGGCGGCGTCGCCC
>DASXQB010000263.1:0-16901 GCA_036493295.1 Polyangia bacterium | reverse complement strand
GACCGGGCAACCTAACACGCGTCGGCGCCGCTCCGCCGACGCTGCGTTCGTCGGCGACGCTCGCGCCCCGCTTTACACCGTCGCTGAAACCCTGACATGCTGCTCCGACTTTCTTCACATGCCGCGCGATCTTCCCATTGGTAATGGCCGACTGCTGATCAACTTCGACGATGACTATCGCATCCGCGATCTGTTCTATCCGCACGTCGGCAAGGAGAACCACGTCGCCGGTCACGTCTGTCGGTTCGGCGTCTTCGTCGACGGCCAGTTTTCGTGGGTGGAGAAGAACCACGGCTGGAACCTCAGCCTGACGTACGAAAAGGACACGCTGGTCACGCAGGTCCAATGCCGCCACGACGGCCTGGGCATCGCCCTCACCTCTTCTGATTGCGTGGATTTTCACGCCTCGCTGTTCGTGCGGCGGGTGCTGGTGCAGAACCTGCGCGACGATGCCCGCGAGATCCGGGTCTTCTTCCATCTGGATCTGCGCATCGGCGAGACCGACGTCGGCGACACCGCCGCCTACGATCCCGAATCGCAGGCGGTGGTGCACTACAAAGGCAACCGCTATTTCCTGGCCAATTTGTCGGTGAACGGCACGCCCGGCGTCCGTTACTGGGCGGTGGGACAGAAAGGGCAGCCGGGCAAGGACGGTACCTGGCGCGACGCCGAGGACGACGGCAACCTCAGCGGCAGCCCCATCGCCCAGGGCGCGGTGGATTCGGTGATCGCCACCCGCGCCATCGTCCCCGGCCGCGGCTCCGCCGAGGTTTACTACTGGATCGCCGTCGGGCCGCGCTGGAAAGGTTCGTGGGAAGGAGTCTGCGAGCTGAACCAGAAGATCGTCGAACGCGGCCCAGGCGCCTACCTCGAGCGCACGCGCTGCTACTGGAAGCTGTGGGCCGGCAAGGAACCGCTGGAGTTTTTCAATCTGCCGCCGTCGGTGATCGATCTCTACAAGCGATCGCTGCTGATCCTGCGCACGCAGATCGACGACGGCGGCGCGGTGATCGCCGCCAACGACACCGACATCACCGCCTTCGCTCGCGACACGTACTCGTACTTGTGGCCGCGCGATGGGGCATTGGTCTCGCACGCGCTGGATCTGGCCGGGCATCAGGAACCGCCGCGGCGATTTTTCGAATTCTGCGCCGACGCACTGATGCCCGACGGATACCTGCTGCACAAATATCAACCGGACGGCACTTTGGGATCGTCGTGGCACCCGTGGGCGGCGATCGGGCCCGACGGCATCATGCGCCCGCAGTTGCCCATCCAGGAAGACGAGACCGCGCTGGTGCTGTGGGCGCTGTGGCGGCATTTTCGCCGTTACCGCGACGTCGAGGACATCCAAAGCCTGTACGGCCGGTTGGTGAAGAAGGCAGCGCAGTTCATGGTGCGCTACCGCGATCCGCGCACCAAGCTGCCGCTGCCCAGTTATGACCTGTGGGAAGAGCGTCGTGGGGTGATGACCTTCACCTGCGCGTCGGTGATCGGCGGGCTGCACGGCGCCGCCGAGTTCGCCTACATTTTTGGGGAAACCGCGCTGGCCACGCAGTATGAACAGGCGGCGCAGGAGATTCGCCAAGGCATGGACCAGTATCTATGGCGCCCGGAGCTGGGGCGGTTCGCCCGCATGGTGCAGTTCGATGCCGACGGCAAGGTTACGGTCGACGGCACCATCGACGCGTCTTTGTACGGCACCTTCGCTTTTGGAGCGTATCCGGCTGACGACCCGCGCGTAGAAGCCACAATGAAGGCCGTCCGTGATCGCCTGTGGTGCAAGACCGACGTGGGCGGGCTGGCTCGTTACGAAAACGATTACTACCACCAGGTCGCGAAGGACACGGCGCAGGTGCCGGGCAATCCCTGGTTCATCTGCACGCTGTGGCTGGCGCAGTACGAGATCGCGCGGGCCAAGACCGGCGCTGACCTTAACCGCGCGCTGGAATACCTGGCCTGGGTGGAAAAGCGCCGCTTGCCGTCCGGCGTGCTGGCCGAACAGGTGGATCCGTTCACCGGCCAGCCGCTGTCGGTGGCGCCGCTGACCTGGTCGCACGGCACGGTGGTCAGCGTGGTGCAGGAGTATCTTGATCGGGCCGAAGAATTAAATTTGCCCGTGCCGGGGACCTCGCGCCGCTTCCGCAAGCTGCGCGGATACGAACGCGAGGAGCCCGTCATCGCCGTCAACGTCAACACGCCGCCGGCGGCGGAACCCGAAAAAAAAGGATCGTGACGCCGTGACCGCCCCAACCATTCCCATGCCGAATCCGCTGCGCGAGGGCCTGGAGCAGGAGCGCATCCCGGAGCCCACCACCATGGTGATCTTCGGCGCCTCCGGCGATCTGACCAAGCGCAAGCTTCTGCCCGCGCTGTACAGCTTGACCCGCGAACGCCTGCTGCCGGCGCGCTTTGCCGTCGTCGGTTACGCCCGCAAGCCACTTGGCGACGACACCTTCCGCGAAGAAATGCGCAAAGGCTGCGACGAGTTCGCCCGCCGCCGTCCCGTCGATCCCGAGCTGTGGTCGGCGTTCGCTCGCAACATTTTTTATCAAGAAGGCAGCTACGACGATCTGGCGTCGTTCATGGCGCTGAAGAAACGCCTGGACGAGATCGAACACGCCCTGGGTCTGCCCGGCAACCGTGTCTTCTATCTGTCGACGCCGCCTTCGTCGTTCGCCACCGTGGTGCGGAACCTGGGCCTGTCGGGTCTGGTGCCGCGCGAATCCAGCGAGACCAAGCCTGACCGTTTTGCCCGGGTGATCATCGAAAAACCGTTCGGCGTCGATCTCGGCACCGCCCGCCGGCTGAACGCCGAGATCCACGAGACGATGTCCGAAAAGCAGATCTACCGCATCGACCATTACCTGGGTAAGGAGACGGTCCAGAACCTGCTGGTCTTCCGGTTCGCCAACGGGATCTTCGAGCCGGTGTGGAACAACCGCTATGTCGATCACGTGCAGATCACCGGCGCCGAGACGGTGGGCGTGGAAGGGCGCGGTGGCTACTTCGAACAGGCCGGCATCCTGCGCGACATGGTGCAAAACCATCTGTTCCAGGTGGTCAGCCTGGCGGCGATGGAACCGTCGGTGGCCTTCGAACCTGATGCTGTCCGCGACGAGAAGCTGAAGGTGCTAAAGGCGCTGCGCCCGATTCAACCCAGCGAGATGGACGCGCACATCGTGCGCGCGCAGTACGGCGCCGGATCCATCAGCGGGCGCAAGGTGCCCGGCTATCGAGAAGAGCCGGGCGTCAGCCCCACGTCGCAGATCGAGACCTATGTGGCGATGAAGTTCTTCATCGATTCGTGGCGCTGGGCGGGCGTGCCCTTCTATTTGCGCTCGGCCAAGCGGATGCCCAAACGGGTCACCGAGATCGCCATCCACTTCAAAGAGGCGCCGCAGCTGTTGTTCGGCGGAAGCCGTGGCAGCGCCATTCGCCCCAACGTGCTGGCCATTCGCATTCAACCCGACGAAGGGATCTCGCTGAACTTCGGCTCCAAGTTGCCGGGGCCGGCGATGGAGGTGGCGCCGGTGACGATGGAGTTCCGTTACGGCGCTTCGTTCGGCGTCGAGCCGCCCGAGGCGTACGAACGGTTGATCCTGGACTGCATGCTGGGCGACGGCACGCTGTTCACCCGCGCCGACGAGGTGGAGGCAAGCTGGACCTGGATTTCCCGGATTCACCAGCATTGGGCCGAGCAGTCTGGGCGACCGGGCGCGCCGCCGCTGCCGTCCTACCCAGCCGGCACCTGGGGACCAGAAGCCGCCGAACGCTTGATCGACGGCGACGGTCGGCACTGGCGGCGGCCATGAGCGCCTCGAACATCGAACGGTTTTCGCGCGGCGAGTCCATCACCGTCGAGGTGGGCCGCATCGAACGCGAGCTGGCGGCGCTGTGGCAGGACGCCAGCCGGGCCGAGGCCCCGGCCAGCGACACGGAGGCGCACGCCCCCCGCGAGCAGACGGCGCTGTCGCGCGCCGCGCTGTGGAACATCATCGTCCCCGCCCACGGCGCCGAGTCGCTGCGCTGGACCCGCGAGCTGGTCGACGAGATGGCCCCGTCGGTGCCGGCGCGGGTGATCGTCCTGTGTCGGGACGCCGACGACGAGCACAGCGGCGGCGTCGACAGCGGCAGCAGCGGCGCGGGCGACGCGGACACCTTGCGGGCCAGCATCGGCAGCAACGTGGTGTCGCGGCCCAGCGGCGCGCGCACCGTCTATTCCGAGGAGATCATCCTCACCGGCCGCGGCGGTGCGGAGGAACACTTCGGCGCGCTGGTGCGAGCGCTGCAGATCCCCAGCCTGCCCACGGCGATCTTCTGGATCGACAGCACCCTGACCGAGACGCTGCTGACGCGCGAGCTTTTACCGGTCTCCGAACGCCTGGTTGTCGACACCGGCCGTTGCCGCGGCATCGGCGATCTGCGTTCGCTCGAACGCATCTTGGATCTGTGCCGCGTCGACATCGCCGATCTCGGCTGGGCGCGGCTGGACAATTTTCGCCTGCTGTTCGCCGGCCTGTTCGATCCGCCGGTGGGCGGCGGGCCGCTTCGTTCGGCGACGCGAGTGGTGGTGCGCCACCGGCGGCACAGCCTGGTCAGTGGATTGTTGCTGACTGCCTGGCTGGCCGGCCAGATGAAATGGGAGGTCCTGGACGGCAAGACGCTTCCGCAAGGCCAGCGTCAGCTTCGCTTCCGCCGGACCGCCGGCGACAGTGACAGTGACAGTGGCGCTAGCGGCGATCGCAGCAAGCCAAACCAAGCGCCGCCACCCGTGCTGGTCGAGCTCTCCCCCTCGGACGACACCTGCGGCACCAGCGGCATCGTCGCCATCGAGCTGACCTCCGCCACCGGCGAACGGTACACCGTCACCCGCACTGCCCAGAACCACGCCAAGCTGGAGATCCCCATCGCGCCGCCGCGGTCGGTGAAGCTGGATTCGCGCAGCACGGCCGAACTGTGCATCGCCGCCGTCGGGCCGCGCGGCCGCGATCCGCTGATGCGCCGTTGTCTGACCCTGGCCGCGCGTCTGGGCGAACGGCTCGAGCCATGAACGACGCCGTCAGTAAACCGACCGTCGTCGTCTGCAACGATCTGCCGACCCTCTCGCGCGAGGCGGCGCGGCTGGTGCGCGGCTCGGCGGCCGCGGCCATCGAGGCCCGCCAGCGCTGGTCGCTGGCCCTGGCCGGCGGCTCCACGCCGCGCATGCTGTACGAGCTCCTGGCCGCGCCCACCGAGCCGATGGACGCCATCGATTGGTCGCGGACGCAGCTTTTCTTCGGCGACGAGCGAACCGTCCCCCCCGACCATCGCGATTCGAACTACGGGATGGCTCTCCAGGCGCTGTTGTCTCGCGCGCCCATCGCAGCGGGCAACGTTCACCGAATGAAGGGCGAGGCCGTCGATCTCGATGCCGCCGCAATCGAATACGAAGGGCAGCTGCGCCAGTTCACCGAAAGCGCGGAGGGGGTTTTGGATCTGGCCATCCTGGGTATGGGCGCCGACGGCCACACCGCGTCCCTGTTCCCGGGCACCACCGCCCTCGACGAATGGCAGCGCCTGTGCGTGCCGGTCACCGTCGCCAAGCTCGGCACCCGCCGCCTCACCCTGACCTATCCGGTTTTCCTGCGCGCCCGCGCCGTGCTGTTCCTGATCGCCGGCGCCGACAAAGCCGATTCGCTGCGCGCCGTGCTGGAAGGCCCGGAGCGCCCGCGTGATCTTCCCAGCCAGGCGATCATCCGCCGCCGTGCCGGCTCTGTTAGCATCCTGTGCGATCGAACGGCGGCCGGCGCTCTTGGCGCAACGTAACCACGAAAGAGGGATCATGATCGTACTGGCGGGCGACATCGGCGGCACCAATACGCGGCTGGCTTTGATCGACGGCAAGGCTGGCGACGGCGGCCGCAAACCGACGTTTAGCGTGGTGGCGGAGCACACCTACCCATCCGCTGGTCACGCATCGCTGGATGCCATCGCCGAGATCTTCCTGCACGACAAAGCCAAAGGCGCCAGTATCGAACGCGCCTGTTTCGGCATCGCCGGCCCGGTAGAAAACAACATCTGCCGCGCCACCAACCTGCCGTGGGTGATCGACGGGCGGGCCATCGGGCAGAAGCTGGGCATCCCGCGCGTCACGCTGGTCAATGATTTCTACGCCGCTGCCCTGGGCGTCACCGCCGTCTCGTCGGATTTTCTGGTCCCGCTGGGCGGCGGGCCGCCGGCCGATCGCGGCCCAATCGCCGTGCTGGGCGCCGGCACGGGCCTGGGCCAGGCGTTTCTAGTCTGGTCGGCATCGGAGGATCGCTATCAAGTGGTCTCGTCGGAGGGCGGCCACACGGATTTTCCGGCCCGCACCGCCCTGGAGATCTCGTTGCTGCAATACCTGACCACCAAATACGGCCGCGCCTCGTGCGAGCGGGTGTTGTCGGGCCAGGGTCTGGTCGACATCTTCGGCTTCTTGGCGCAAGAACCAGCCTGCCAGTCATTGATCCGCCCTGACACCACCGCGGCGCTGGGCGATCGCGGCCCCGGCAACGACCCGGCGGCGGCCATCTCCCAGCGGGCACTGGCCGGCAGCGATCCGATCTGCGAACTGGCGCTGGCCATCTTCTGTCAGGTGCTGGGCGCGGTCTCCGGTAACCTGGCGCTGACTTTGCTGGCCACCGGCGGCGTATTCGTCGCCGGCGGCATCGCCCCGCGGGTTCTGCCCTACCTGCAAAAAGGCGGCTTCCGCGAGGCCTTCGAGCGCAAAGGCCGTCTGCACCCGCTGGTGGCGAAGATTCCGGCGTTTGTCGTCACGCACCCGCAACTGGGGTTGCTGGGCGCGGCCAAGGTGGCGTCGGCGCCGTAAAGACGGCCGGACAAACCACTCTCGCGCCTTCGCGCGATCGACTTTCGCGCCTCGCGCCCCTCAAAACCGTTCGCGGAAGATCTCGCGCACGCGGACCATCCGGCGGTCGAGCTCTTCGAACAACGGCGCCGGTTCGCGTTCCAGCGTGCGGGCCAGCGCCAGCTGATCCGCGGGGCTCAGCACCTCTTCCGGGCGGTCGCGCAAAAGACGCAGGCGCATGGACAGCCGCCGCAAAAATGCATAGTCCTCGCGCAGCGCCGCTGGCCAGCCAAGCTGCACCAGACGATCAAGCGCGACCATGGTGGTGGTCGTGCGCAAGCCGGGATCGCTGGCACCACCGCGCAGCTGTCCCAGGGCGACCAGAAATTCGACGTCCATGATGCCGCCCGGATCAAAGCGCAGATGGCGCGAGCCGCGCGGGACCCGTCCCCGTTCTTTTTCCACCCGCTCGCGCACGGCGCGCAGGTCGGCGCGGAATTTCTGTTCGTCGAAGGCGCGTTCGAAAGCAATGCCGGCGACGGTGGCGGCCAAGGCGTCCACGCCAGCGACGGCCTCGGTACTGAAGACGACGCGCGCGCGCAGCAGCGCCGCCCGCTCCCAGCCGGCCGCTTCGCGCTCGTGATAGCGCACAAACGCTGCGTACGACGTCACCAGCAGGCCTTGCTCGCCCGACGGGCGCAGGCGCGTGTCGACCTGATAAAGGCGGCCGTCTTCCATCAACGCCTGCAGCGCATTGATCACCCGCTGCGAGGCGCGCGCGTACCACTCGCGGTGGTCGATGCCGGTGTTGCTTTCACCTTCGGCGCCGTAGAGAAACACCAGATCCAGATCCGAGCCATAGCGCATCTCGCGCGCACCCAGGCTGCCCAGGCCCAGCACGGTCAGTGCGGCGCGCGGCTGACCGTAACGCGCGTGCAACGCCGGCAGCACGATGCCCATCACCTCGCCCAGACAGGTCTCGGCCAGCGCGGTTAGCTGCTCCGAGATCGCCGCCGGATCCAGATTGCCTGAGACATCGTGCAGGCCGATGCGCAGCAGCTCTTCCACCTGAAAGCGGCGCACGGCGCGCAGGCGATCTTCTTCGTCGCCGTCGCCTCCGCCATCATCGCCCCCGTCGACGGCGGCCAACCGCGCCCGCAAGGCCGCCGCCAGCTCGGCCGGCGTGCGAACCCGCGCGCCCAGGTTGTCGACCAGCGACTCCCACATTTCGGGTCTTTGAATGAGCAGCGACGACAATCGCTCGCTGGTGCCGAACAACGTGGCCAGCATGCGCAGAAGCTGCGGGTGATCGCGCAGCAGCGCCATCAAGCCGGTGGACCCGCGCATGGTCAGATCGCGAAAATGGGTCAACGCCCGCGACGGATCGGGTGACGCCGCCGCCGCCGCCAGGAACGCCGGCGGGATGCGGCCGCGCACCAGCTCCAGGCTGTTGGCCGCGCTCTCCACGTCGGAAAATGCCAGCGCCGCCAGCCGCTGCTCCATCTCTGCGCGCGGCAGCGCCGGATCCAGCAGGCGCAAGACCGCGTCGCCCGGTTGCGGCGCCGGATCGTTGAACGTGGCTGCGATGGCCTGCACCGCCGCGCGCTGGGCGGCCACCGCCTGATCGAACGCCGGCAGCGCGGCGAACCCCAGACGCTGGGCGAACCAGGCGCGCGCCTCGTCGTCGGCGGGCAGGCGATGGGTCTGCGCGCCGTCTTCGATCTGCACGCGGTGCTCAAGCCGCCGCCAGAAGCGATAGGCCTCGGCCAGCGTCTTCGCCTCGCGATCGGAGATCAGCCCCGCCATCAGCAGCTTGTGCAAGCCCGACAGCGTCGTTCGATCGCGCAAATCGCGGCGCTTTCCCGCGTGCAGCAGCTGCAGCGTCTGCACCACCAGCTCGACGTCGCGAATGCCGCCTGACCCCAGCTTGACGTCGAAGCCGGCCGGCCCGTCGTCGCCCAGCGTGGCGGCGTCGCCCTGCGCGCGAAACATGGCTCGCAAGGCGCGAATGTCGTCGACGGTCTGGGCCTCGATGTGGCGCGGGTAGATGAACCCTTCCAGCGCATCCAGCAGTTCGCGTCCCAAGGCGTGGTCACCCGCGCACGGTCGGGCGCGCAGCAGGGCTTGCCGTTCCCAGGTTCGCCCGAAAGTTTCGTAGTAACGCTCGGCCGCCGGCAGCGAATTGCACAGCGGACCGTTCTGGCCTTCCGGCCGCAGGCGCAGATCGACGCGAAAGATGGTTCCGTCGGCGGTCTTCTCTTCGATGGCGTTGGTGATCCGGCGCGACAGCTCGCTGAAGTACTGGTGCAGGCTGATCCGGCCGGCTTCACCCGCGTCCGACGAGTAGAAATAACAAACGTCGACGTCCGACGAAAAATTCAGCTCATCGCCGCCCAGCTTGCCCATCGCCAGCACGACGAACGTCGCCGGGCCCTCGCCGGTCATCGGTTCGCCGTACTCGCGGCGCAGCTCGCCGTCGCAAAAACGCCATGCCTCGTCCAGGCACGCCTCGGCGAAGTCCGACAGTTCGCGCGCCACCTCCAGCGTCGTACCCCAACCGAACTCGCGCGCGCCCATGCGCAGGACCTCGCGCCGGCGCGCCACCCGCAAGCGGCGTTTGAAGTCGGTGAAATCGGTCGCGCCGCTGACCTCCGCCACCACCGCGGCGCGGATCAGCTCGGCCGGTTTTGGCTGCCACAACCAGGGATCCGCGGCCAGCGCCGCCAGCGCGTTCACGTCGGCCAGCAGCAGCTCGGTGAGAAAATCGCCGCTTTCGACGATCGCCTGCAGCAGACGCCGGGCGACGTCGTGTTCGGCCTCCGGTCCAGGCACGGCGCCGCCGCGTTCGACATAGCGGTCGAGACGCGCCTGCACCGCCGGGCGCATCAGAGATCGGCTTGGGCGACCGAGAACTTGTTGTTCTGACTGTCGATGACCTTGAAGCTGTTGCGGGCTTCTGTCGGCAGCAGACCTTGCAGGTGACCCTGCTGGCCGCGTTCGAAGATGAAGAACTGGCGCGTTCCGTGGTGGCGGCCAATCCAGTCTTTCAGCCGATCGTCGGCGCCGTCCTGATCGAACACCGTGCGATCTTCGGTCGGCCCTTCGTAGATTTCGTTCTTCGTGTAGAACGTCTCGCCTCGCCAGTACATCTGATACGCCACCAGGCGTTCTTCCGGCGAGCGGCGAGCGCGGTAGTACGCGGCGATCGGCACCTTCTGCGACCAGTACGGCGCGACGTCGCGCATGTACACGTCCAAAAGGAAGAACGTGAACACCACCGCGGCGCCGCTGAGCCCCACCACCGCCCAGCGGCGGGTCCGCGCGAAGATGATCCCGACCGTGGCGATCAGAAACAGCGCACAGAAAACCATCAGCGGCGTCGAGAAATCCAGGCCGTCCGGCCAGGGCCGGCCGCGCGGGTTGTGAATGTAGTCGTACGAAAACAGCCAGAGAAAATGCTGGGAGGCGTTCTTGGTGTCGACCAGATCCACCGTCACCAGCAGCAGCAGCGGAATTCCCAGCAGCGCTGCCGCCGCCGCCATGCGCCGCGCCCCGCGCGTTATCACGTCGTCGATGAAGCAGCCGATGACGATGCACAGGCCCGGGATCGCCGGCAGCACGTAGTGGTGGAACTTGGTCATCGACATCGACACCACCGTGTACGCCGAGACGAACCAGATGGCGCCCAAGCGGATGATCCCTTGCTTGCGCACCTCGGCCGGCGTCTCGGGACCGCTGCCGGCGTGGGACGCCCGCATCACCGACCAACCCAGCGCCGCCGGCGCCAGCGCCACCCACGGCAGCAGCGAATAGCCAAGTTCGCGCAGGAAGTACTCGAACGAGCCGCGATCCCCGTGGCGGCCCAGCACCATCCGCCGCCAGTGGTTGTCACCGAACAGTTCATTCCAGAACGGCAGGCCGTGGCGGATCAGCATGGCGTGGTGCCAGGGCACCGCCACCACCGCCATGCCGATCAGCGACACCACCACGCCATAGATGAGCTGCGCGCGCCGCAGTCGCCGCCAGTTCCAGGTGAACCCCAGATAAGCGAGAAAGATGATCAGCGGCAGACCCAGACCCGCCAGACCCTTCGCCAGCACCGCCAGGCCACACAGAATGGCGGCGATATAAAGATAAAGCGGCGCCTTGTACCGCGTGCGCGCCGCCAGAAAGACGAAGGCGGCGAAGCCCAGGTAATACGGAATCATCGCCACCGCCCCGTACATCTTCACGCTGTGGTCGCGAAAGGGGATCTCGATCTTCAGCTGATACGAATCGATGATGAGCTGCGGGATGCAGACCAGCGCGAACAGGATCAGGCCGCCATAGAAAAGCCCGTGGTGCGGCCAGCTACGCCAGCCGCGGCCCTTGCGCGGCAGCAGTTGATCTTCATCGTCGAACAGCGCCAGCCCGCCCAGCGCCAGCGCCATGGCCATCGGCCCGACGAACGCCATGTCGGTCATCGCTTGCCGCGCCACTAGGCTGTACATCGGCGCGGTGGCGACGACGATGGCGGACAGCACGCCCGCGCGCCGGCTGACGAAGCGCGCGGTGATCAGGTAAACGGCGTAGATGCCCAGAACACCCATCAGGACGAAGGGCGTGCGTACGGCCCACTCGGCTTTATAGGTCAGGGCCATCTCGCCCGGATCGCCGCCACGCAGGCCGACGCCGGCGATGTGCATGCCGATGCTCATCAGCCAGAAGGACAGCACCGGCTTGGACCAGAACACGTCCAGGTCGCGCGGCGACCCCGGCCACCACAGGCTGATGAAATCGCCCCGATAGGTCATCTGCCGCGCCACTTCGGAGTAGTGCGTCTCCCACGGATCCCACAGGCCGTACGTCCCGGCCAGCGGCAGGTACAGCAAGAGCCCGAACAAGATGACGAACAAGGCCATCTGCCGTTCGGTGAAGCGATCGAAGAAACTCGGCGGCGCTGGGGTGTTCACGTGGCCCCGATCTTTTGCAACGGGCGCGCCAGAAGGTCCACCAATTTCGCGTGGGAGGGTCTGACGCCCCTCCGACGGGCCTACCCCGAGCGACAAGAGCCGAGGTCGGATCCTTATAGGCAGGCGGAGTCAACGGCGGGCAAAGCCCGCCTCCGATACCAGATTCGGATGGGATAGGCTGAGGGGAGATGGCGAAGGAAAAGGAGAAGAAGCCGGAGGGGCCGGTGGAGAAGAACTACATCACGCCGGCGGGGTACAAAAAGCTGGTCGAGGAGTTTGATTTTCTGCGGGCAAAGAAACGCCCGGAGGTGGTGAACGCGCTGGCGGACGCCGCGGCGGAGGGCGATCGCTCGGAGAACGCGGAGTACATCTATCGCAAACGGCAGCTGCGCCAGATCGACAGCCGCCTGCGCTTCCTGTCCAAGCGCCTCGACCATGTGGCGGTCGTCGACCCGTGCGAACAGAAGCGCCGCGACAGGGTCTTCTTCGGCGCCACCGTCGAGGTGCAGGACGCGGAGGGCGCGTCTTTCGTCTACCGCATCGTCGGAGTTGACGAGACCAACGGCACGGCGGGTGACGTCTCGTGGAAGTCACCGGTCGGTCGCGCG
Organism: Polyangia bacterium; assembly: GCA_036493295.1. GTDB lineage: Bacteria > Myxococcota_A > Polyangia > Fen-1088 > Fen-1088 > DATKEU01. Next base: position 4,512 of record DASXQB010000263.1, on the reverse strand, counting down.
CTGCTGGGAAAGGCGCTGGACGACACCGTCATCGTCAAATGGCACGCCGGCCTGCGCGAGCTGACCATCGTCACCATCGACTATCGCTGACGCGCGTTCGTTAGCGCTGCCGGCGCGTTCGCGCCAGGGCCAGCCCCAGCAGCAACGCCAGCGCCGCCGCCGAGCCCGCCGGCGCGTCGCCCAGGTTGCAAGCGCAGCCACCGCCACCACCAGCGGTCGCAGCCGGCATGACGCCGCCCACCGGCGTGGCCGGCGTTCCGTCGGGCATCAACGCGCTGGGCGGCAAAGCCAGCGCCGCCGCCACTGCCCGATTGTGCTTGGTGAGGTTCTGTTCGATCAGCGCGGCATTGTCGGCCACGTGGTTGCCCTCGCCCCCTTCGGCGCGCTGGTAGGCGATGTCCAGCGACGGGCCCTGCAACAGATCGTCGTTCGGGCCGCCGCCTTCGCAGAAGTGCTGGTACCAGATCGACTGTCCGCCGGGCAGCACCCACTGCACGGGCGCGTCACAATACCGATATGCCTGGTTGCCGCACATGACGTGCGCCACCGCCTGGTGGTGGTTCGAAAGCTCCGGCAGGTCCGGGTTGAAGATGAAGATCGGATCGCTGGTCATCTCGATCGGCGAGATGTACGTAGCCAGCCGGGTCAGGTACGGATGCGCGTCGAACAGCGTCTGCCCGTCCCGCAGCGGCGCGACGATGGCCGCGTCGATGGCGTCGGTGAGCATGTTCGCATCGAAGGGAGCGAAGGCACTCTTGTACTGGCTCCAGTAGGTGAAGTTGTTGCTGTAGAACTGCAGCTCGGGGATGCCCATGTCCTTCAGCGACTGCGGCTCCGGGATGAACTTTTCCAGCAGGGCCAGGAGCTGCGGCGTCCCGGTCAAGCCCTGGATGATCAGCTGCTGCAGATACGACGGCGGATCCGTGGCGTTGCGCAACGCCGCCAGATCGATGCGCGGGTTCGGCCACAGCGTCTTGTCCAGGATGCGCGCGGTGCCGGCGTATTCGGCGATGAACGCGTTGCCGCCGGCCTCGTCGGCGGCCTCTTGCACCAGTTGGGCGTAATTGTATCCGCCGGCCTGCCAGTTGATCTTGGTCTCGTTGACGGTCAGCTCGAAGTAATTCTTCGGTACCGCCCGGCTGTCACCCAGGACCCACAGGTTGACGCGCAGGTTGTCCACCGCCGCGATGGCGGTCAAGCGCAGCGGCACGCACGGATCGACGTTGCTGAAGGTCAGCACCACCGGCTGAATCGACTGCACGTTCTGCCCGTTCTGCAGGCGCACGGCCACGAAGTATTTATTCTCCAGCACGTACTCGTTGATGATCGCCACCGCATCGGCGCCGACGTAGTACCCGTTGTCGGTCAGCCACTTCACCAGTTCGGCGCTGGTGCGGTCGGTGGAATGAATGACCGCGGTGTCGTACGGCCCCACCGAGCCCATCGAGATCACCTGCACGCCGTTGGCACCCCCGTCCGCTGCTGCATCGACCGGTGCTGACGAACCACCGGAACCGGCAGCGAATCCCCCGGCGTTGTTCACCGGCGGCTCCGGCTTGCACGTTCCCTCGACGCTGGTGTCGTACTGATAGTTCGGCTGGGTCACGCTGGCCACGGCAGTGAACATCTGATCGGTCCCGACGCCCACCGTCGGCGCGGCGTCGGTGGGAACGATCCAAGAAAACTTGGCCGCTGGCCCCGAATAGAAGATCTGGATGTGCGCCTGCACGGTCTGCACGCCGGTCTTCGGATCGGTGGTGACGCCAAAGACGATGTTCTCGCCGCTCTGGGCGATGGGCAGCGGGGCGAACGGATTCGGCGGCGGCGAATCGCAGAACAGTCCGCCGCACGCCTTGGCTGGCCGGTGCCCGACCGCCAAAGCGGTGACGCCGACCAGCAGCCTCAATCCCAATCGATAGTAGATGCGGTTCATCAGGCCTCCAGGCGATGGCTATTTGTAGGCGACGCGGACGCGGTTGTTGTGCGTGTCGGCGATGTAAAGGTTGCCTTGCGGATCGAAGGCCACGCCGTACGGACGATTGAGCACCGCGCTGGCCGTCGGTCCGCCGTCGCCGGAGAACCCTTCCTGGCCGCAGTGGCCGACCACCGTCGAGATGATTCCGGCCTGATCGACCTTGCGGATGCAGCTGTTCTCGTTGTCGGCGATGTACACGTCACCGTCGGGGCTGACCGCCACGTCGGTCAGCGGGCTCAGCTGCGCGGCCGTCGCCGGGCCGCCGTCGCCGCCCAGGCCCATCGTGCCGTCGCCGGCGATGGTGGTGATGATACCGGTGGCGCTGTCGACCTTGCGCACGCGAAAGTGCGCGGTGTCCGCGACGTACAGGTTGCCGGCGGCGTCGATGTCCACCCGGCCGCCCGGACGCGCCGCTTGCCCCGGCGGAAACGCGAAATGCGCCGCCGTCGCCGGCCCCCCGTCGCCGAGATCGCACATGGTGGGATCAGCGCAGGGATCGGTGCCGGCGATGGTCGAGATGACGCCCGTGGCATGGTCGACCTTGCGCACGCGCTGGTTGGCCTGATCGCCGATGATCATGTTCCAATCGTGATCGAACACCACGCTGACCGGCAGGTTCAGCGCCGCCGCCGGCGCCGGGCCACCGTCGCCGGAGAAGGCGCGCATGCCGTTGCCGCACGTGTCGACCAGAACGCCGGTGGCCAGATCGACCTCTTTGATCCGGCTGTTGTGCCAGGCGGCGATCACCAGGTGCCCGTCCTGATTGAACGCCGCGCCGGTCGGGTGATTCAGGCGATCGGTCGACGGATCGTCCGAGTTCAGCCCCAGCTCGCCCGAGCCGGCCACGATGTGCAACGTGCCGTCCGCCTGCAAGACGCGGATCCGGTGGTTGTTCCAGTCGACGATGAAGGGCCGCCCGTCAGGACCGATGGTCACGTCCTGCGGAAGGTACAGCTTGGTGTTCAGGGCCGCCTGGTCGTCGGCGCCGTCGCCGGCGATGCCGTTGCCGGCGATGGTGCAGATGGTGCCGCTGGCCGGCACGCAGGCCGGGGTGTTGCTGTCTTGTGGTTTGCCGCCGCAACCGACGCCCGTCACCGCGATCAACGACGCCAACGCCACCTTCACGGTCGTGCGCGTCCGCCTTGCTTGTTCGCTTCTCATCGCGCCACCTTGCGGATCAAGTTGTTGAACGTATCGGCGATGAACAGATCACCTTTGGCGTCAAAGGCGATGCCCCACGGCCGCCACAGCGAGGCCGCCGTCGCCGGCCCGCCGTCGCCGCCGTAGGTCGCGTCACCGTTGCCGGCAACGGTGGTGATGATCCCGGTCGTCATGTCGACCATGCGGATGCGGTGGTTGTCCGTGTCGGCGATGTACAGGTTGCCGTCGGGCCCGAACTCGATGTCGCGCGGGTGGTTGACCGTCGCGTCGGTCGCGGGGCCACCATCGCCGGAGAAGCCCTCGTTGCCGTTGCCGACGATCGTTTCGATGGTGTTGGCGGCAAAGTCGACGCGGCGGATGCGCTCGTTCTCGGTGTCGGCCAGGTACAGGCGGTCCTGCGCATCCAGCGCCACCGCACCGCCCGGCTCGGGGTTGTCGCTGGCCTGCTGGAAATTCAACGCCGCCATCAGCGGCGGACCGCCGTCACCCGAGAACCCCAGCGTGCCGTTGCCGACCACCGTGTCGATGATCTGCGGCGCCTCGGCGGCGATGCGCCGCACGCGAAAGTTTCGCGCGTCGACGATGTAAAGCGCGCCCGTCATCGGGCTCAGCGCGATGCCTTTCGGATGGTAAAGCAACCCGCCGGCCGCCGGCATGCCGTCGCCCTTGAACCCGGGGCCGGCGCCGCAGGAGATGTCTATCAACTGGGTCGTCGGGTCATAGTGCCGAACCTTGTGGTTGTGCCACGCCGCCAGGTACAGCGTGCCATCGGGGGCGAATTGAATGTCAGTCGGGTGGTTCAGATTGACGGTGGTGCCGAGAACGCCGGGCGGGTCCTTCTCGTCGCCGCTGTCCGGACCGTCACCGATGTCGTCGGTGCCAATGACCGTCTCCAGCTTGCCGTCCGTGTTCACCCGCCGAACCCGATGGTTCTGCCAGTCCAGGATGTACGCCCGGTTGGTGGCGTCGAACTCCAGGTCCATCGGCCAATACAGCGAGGATTGGCGCATCCCCAGCGAATCGCCGTTGAAGGCGCCCTCGCCGCCCGTGCCCACCCACGAGCAGATGGTGCCGCTTTTGTCCGAGCAGGCGTCGCCGCCGGTCGACTGGCCGCAGCCGGTCATGACCATGACCCCTGCCACGCCAACCACGCCTGCCAGACGACCCCACCTGGTCCTTCCCGCCGTAGGATTCATCGCGCGATTATCAATCAGCACATCGCACTGTCTAGGCAAGACTTGCACCAACCTTCGAAGACGCAAAAACCCGTGGCTACAGCGAACCGCATCGAATTTTCGTGGTTCGCAGCAATCGATCCACGACTTTCTGATCGCGATCGCGTCGCGTGCCCTTAGCCCCGCGCGGGGGCTATCTGC
>DASXQB010000262.1:0-11656 GCA_036493295.1 Polyangia bacterium | reverse complement strand
CACGCCGGCGCGCGCGCTGAGCGAATGCGCGCGGGTCCTGCGTCCGGGCGGCCGCCTGGCCGTGGTGACGCTGGCCCAGCACGCGCACCAGGACGTCACCAGCGCGTACGCCCACCGCCATCCGGGTTTTGCCCCGGCGGCCCTGAGAAAAATGCTGAAAAAAGCCCACCTGGACGTAGAACAGTGCGACGTCACCGCTCGCGAACGCCGCGCTCCTTATTTCCAGGTCGTCACCGCACTGGCGCGCCGAACCAAATAAGAAGCCCCAAGAAAAACTCAACGATGCACAAGCGAACCACCGAAGAGTATCTGCGCGATCAGTTGTCCCGGCGCATTCTGCTGCTGGACGGCGCGATGGGCACGATGATCCAGCGCCACAAGCTCGGCGAGGCCGACTATCGCGGTGACCGCTTCGCCAACCACGATCGGGATCTCAAGGGCGACAACGATCTGCTGGTGCTGACCCGCCCCGACGTCATCGCCGGCATTCACGAGGCGTATCTGGCCGCCGGCAGCGATCTGATCGAGACCAACACCTTCAGCGCCAACGCCGTGGCGCAAGCGGACTACGGCCTCGAGTCACTGGCCTACGAAATGAACGTGGCCGCCGCCCGCCTGGCCAAGGCGGCGACGACAAAGTGGACCGCCACCACGCCTGAAAAACCGCGCTTCGTGGCCGGAGCGATCGGTCCCAGTAACCGCACGTTGTCACTGTCGCCGGACGTGAACGACGCCTCGTTTCGCGCCATCACCTTCGATGCGCTGAAAACGGCTTACGCCGAGCAAGTGCGCGGACTCATCGACGGCGGGGCTGATCTGCTGATCCCCGAAACCTCGACGGACACGCTGAACCTGAAGGCCGCGCTGGTGGCCATCGAAGAGGTCTTCGACGAAAAGGGCGTGCGCCTGCCGCTGATGCTGTCGGTGACCATCGTCGACAACAGCGGCCGCACGCTGTCTGGGCAGACCATCGACGCCTTCTGGACCTCGGTCGAGCACGCGCGGCCGCTGTCGGTCGGGATCAACTGCTCGCTGGGCGCGACGCAGATGCGGCCGTTTCTCGCCGACCTGTCGCAGGCGGCGACCTGCTTTGTCAGCTGTTACCCGAACGCCGGCCTGCCGAACCCGCTGGCTGCGACCGGCTACGACGAGGAGCCGCCCACCACCGCGTCGCTGCTGCGCGAATTCGCCCAGTCCGGTCTGGTGAACATCGTCGGTGGTTGCTGCGGCACCACACCGGAACACCTGGCGGCCATCGGCCGCGCGCTGGAGGGCATCAAGCCGCGCGTGGTGCCGACGGCGGCCACCAAGCCGGAGGTCGGCTACGCGCACTTCTCAGGCCTGGAGACGCTGACCGTTCGCCCCGAGACCACCTTCCTGATGATCGGCGAGCGCACCAACATCACCGGCTCGGCCAAGTTCGCCGAGCTCATCAAGCGCAACGACTTTGGCAAGGCGCTGGAGGTCGCGCTCGATCAGGTGCGCGGCGGGGCGAACATCCTCGACGTGAACATGGACGAGGGCATGGTCGACGGGCCGGCGGCCATGACCACGTTCTTGAACCTGGTGGCCACCGAGCCGGAGATCGCCCGCATTCCGATCATGATCGACAGCAGCCGCTGGTCGGTGATCGAGGCCGGACTCAAGTGCGTGCAGGGCAAAGGCATCGTCAACTCGATCAGCTTGAAGGAAGGCCCAGCGGAGTTCATCAGCCGCGCCAAGACGGTCAAGCGTTACGGCTTTGGCGTGGTGGTGATGGCCTTCGACGAGACCGGCCAGGCGGACACCGTCGAACGCAAGGTCAGCATCTGCCAGCGCGCGTACCGTGTTCTGGTCGACGAGGTCGGCTTCAACCCGCTGGACATCATCTTCGACCCGAACATCCTGGCGATCGCCACCGGCATCGACGAGCACAACGAGTACGCCAAGAACTTCATCGAGGCCACGCGCATCATCAAGTCCACCTGCCCGGGGGTGAAGATCTCCGGCGGGGTCAGCAATCTGTCGTTCTCGTTTCGCGGCAACAACGTGGTGCGCGAGGCGATGCACTCGGCGTTTTTGTTTGCCGCCATTCGCGCCGGCATGGACATGGGCATCGTCAACGCCGGCCAGCTGGTGGTGTACGAAGACATCCCGCCCGCGCTGCTCGAACGCGTGGAAGACGTCATCTTCAACCGCCGCCCCGACGCCACCGAACGGATGGTCGAGTTCGCCGACAGCGTCAAGGGTCAGGGCAAGAAGCGAGAGCTCGACCTGGCCTGGCGCAACGACACGGTGGAAAAGCGCCTCAGCCACGCGCTGGTGGCCGGGGTGGTCGACTTCATCGAGCAGGACGCCGAGGAGGCGCGGCAAAAATTCGCCCGCCCGCTGCACATCATCGAAGGCCCGTTGATGGACGGCATGCGCATCGTCGGCGATCTGTTCGGCGCCGGGAAGATGTTCCTACCGCAGGTGGTGAAGAGCGCGCGCGCCATGAAGCGCGCCGTCGCCTACCTGCTGCCATTCATGGAGCAAGAAAAAGCCGGCGGCAGCGATTCGGCCGGCAAGATCGTGATGGCCACGGTCAAGGGCGACGTCCACGACATCGGCAAGAACATCGTCGGGGTGGTGCTGGGCTGCAACAACTACCAGGTCGTCGATCTGGGGGTGATGGTCCCGTGCGAGAAGATCCTGCAGACGGCCGTCGCCGAGAAGGCGGACATGATCGGGTTGTCGGGCCTGATCACGCCGTCGCTGGACGAGATGGTGTACGTCGCCCAGGAGATGGAGCGACAGGGAATGAAGATCCCACTTTTGATCGGCGGGGCCACCACCAGCCGGCAGCACACGGCGGTGAAGATCGCGCCCCAGTTCTCGCAAAGCACGGTGCACGTGCTGGATGCGTCGCGTGCGGTGGGCGTGGTGTCGCGCTTGAAGGACGCGACGGCGCGGGTGGAGTTCGATCGCCTGAACCGCGTCGAGCAGGCCGAGCTGCGCGAGCTGCACGGGAAAAAACAGGCCAAGCCGCTGCTCCCGTTCGCCGCCGCCACCGCGCACCGCCTGCCCATCGACTGGAAGCGCGCGGACATCGCCACGCCGTCGTTCACCGGCCTGCGCGTGGTCGACGACGTCAGCCTGGACGAGCTGGTGCGCTACATCGACTGGACGTTCTTCTTCACCGCCTGGGAGCTGCGTGGAAGATTTCCAGCGATTCTTGACCACCCCGAACAGGGCGCCGCCGCGCGCGACCTTTACGCCAACGCCACCGCGCTTTTGAAGACCATCATCGACGGCAAGCTGCTGCGCCCGCGCGGCGTGTACGGCTTTTGGCCGGCGTCAAGCGACGGCAACGACGTGGTCCTTTTCACCGATGAAACCCGCGCCACCGAAAAGCTGCGCTTCAACATGCTGCGCCAGCAGGTGGTCAAGTCAGACGACAAGCCGTATCAGTCGCTGGCCGACTTCGTGGCGCCGCGGACGTCCGGGCTGAACGACTATCTCGGCGCCTTCGCCGTCACCGCCGGCCTGGGCGCCGCCGAGCTGGCCCAGCACTATGAAAAGAAGCTGGACGACTACAACGCCATCATCGTCAAGGCGCTGGCCGATCGCCTGGCGGAAGCCTTCGCCGAATGCCTGCACGCCCGTGCCCGCCGCGACTGGGGATATGGCGCCAGTGAAGATCTCTCCAACGAAGATCTGATCGCCGAAAACTACCGCGGCATCCGCCCGGCCTTCGGCTATCCGGCTTGTCCCGACCACACCGAAAAAGCAAAGCTGTTCGAGCTGCTGAACGCGCCTTCCGTTGGCATCAGCCTGACCGAAAGCTTTGCCATGCTCCCTGCGGCCAGCGTCAGTGGCCTCTATTTCGGGCACCCGCAGGCACATTATTTCACGGTCGGACGCATCGGCCGGGACCAGGTAGAAGACTATGCCGCCCGCAAAAAGATGCCGGTTTCCGAGACTGAGCGCTGGTTGGCTCCCAACCTTAGCTATGCCTGACCGCGGACCGATTCGTTGACATTCCCCAGGGGCGAACGTACGTTTCGGCCCTTGTGGGGGAGCCAAACATGAGCAGGACCGTCCTGAACGCGACGACGCCGCTGTTGGCGGCGCTCGTCATTGCCGCCGTCGCTGTTGTTGTCGTTGTTCCTGCTTGTACACCCGACTACCCGTCTTGCGACAAAGACGAGCAGTGCCACGACAAAGAGTTCTGCGTGGAGCACAAATGCCAGCAATGCCGGCAGTCGTCGGACTGCGGCGCCGGCCGCCAGTGCAACGCCGGCAAGTGCGACGCCATCCCCGGGTACTGCAGCAGCAAATCCCAGTGTCCGGCCAACCAGGAGTGCCTGGGCAACCGCTGCCGCCCCTGCGCGGCCAGCAGCGAGTGCCCCGGCGGTTCGAAGTGCGTCAACGGCACCTGCACCGCCAAGAAGCCGTGCAAGACCGAGAACGACTGCGCACAAAACGAGGACTGCGTGGAAGGCTTCTGCGTGGCCGAGCGCCGGGCGGCGCCCCCGCCCCAGCAGTGCGCCCTGGATCCGGTGTACTTCGACTTTAACGAATCGGCGCTGACCACCGACGCGACCGCGCGCCTGGCCGTCGACGCCGATTGCCTGAAGAAGGTCGGTCGCGCCGCCACCCTGGTCGGCCACACCGACCCGCGCGGCACCGAAGAGTACAACCTGGCGTTGTCCGAAAAGCGCAGCCAATCGGTGCGCGATCACCTGGGCCGGCTGGGCATCGACGGAACCAAGATGATCACGCTGCCGCGCGGGGCGCTGGACGCCAAGGGCACCGATGAACCAAGCTGGGCGCAGGATCGCCGTGTCGACTTCACCTGGCGGTGAGCGACAACCGGCGCGACGAGTGACGGGGCGGTCGCAGGGCGGGTCGCCGGGCGGCGCCCTGCCCCGTCTGCTGGTTCTGCTGGGCCTGATCAGCGGCGCGGTTTTGCCCGCCGCCTGCGTGACCAGCGGCGAAGGCGACAAGATGAAAGCCGAGCTGGGTGATCTTCGCGCGCGGCTGGACGACATCGACAAGCGCGACGTCGAGTACAAAGAGCAGGTCGCCCGGCTGCGCAAGGTGCTGGATCAGGCCACCGCGCTTTTGACCCGCAATTCAGCCGACGTGGGAGCGAAGGCGGCCAAGGCCGAGACGGACATCGCCGCTCTGCAAGGGCGCATCGAGGAGCTCTCCCATGCCCAGGACCAGCGCGATCGCCAGAACACTGACGACCGCACGCAGCTGAACAACCGCCTGGCGGCGCTGGAGCAGACCCAGACCAGGATCGTCGACAAGGTGGCGCCGTCGCTGCCCGACGACAAAGACCAGCTGTGGCAACAAGCGTCGTCGCGCCTCAACAGCGGCCAGCGTGACGAGGGCCGGCGTTTCTACCGGGTGTTCATCCAGCGGTTCCCGCAGGACCCGCGCTCGTCGCAGGCGTACCTGGCCATCGGCAATTCGTTCGTCGCCGAGAGCAAGTACCCGAACGCCGCCGCCGAATTTCAGAAGATTCTGGACGTCTATCCGCGCTCGCCGGAGGTGCCCGAAGCGATGTGGCAGCTGTCGTCGGCCTTCGTCCAGCTGAAGTTCTGCACCGACGCGCGGTCGCTGCTATCGGATCTGGTCAAGCGCTACCCGCGCTCGCCGCGGGCCGCGGATGCCAAGAGTCAGATCAAGGCGCTCGGCAAGATGCCGAAGAGCAGCTGCACAAGTTAGCCCGCGAACGCCGCGGCGACCTGGCGGCCGGCAGCGGCGGGGTCGGCGGCTTGGTTCACGGCGGCGATGACGGCGGCGGCGGACGCACCGGCGGCAGCGACGAAAGCGACCCGATCCAAGGTGATGCCACCGATGGCGACCACGGGGACGGTCACCGCGCGGCAGACCGCGGCCAGCGTTTCGACGCCGACGATCGGGTCGGGGTTCTGCTTGCTGGCGGTGCCGAAGACGGGACCAAAGCCAATGTAGTCGGCGCCCGCTTCCGCGGCGGCGCGTGCCTGCACCAAATTGTGGGTGGAGATCCCCACGACGATCGGCCGACCGGTTGAACGCAACACCGCCCGCGCGTCGGCGAGCGGCAGATCATCCTGGCCCAGGTGCACGACGTCGGCGCCCACCGCCAGCGCGACGTCCAGTCGATCGTTCACGCAGAACGGCACGCCGGCGGCACGGCACACCGGCAGCAGCAGCCGCGCCCCGTCGCGCAGAGCGGCCGCGTCGCTGCCTTTCGCGCGTAGCTGCAAGCAGCAGGGCCGCGCCGCCAGCAGGGCACGGGCGCGGGCCAGCAGCGCCGCGCCACCGCCGGTGCCGAGCTCGGCCGGCGTCACGTCGACGATGGCGTAGTACCCCCGCAGCGCGGCCGTCATCGCGTACACTATAACGCCTTGCCCACGCCGTTCCGCCTGCAAACCGAGCTGCGCCCGATGGGCGACCAGCCGCGCGCCATCGAAGAGCTCTGCACCGGCGTCAAGCGCGGCGATCCGTCGCAGGTCTTGCTGGGGATCACCGGCAGCGGCAAGACGTTCACCGTGGCCCACGTGGTGGAACGCATCCAGCGCCCGACCCTGGTCATCGCCCACAACAAGACGCTGGCGCACCAGCTTTACGGCGAGTTCAAGGCGCTGTTCCCCGACAACGCCATCCACTACTTCGTCAGCTACTACGACTATTACCAGCCCGAGGCGTACGTCCCGTCGACCGACACGTACATCGAGAAGGATTCGCTGATCAACGAAGAGATAGACCGCATGCGCCACGCCGCGACGTATGCGCTGCTCACCCGGCGCGATGTCTTGATCGTGGCGTCGGTGTCTTGCATCTACGGCATCGGCGCGGCGGAGGCGTACCTGGGCATGAAGATCGATCTCGCCCGCGGCGTGGAGGTGCGGCGCGACGCCGTCCTGCGCCGCCTGGTGGAGATTCAATACGAACGCAACGACGTCGATTTTTCGCGTGGCACGTTCCGGGTGCGCGGCGACTCGGTGGAAATTTTCCCCGCCTACGAACGTGAGAAGGCCATCCGCATCGAATGGTGGGGCGACGAGATCGAGACCATCTCCGAGGTGGATCCCTTGCGCGGCAAGGTCCTGCGCAAGGTCGACGAGGTGTCGATCTTCCCCGGCTCGCACTACGTGACGCCGGCCGATCGGCTGACCAAGGCGATGGCGGGGATCAAAGAAGAGCTGCGGCCGCGCCTGATGGAGCTCAAGCAGCAAAACAAGCTGGTGGAAGAGCAGCGGCTGCAGCAGCGCACGCTGTACGACCTCGAGATGCTGGAACAGATGGGGCGCTGCAAGGGGATCGAGAACTACTCGCGCCATCTGTCGGGCCGCGCGCCGGGCGAGCCGCCGCCGACGTTGCTGGATTACTTCCCGAAGGACTACATGCTGTTCGTCGACGAATCGCACCAGACGGTGCCGCAGATCGCCGCCATGTACAAAGGCGACCGCGCGCGCAAGGAGACCCTGGTCGAGTTCGGCTTTCGACTGCCGTCGGCGATGGACAACCGGCCGCTGCGTTTTGACGAATGGGAGGCGCGCGCGCCGCAGACGGTGTACGTGTCGGCCACGCCGGCCGAGTACGAGATGACCCAGGCCCAGGGCGTGTTCGTCGAGCAGATCATCCGCCCCACGGGTTTGCTGGATCCGGAGATCGAGGTGCGGCCGGTGGGCTCGCAGGTCGACGATCTCCTGGGCGAGATCCGCGAGCGGGTGAAATCCGGCGAGCGCGTGCTGGTGACGACGCTGACCAAACGCATGGCCGAAGACCTGACCGAGTACTACACCGAGCTCGGCGTGCGGGTGCGCTATCTGCACTCGGACATCGACACCCTGGAGCGCATCGAGATCTTGCGCGACCTGCGCCTGGGCGAGTTCGACGTGCTGGTGGGGATCAATCTGCTGCGCGAGGGACTCGACCTGCCGGAGGTGTCATTGGTGGCCATCCTGGACGCCGACAAGGAAGGCTTCCTGCGCGCCGAGCGCTCGCTGATCCAGACCATCGGCCGCGCCGCCCGCAACGTGCACGGCAAGGTGATCATGTACGCCGACCGCGAGACCGACTCGATGAAGAAGGCGCTGACCGTGACGGCCAGCCGACGGAAGACGCAGGCGGCGTACAACCAAGAACACGGCATCACGCCGAGGACCATTCAGAAAGCCATCGCCGACCTCGCCGGCACCGCGCAGGACGACTTCGTCGACCTGTCCAAGCCGCTGAAGAAGTCCAAGGCCACCGACATCCCGCTCGAAGAGCTGCCGCAGATCCTGTCGGCGATGAAAAAAGAGATGTTCGATCTTTCGGAGGCGCTGGAGTTCGAAAAGGCGGCCGTCATCCGCGACAAGATCAAAGAGCTGGAAGAGATCCAGCTGGCCGTCTCGGGATAAACGCGCGGTCGCGCCGGCGGCGCCGCTCAATCGGCGGCGAAGAGCAACCGCCAGATGGGCGTGCCCTCGGTCTCGCACTGGCGCTCGCGACGCGAGCAGGCGGCGTAAGGATTGCCGCGGTGGAAGCTCCACGGACCGACGACGTTGCGCAGCCGGCCGGCGGGATCGCCTTCCAGCGTGGCCATCGCTTCCAGCGCAATGGCGAAGATGTCGGTCTGCACGAAGATCTCGCCGCCCGGGGCCAGCGCCGCCACCATGTCCGCCGCCAGCCCCGCCGACACCACCCGCCTTTTGTGCTGGCGCGATTTCCACCACGGGTCCGGGAAGTTCACGAAGAACCGCCGCACCGACGCCGGCGCGAACAGCCGCGGCATGTCCACCGACATGTTGGCGAAGACGCTCTCGACGTTGGCGAGACCTTCGGCCCGGCAGGCTTTGTTCGCCCGCGCCACCACCTCGCGCCGGATCTCGACGCCCACGCAATGGCGCTGGCGATCGGCGCGGGCGCGATCCATCAAGAAATGCGCCTCGGCCGAGCCCAGCTCGACCTCCAGGTCGCGGCCGGGCGGCGCCACCACCTGCGCCACGTCGATCTCCAGCAGATCGGACTTCAGCGGGTTGACGTGCTGGCGAACGCGACGCATGCGATGAACAACGACCCGCTGTTCAGGAACGAATGGCGGCGGCGGCCGGTGCGCGGCGATCGCCGGCCAGCAGCCTCTGCAGCGCCGCGAACACCACGCTGACCGCATCGGCGCCGCCGATGGCCGCCTCCAGTGCCTGCCCCGGGCGCGACAGCGGTCCCAAAAGCACGCTGGCCGCCCGCGCGTAGGTGCGGCGGGTTCCCTCGGCCATGCGCGCGGCGTTGAGTACCGGCCCTTCGCCCGGGCCGTCGACAAACGCCGGTGAGACCCAGCGGGCGCCGGCCCGCCCACCCCGTTCGACGTCGGCGGGCGACTGGCAATCGATGGCGTGGGCGGCCATCCCGCGGGCGGCGCAGCGGCGCATGGCTTCCCAACCGTCCGGGGTGGCCGGCAAGGCCGGCACCAGATTGGACCCCAGCGCGGACAGCACCGCGGCGTCGTCCAGCATCCCAGGCAATCCTGTCACCGCACGCACCGACACGCTGACCGGACCCGCGCAGGACGCCGCGATGGCGCCCAAGAGGTCACGGCGGGCGCCGTCGTCCAGCGCGGCCAGGACAGTCGGGTCGACGGTGACTCCGGCGATCAGCCCGCGTTTTTGTTCGTGCCTGATCTCGTCGAGGTCGCCGCTGTGCAGAAAGACCTTCATCTACCGCCGCGCTCGGGATCCTCGTAGTCCAGCGCCTCGAAGTTCAGCTCGGACTCGTCGACCGGGCCGGACTCTTCGCCGGCCTCGTCTTCGAACAGCAACGGAACGTCTTCTTCTTCCAGCGACTGGCGCAGCGCCGTCACCCGGCGGCCGATCCCCTCCAGCCGTCGGCGCGATTCGGCGACCGCGCGCTCGAGCTCCACCAACCGCCCACTCATAGCGGCAAAAATACCACGAATCGGCGCTGCTAGGCGGTGGCGCTGGCCTTGCGGTCGACGTGGTTGACGTAGAGCTGCTGCAGGATGCCGATGAGGTAACTGGTCAGCATGTACAGCGCCAGCCCGGACGGCAGCACCAGCGAGAAGGCGGTGAACATGATGGGCATCATCACCGCCATCATTTGCTGCTGCTGCTGATCCGGCGACGCCGGCGACATGCGCATCTGCGCGAACATCACCCCGCCCATCAGCAGCGGCGTGATGTAGTAAGGATCCTTCGCCGTCAGGTCGTGGATGTGCAGGATGAAGGGCGACCGGTACAGCTCGACCGCGTAGTTCAACGTCGAGTAAAGGGCGATCCAGATCGGCATCTGGATCAAGCTCGGCAAGCAGCCCCCGAACGGCGAGACGCCATGAGCCTTGTACAGGTTCATGGTCTCGACCGACTGGCGCTGCTTGTCGTTCTCGTACTTCTTGCGGATGGCGGCCATCTTCGGCGCCAGTTTTTGCATCTTCTTCGCCGACAGCAGCGAGCGCTGGGTGGGATAGAAGGTCAGCAGGCGGATGAAGACGGTCAACAGGATGATCGCCACGCCCCAGTTGCCGACGAACGATTGAAAGAACTTCAGCAGCGAGAGGATCGGGCGCGAAAGAATAGCCAGGTTGACGTCGATCGCTTCGTGAAGGCGCGCGTCCTCGCCGTTGGGGCTGATCTTTTCCAGATCCTCGCGAATTTTCGGGCCGGCAAAGACGATGAACGGATAGGTGGTCGAGGCGTGCGGCGCCACCGTCCGCTCGCCGAATAGCAAGGAGACGTCGCCGACGTCCGGGGCCGGCGACGTTCCCGCGCAGGTCCGTTCGTGCGGCGGCGATTCAGGAAAGGGAATGGCGGCCAGCAAGAAGAACTTGTCGTCGGTGCCGGCCCAAAGAACGTTGCCGGTTTTTTCCAGACGCTCCTTGGCCACCTTTTCGACTGAACGCCGTTCGGCCTTGTCGCCCACCTCGCAGATGACCGACGCCGGGTTGGCCGAGCTGCCGGAAAGGAAGCTGCCGCCCTTCTGGTCGGGATTCTGGTGACCATAGACGTGCAGGCTCAGGTCGTGATCAACCGGCTTGTCGGTCTTGTTTTCGACCGTGATGTCCAACAATAAGCGATACGACTCCGGTTCGGCGCGGTACTTCTTCTCGATCCGCACGGCATCGCTGACGAACTCGAAGGCGACGGTGTCGGCCGCCGGGCGCGTGACGGTCCAGGCGCCGTCGGAAGGCGGGGCGAAACCAGCTTTGGGAAACTCCGTGCGCAGGGGAGAAAAACCGGCGGCGCTGGTGGCGACAAGATCGAGGCCGCTTCCCGGATCGCCCTTGCGCATGAGGTACTTCGGCGCGCGGAGCTGGGCCTGGCGCAGGGTCCCGCCATGGCTGGACAGCACGAAGCGCACGGCCGGGGTGATGAGCTCGACCAGCTCTTCGGGCCGATTGGCGGCGGCCGCGGCTTCCGCACCGGCGCTCCCGGCGGCGGCGGCGGTGCCTGGAACCGGCACGTTACTTGGCGTCGCGGCGGCGGGCGCGGTTGCGGCTGACGACTTATCGGCGTTGGGCGCGGGCGTGGGAGCGGTTGGCGGCGGGAAGATCTTCATCCAAGCGAACAAGATCCCGATGCAGATGACGATGGCAATGACGACCCGCTTTTCCATGCGACCCTATTTTTGTCCCCCGCGCGACGGCCCCGAAGGCTGGGGCACCGGGTCTATACCACCCCGCGCGAATGGATGACAGCGCCCG
>DASXQB010000261.1:0-26308 GCA_036493295.1 Polyangia bacterium | reverse complement strand
CGAGTGCGGCAGCGTGTGCCAGGCTGCCCAGACCTGTCCGGTCGAGGAGGTCATTGTCGACAACGGTTGTCCAGAGTGACCGAATGACCCCGCAGTCTTCGCGGATCGAACGCTGAAAATACGAAAAAGGGCCCTCCCGGCAACACAAGGTTGCCTGGAGAGCCCGATTTCGTTCTGGCGCCGTGTTGCTAGTTCACCTGGATGAAGTCGATGTCGGGCGCGGAGTGCGAGCCGTCGGTGGAGAACTTGATGGTGTTGGTTTGGCCGGCGGTGAAGCCGTTCAGCGACAACGAGGCCGACTTGACGCCGTCCCAGCTACCGGTGGGCGGGAAGACGCCGGAGAAAAGCTGCGCCGGGCCGCCGTTGACCGAGGCGAAGATCGAGCGGCTGACCGTGTCGCCGCTGGTGTAGTACACGACCACCGTGTGCGTTCCGTTGCTGCTGGCGGTGACGTTCTTCAGCGTCAGGCTCGAGTTGGGGTTGAAGTAGCCGACGCGCCAGGCGTACGAGCAGGTCGGGCAGACAGTGAGCTGCGCCGAACCGCCCACCAACCCGGTCTCGGCTTCGATCGTCCAGCCACCGCTCGGCATGACCTCGATCCAGTCAAGGTCCGGCGCTGCGTTGGTGCCGTCGGCGAGGAACTTCACGCTGTTGGTGCTGCCGGTGACGAAACCGGCCAGCGCGATGGTCTGATTGCTGACCGTGCCCCAGTTGTTGGCAGAGACGACCGGGAACGAGAAGTGCTGCGAAGCGCCGCCGTTCACGGAGATGTTGAAGTTGCGGGCTTTGGTGTCGCCGTTGGTGTAGTAAACGACGATGTTTTGCGAACCCGACACTGACACCCGGACGTTGTTGAAGACGACGCCCGAGTTGCTGTTGATGTTCCCGACGCGGCGGCCCTGCGAGCAGTTCGCGCAGGCGACGGGAGCGGCGACGCCAGACAGCGTGCCGGTCTCGGCCTGGAAGGTCTGGCCGCGCCACACCGTCATCGGGTGCGTCCAGTTACGGCCATCGGCCGGGCAAGAAGCCGCGCCGTCGATCTTGCCGTTCGCGCCGCCCATGGTGCACGAGCTGTCGCAGTTTGCAGCGCCGTAGGGATTGGTGTAGGGCGCGCCGTTCTGATTGACGCCCAGACGCCCGGGGACGGTGTCATTGAGGACCGTCGCAGCGGTGCAATAGTGCGCCCGCACGTTGCCCGACGAATCGGGCTGGAAGATGTTGCCGAAGAAGGTTCCCTCGCGCGTGGGGTACCACGCAGACTGACCCCAGCCGACCGCCGCCATCGGGCCGACAATCCACAGTGGGATGTGCGTCCCCGAGGTATTGATGTGCGCCAGCATGCAAGACGAAATCATTTCCTGACAGTCAGTGTCGCAAGCACCGTTCTTGTATTGCGGTGCCAGCCCGAATCCACCGGCGAAGGTGTAGGAGTTGTTGAACTGATCCTGCTTGACCAGCGTGTCGCCCGAGGCCAGCGCGCAACGCACCAGGTAGCTGATCGTCTGGCGGCCATCGGCGGTGGTCATCGGGCCCGAAGTCGACGGCAGGCCGTTGTACGACGACAGACCGTTGTACGACGAAAGGCCGTTGTAAGACGAAAGGCCGTTGTACGACGTCAGGCCGTTGATGTCCGCCAGGCCGTTCGTCGTGCTCAGCGCGTCCGCGGTCGCCTCGGTCCCAGTCGGGTCAGCGTCCGGCGGCGTGCATCCCAGCACCGTGGCCAGCCCGAGCGCTGCTCCAATCAATCCCACCCGCAGAGTTAATGGCGCGTTCATTTTCTGATCTCCTTCGGCAACCCGGCCAACTCGAAGAGTCCCGTGGGCTTTGCGTCCCCCGGTCGCCCGGGGTTTGCGGTTTCGAGAGTTCCGATTCATGTTTCATGCGTAACTAAAGCAGTAAGTGTGCCTACTAAATTTACCGCGCAAACGTCGGATCCGCAGGCTTTTGCAGGGGCAGGCGCCGGCGGTTTGTTGCCGCGCAGTCAACGTTTGTTGCCGCCCAGACGACAGACGCGCGTCGTCTAAAAGCCGTGATTGCCGCAGCTCATCGTGCCGCGCGCCGTGCTCCCGCTGCTATTCCACTGGCGGGGAAATGGTCGCGGGCGGGCTCGGTCTATCGGTCAGATGAAGCAAGCGGCGTCGCGGCTGGATCCTTGCCGTCTTCACTGATTGATTGCCGGATCTTGCTGGCAATGTCCAAGGTCACTGTGGACGACTCTTGAAATGAGGCGCCGGCACTCTCGCGCTCGTAGATCCGTTCGTGCGTGAACCCGTCGGGGAGAAAGCTCACAGAGATTTCCGCGAGCGCGTTCGCCATCGGCCATGAAGCAGATGGCCAGAACCGCCGCCGTGCCTGCTTGGTCGCGAGCGCCAGTCTCCGGTCTCACATCGAGGAATCTCTTCGATCGCAGAATGACGATGGTCATTCTGCGGCGAAGTCGCCGGCCTCGAGCCCTGACAATCGTCGCGGCAGATCTGAACCGTGGCGATCAGTTCGAGAGAAGGTCTAGGCGGGAACCACCCGTTACTGCCTGGGTGACAATGATTTTTAAGAAACTTGCCGTTCCTTTCGTGGCATTGACCGTAACGGCGCTTAGCGCCTGCAGCAACAGCAGTGGCGGCACAGGCACTGGTGGCGCAGGCACTGGCGGCGCAGGCACCGGCGGAGCAGTGGGCACCGGCGGAGCAATGGGCACCGGCGGAGCAGTGGGCACCGGTGGAGCGGTGGGCACCGGCGGAGCAGTGAGCACCGGCGGAGCAGTAGGCACCGGCGGCTCAGCGACCGACGCGGCCAGTGACACCGCCACCGATAAGCCAACCGATGTCCCCAACGAAACGAGCAGCGATTCGACGATGAGCGACGCCAGTGGCGGAACCTTCACGGCCGCTCAGATATTCACCGGCATCATGGCGCACGAAACATCAGCCACGCAGGTGAACACGGCGCCGCACATCAACACGCAGACCCGGGCGATGAACGTGAACGTCTATCAGGTTGCGACCGGCGTCTTCGCTTATAACTCCGGCATGGCCATCGACACCGACGGCGCCGATGCCGATCCTGATCCTGACCATCAGGGCTCGACCACGTGGCAAGACAGCAGCGGCAAGGCGCTGGGAGCGCACCATGTTCCCTTCTACGTGCTGGGTGACGACTGCTGGGACAATGAAGGGGGCGGCGCGAAGAAGGTTCCGTGCCCGCACTTCTTCTATGCCGAACACAACATCACGGGTCTGCAGTTCGCCTTGATCTTTTACAAGAACAAGGCCATCGGCGCCGTGTTCGGCGACACGCAGACCGCCAACAACCAGACCACTTCGGACAACGACGCCCGCGAGCTCGGTGAAGCCTCTGTCGAGGCGGCCATCCTGCTGGGCATTCCCAGCAGCGGAACCACCGGTGGTGTGGATAGCGGCGTCACCGTCGTCATCTTCTCTGGACCGTCATGGGTCGTGACAGGCACCAACGCCGGCACCGGCCCGGTGGGCTCGGCAACCGGCTCGCTGAACGGCAACGCGCAGGCGCTGGTTCAGAAGGCGCTGAACCAGCTAGGAACCAGCTTCGGCCTCTAACCGCGACGTCGCGCCCGGGCGATCGCCGCCAGCACCAGCAACGCCGCCAGTCCAGCGCCGGTTCGATCGCCGCCCGCGATCGCGCAGCCGTTGCTGGTGGTGACGCCGGCCCCAGTCGTTCCGCTGCCGCCGGTCCCAGTCGCTGGGGCGCCGCCGCTGCCGGTGGGGATCGTCGCGCCGCCACTGCCGGAGGCGACGCCGGAGCCCGCCGCACCGCCCGCACCGCCACTGCCGGGAATCGCGCTGCCGCCGCTGCCGCTGGTGTCCGCGGTGTCGGTTTGCCCGTCGGCGCTCGCGCCGCCGTCGGTGTCCGGCTGTCCGCTGGCCATGATCTTCGCTTCGGCAAACGTGTCGGCTTCGATCAGATCGTCGAAATAGATGATGTCGGTAAAATTGCCGGGAGCGCGGCGGTGCAGGCCGTTCTGATAGAAAAGCGTGTTGGTGTCGGCCTTGGTCTTGCCCAGGTGGTTGGTCACCACTTGCACGCCGTCGAGCCAAGCGTCGACGCTGCCGGTGGCGGTCGTCGACCAATGCACATGAATCGCCACCTGGTGCCAGACCCCGACGGCAAGGTCCGCGGTCCACAGTTTTGTCGACGCCAGGGCGCCGACGCCAAAGCCGATGGTGGTGCCGCCGCCCGTCTTTGGTTCGAGCCAAAAATCCATCACGTTCTGAGAGCTGACGTTCGACTCCCAGAAGGCGAATTCATTCCGCATGCCGACGTCGGCGGGGATCAGGTAGTAACCAGAGATCCAGGTGTCCTTGCCTTCGGTGGTCAAGGTGCTCTGGTGCTGGATGTCGACGCGGTCCTGGTTGTTGCCGCCGAACAGATCGTCCGGGTGAACGGTGATCTTGCAGGCGTAACTGCCGCTGTGAACTTTTTCGCCCAAGACCTCGACGTTCTTGCGGGTGCCTTTGGTGGGGTTCGTTCCGGGCGTCCACTCGGACAGGTCGCCCTTTTCGAAGGTCGACGTCCAAACCACCATGGCCTGGGCTGGGCGCGAGGCGGCAAAAAGCCCGCAGGCAACGGCGCAAACAACAAACAGCCACGAACGGAAAACAGGGTTCGACTGCATTGATCCCCCCTTGTCTAAAGTCGCGTCAGATTAAGGAATCGGGAAAGTCACGGGTGCGCACGTCGAAACGCCCGCTCCGACGATCGTGAAGGTCAACTCGGGCACCGCGACGGTGGTGGTCGGCGGCGTTGTCGTCGGGTCATACCGGGTGACCTTCGTATTGTCGGTGTCGCTGGCGGTGTAGAACCAGTAGCTGCCTCCCCAAAAAGAGAACGCATAGCCACCGTTTGTCGCATCGACGGTGGGAAGCGAAATCGCCTGAGGCGTCGCGGCGGTCGTCTTGTCGATCTGTGCCAGATGCGCGGGGTCGGTGGTGAAGAAGCCGAACAGCTTGGCGTCGCCGGTGCCTGTCAGCTCGCATCGACCACCCATCACATCACCGGTGTACGTTCCGATCGGAATCAACATCGGTGGTGACTGACCCACATCGATCTTGGCCAACCCTTTGCCGTTGGGCAGCTGAGTGTCGTCGCCGGTGTTGTCCGAGACATAGAGCGTGTCTTGACTTGATCCCGGTGAATCCGACGAAAATCCCATCGAGAGATTGGGCGAAAAGCCCGACTGCCCCGGAACAAATCCGGTATCGACACAGGCGAGGGTGGTTGTGTTTACTTTGAAGATATTGCCGTTGGCGTAATTGACGTACGCGGTGCCGCTGCGGTCCACTGCCATCGAATTGACGGTGTCATCGCCGGCCGCCGCGCAGTTGATTGGCCCGAGGTCGGTGAAGGCCGCAGCGACGTCGGGCAACTTGTTTGGAGCGAAGCTGTAAAGATGGTTCTCGTCGGAGACGACGTAGACGAGCTTCGCCGCATCGGTGCAGCTGGCCGGGGGAGGCTGGCTTCCGCCGTCACCCGTGGTTCCGCCAGTGCCAGGAGGTGCCGGGCTGCCACCGGCTCCTCCGCTCCCGGTCGCTCCCGAAGCGCCTCCCGTGCCCGACCCGACGGAAGGCCCTGGAGTCTTCACGCCGGCGCAGGACCACGAACAAAGAAACAAGGCCAACACGAAACACGTGCCTTCACGGAACCTCATCCTCTTGTCCTTCTGCACTTCTTGATCTTGCCGGGATCTTGCCGTATTGCGCCTTGCGAAGCGATTCATCATCGTCTCGTTTCGCCTCGAGATCAAGGGTCGCGGGCGGCCTAGGCCGAAAGGCTCCGTCGGCGTATTCTGCTGCGGCGCCCGCGAGGCGCATTCACCCAGGCAAGGAGCGACGACATGGCCGAAAGCGTTTACAAGGTTATCGAATTGGTTGGCACCAGCACGGAGTCCTGGGAGAAGGCGGTGGCCGCGGCTGTTTCGCTGGCGTCGAAGTCGTTGCGCGATCTGCGCGTCGCCGAGGTCTTGAAACTGGACGTGACGATCAAGGACGGAAAGGTGGATAGCTACCGCGCCAAGGTCAACGTCTCGTTCAAGTACGAAGGCAAAG
Organism: Polyangia bacterium; assembly: GCA_036493295.1. GTDB lineage: Bacteria > Myxococcota_A > Polyangia > Fen-1088 > Fen-1088 > DATKEU01. The sequence goes on along the minus strand of DASXQB010000261.1, from coordinate 20,231 downwards.
CCTGAGATCGGGCGCCGGCAAGGCCTGAGATCGGGCGCCCTCCCTACTTCTTCAGCTTTATCGCCCGATCCAGAAACTCGTTCGTGTAAGCCGTCTTCACGTCGTACGGCTTCTCGATGCCCACGAAATCCGCTACCAGTTGGTAGTCGGCTTTCATGCGGGCGTCGTCGTGAATGCCCAGCGCCACCGTGCGCGCGGACTTGTCGGCCATTAGTTCTTCGACCAGGGTCCAATTGGTCATCTCGTTGTCGGCCTTCAGCGCGCCGTTGGCTTCCGTTAGGGCGTCGATGCACGGCTTTGGGTCGGCCAGACACGCCGCGAAAGCTTTCTGGGTGACTTTCACGAAACCATCGACCAGCGCGCGGTTGGACTTCAAGAACGCGCCATTGACGATCACCGAATTGCCGTAGGGGTTGATGCCGGCGGTGCGCCAGGCGACGAAGCCCATGTCGTCGCCCAGCTCGCGCTTGAAGATGTGGTGCAGGTTGTAAAACGCCGTCGTCGCATCGACCGACCTGGCTTTCAGAGCCGCCAGTTTCGAGTTGGCGTCGATGTTCACCCAGGTGACCGACTTGGGATCGATGCCGTTGGCCTTGGCCAGTGCCGGCCACATGGTGCGCGCGCCGTCGCCCGCCGGATTGCCGATCTTCTTGCCCGCCAGATCTTTGATGCCTTTGATGCCCGAGCTTTTCAGCCAGTAAAGTCCCTGCGGCGAATTCGCATAGACATTGAACACGCCCACCACGTCGGCACCTTTTCCGCGCGCCACCAAAGCATTACCCATGTCGGCCAGGCCGATGGGGTTGGCGCCGGCGCCCACCTTTTGCACCGCCAGCGCCGAACCTTTGCCAGGCTCGAGATTGAGATCGATCCCCTGCTTGGCGTACCAACCCATCTTCTTGGCGTAGTAGTACGGCGCGTGGTCGCCACCCGGCACCCAGTTGAGGATGAAGTCGATCTTCTGTTCGGCCGCGCGGGCGGCGCCGGTGGTCAGAGACGAAACGGCGACAAGCGCAGCGGCCCCGATCAAACGCGCGTTCATGATGTCCTCCTCGGTCGGCCCGGCTGACGGTGACGGTGGCGGGGCGCCGATGGTAGCGGCGGCCGCGCCCGAAGGTCAATCGACAGTGCGCGCGCGACGTTGATTGACGGCGGCGGCGTCGGTGGGCTACGACCACCGCATGGATCGGCGCAACGGAGCCGCGGAGCGCTATACGTTGGCGGTCCTTTCGCATCTGGCGCTGATCGTGGTGTGGTTCCTGCTGGTCAAGCTGGGACACATCCCCAGGTTCGTCCTGCCGTCACCGGTGGAGGCGGCGCGCGCCCTGGGCGACGGCAACTACAACTGGTGGGGCAACGCCGTCACCACGGCGACCGAGATCTTCGCCGGGTATTTCTTGGCGCTGGCGGTGGGCGTGGCGCTGGCTTTGCTGTTCGCCTGGTCACGTTTGCTGGAATCGTTCCTGATGCCGCTGCTGGTGTCTTTGAACATGATCCCGAAAGTGGCGCTGGGGCCGATCATCATTGTTTGGTTCAAGTACGGCGTTCTGCCCAACACGCTGATCGCCTTTTCCATCTGCGTCTTTCCCATCTTGTTGACCACGGCGCGCGGCCTGCGCGAGATCGAGCCTGAACTGCTGGACTTGGTGCGCACGCTGCGCGCTTCGCGCTGGCAGTTGTTCACCAAGATTCAACTGCCGGGCGCGTTGCCACACTTGTTTTCAGGCATGAAAGTGGCCGTGGTGCTGGCGGTGGCGGGGGCCATCGTCGGGGAATTTCTGGGCTCGGATCGGGGCCTCGGCTATCTGATGTTGCAGGTGCAGGTCACGCTGGACACGCCGGCGATGTTCACGGCGGTCATCTTGATCACCGCCATCGGGATCGTTCTTTATGCGCTGGTGCGTTTTGCCGAGCGCTGGCTGATTCCCAAAGACGCGCGCCTTGGCTGAGCCGTTCATACACCTGGCCGGCGTGCGCAAGGCCTACCGGCGCGACGGTGCCGAACACCTGGCCATCTCTGACGCCAGCTTTGACGTCATGCCGGGCGAGCTGGTGTCGCTGGTTGGTCCTTCGGGCTGCGGCAAGAGCACGCTGCTGAAAATCCTGGCCGGCTTGCACGCCGCCGACAGCGGTACGGTGGCGGTCGGCTCGCCGGCGCACCCGTTCGATCCCGCGCGCGACGTGGGCATGGTCTTTCAGTCGCCGGTGCTGTTGAAGTGGCGGCGCATTCTGGACAACGTGTTGCTGCCGGCGGAGATCCTGGGCCTGCCCCTGCGGGCCGCGCGCGTGCGCGCGAAAGAGCTTCTGGCCCTGGTGGGCCTGGCCAACTGCGAAGAAAAATATCCCTACGAACTGTCGGGAGGCATGCAACAGCGCGCCGCCATCGCACGCGCGCTGATCCACGATCCGAAGCTGGTGCTGATGGACGAACCATTCGGCGCCCTGGACGCTCTTACCCGCGAGAAGATGAACGTTGAGCTCTTGCGCATCTGGAATCAGGCGGGCAAGACCATCGTCTTTGTCACCCACGGTGTCTCGGAGGCAGTGTTTCTCAGCACGCGGGTGGTGGTGATGACCGCTGGCCCGGCGCGCATGGCCGGCAATCTGGAGATCGATCTGCCGCATCCGCGCACCCTGGACATGAAGACGCGCGAAAAATTCGGCGAGCACACCCGCCGCGTGTATCAGCTGTTAGGGATGGGCTGATCAGGACTGGCCGTCGCCGGCGCGCGGGCGAAGGGCTTTCACTTGCGCGGCCTCCGGGCGCTGGCGATAGAAAGGATCCAGCGGGAAGCAGCCCGACACCAGGCCGTTGCGCGGGCCGGTGGTGCAGTCGCTGAACGTGCGGCACAGACGGTGGCGATCCAGTGGGCGGCCACGCAGGACGTCGTCGGGAAAATCCGGGTAAGACAGCGCCAGGCGGCCGATGCCGACGGCGTCGACGCCACCGGTGCGGACCGCGTGCTGGGCGACGAAGGGCAGAAATTCCTGCAGGTAACTGTAGCCGGTGCCGACCACGAACAGCTCGGGCACGGCGCGTTTCAAGGCGGCGGTGATGGTCACGTGCGCGGCCACGAAATGCAGGGGATCGCCAGGCGGGTCATAACCGTCCGACGGCGGGTACAATGCCGGGCGCTGCAGGTGCGGGTTGTAATACGGGCTGCCGGCCGTGATGTTGCAGAGCTCGATGCCCAATTCGCGCAAGCGCTTTAGAAAAGCGATCGGCTCTTCGAGATCAAACTCCGTCGGCGCATCGGCGCGCACGCCGAAACCGCAACGATAGGGCAGGGCGGTGGCTTCGGGCGTGCCGTGTCCGTCGGGGCCGCGGCAAAAGGGGACGGTGTCGACGGCGCTGACCCGCACGCCGATGCCCAGGTGCGGAGCACGGCGGCGGATGCCATCCACGATCAGTCCCAGAAAACGACTGCGATTTTCCAGCGTGCCGCCGAAGAGGCCGGGTCGCAGGTGCGCGCCCAAAAGCTCGTGCGCCAGGTATCCGTGACAGTGCTTGACGTCGACGAAGGCGAACCCGGCGTCGGCGGCCAGCACCGCGGCGTCGACGAACGCCGCCGCCAGCGTGGTCAACGCATCGTCGTCCATTGGTCGCGGCTCTGTATCGGGTGGAAAGCGCGCGTCCAGCAGCGGGTGCGCCTGGACCGGCATTGGCTCGGCGCGCTCGCGGCGGTGCGGGCGGGCGTAACGCCCCGAGTGTGTGAGCTGCAAACCGACCAGCAGGTCGTCGGTGCGGCCGTAACGGACTTGATGGGCGTGCAGAAGATCTTCGCGCAGCGCGCGCAGCGACGACAGATTGGCTGTGTTGATGACCAGCTGGTTGGGGTTGGCGCGGCCGTCGGTGCGCACCGCCACCGCCTCGCCGCCCCAGATCAACTTGGCGCCGCTTTCACCGAAGCGCCGCCAGCGCCGGTGCGTCAGTTCGGTCGGGCGGCCGTCGCTGTCGCCGTCCCAGCCCTCCATCGGGTGAATGCAGAATCGGTTGCCAATGTGGACGCCGGCGCCTGCGCCGTGGCGCAGTTGAAACGCCTGCGCCAGCGGCGCGTCAGGTCCGGTCGCCACGGCGTCGTCGGTGCCGAGCTTGATCGACAGTGCCTGCAGATGAGCGCGAAACGCCGCCAGGGTTTTCAACGCGCCCAGCGGCCGCGGTCGGGTTCGCGGGCGTGGCAGAGCGCCGTCGCTCACGCCGCCAGCTCGGCTTCGATGCGTTCCAACAAATCGGCCAGAACGGCGCGGTCGGTCTCCGGCCGGGTCGGCGCGCCCGTCGGGGGGGCGTCGCCGTCAATCAGGCCGCGCAGGCGCAGGAACATCGCCGCTGCGTGCCGATACGCCGGCACCGGCGGCCGAAAAGCGAACGCCCCCAGGTACTGCAGCAGATCATTCAAAGCGTAGAAACGCGCGTCGCCCGCCGCCCAGCGCCGATCGCGTTCGGCGAACGCCTCGGGATGAAACGCCGCCAGCCCCAGCAGGTAATCGCTGCCGTACATGATCATGTCGATGGCCAGGTCGTTGCCCGTGTAGACGCGAAAGTCAGGCCGCCGCTGATCGCGCAGCGCCAGCCGCGCCCATTCCGCCTGACGGTTCAGCGACGAATGCTTGAGGCCGACCACCGACGGCAGGTCCAGCAAGGCAGCGAACGTGGGCAGCGAATAGATGCGTCCGTAGGGCACGAACATCTCGCCCAGCTCGAACAACAGGACGGCGCGGCGGCCGTCGGCGACGCGGGCAAAAAGATCGATCACGCTGGTTTCGGGCAGCGCGCGCAGCTCGGGACAGGGAAACAGGATGGACGTGCCGCCGTGGCGTTCGATGGCGTCCATGGCTCGCGCGTACTCGTCGCCCAGGGCGCCGTCGCCGTCGTCGACGAAGGCGCCGGCCACGAAACGATGCCCACCCTGATGGTCGCCGGTGGTTGTTGGAGGCGGCGGAAAAACCTGGGCGGTCAGCGCCAGCACCTGGTCGCGCTGGGCCGGCGACAGCCGCTGCCCGTAACCGGTGTCCATGTTCACGGCGGCGGTCAAGCCGGCGGCGGACACGCGTTGCAACTGTTTAACCAGCCCGTCCAGATCGGGCGCGCCCGCCGCGGTGAACGGCATCAGCACCGCGACCATCCCGTGCGGCCGTCGCCGCTGGCGAATGGCGCCGACGATCTCTGTGCAGGACGCGTGGTTCATGTGCGGTCCGAAGCGGGCCCGGTGGCCGCGACGTTAGCACGGACCCCGCTGCGGCTACGCCATGATGCCGGCGTAAATGCCCTTGGCGGCGCTGGCGTCGCCAAAGTCATCCTTGGGACTGCCGTCCGCTTTGCGAACGCCGCAGGCGGTGAGGACCGAGTTCAAGAGCTGGCTGTTCTTCTGCCCAATCGCGTCCACGGAGACGCCGGTCTTGAGGGTGCCGCCCGCGCTGCCGGCGTAAACAAAGGGAACCCTGGGGCTGGTGTGCGCATAGCCGTTCCCCATCTGATTGGTCCAGACCACCACGCTGCTATCGAGCAGCGTCTTGCCATCGATGGTCTGGTACAGCTTCATCTGGTCAATCATGTAGCCCAAAAAGCGGGCGTGAATGCGATCAACCTGATGGTGTAACGCCACCATCGACAGGTCGCGCCCGTCGGTCTTCGAGCCGGGGGACGCCGCCGGCGTGTCGCCGTTCTCCGCATGGGTGATCGAGTGGTAGCCCATGGAGGTCCGCTTGCCGTTGATGATGTACTGGACGTCATCCTGCAACGGCCCGATCTGCAGTGTCGCTCCGGTGGTCATTCCCGAAGCGAACGCCAGCGCAATCAGCGACAGCTGGGTTTTCACTGCGGCCTCGCGCAAGTCGTTGGCGTCAGGCGTGGTTTTCAAAGTGAGAGCCATGTCCCCCAGCGCCTTGATGTCTGGTCCCATCGACGACATGGGCTGGTTCATACCGATCTCGATCTCGCGGATGCTGGCAAAGTGGGTTTGCAGCCGCTGCTTGTCATTCATGCTCAGGTCTTTGCGGTTCATCAGGTCTTGAATCTGCGACCGCAACACATCGTTGATGGACTTGTCTCGCGCTTGCATCCGCGCCAGCACCGCGGGATCCGCTCCCTGCATGGGCATCAGGCCCATCATGGTGAGGTAGACGTCATAGGGCTTGTTGTTCGCGACGCGGACTTTCCCGCCCACACCGAAAGCAAAGCAGTCGTCCCCGCCGCCTTTGGTCCCGGCGTACAGATTCAACGGCTCTTTGCCGGCGAGCTGGGCGATGGTCCAGTCGGCCGATTCATGCGTGGGCGTGGTGCCTGGATTTTGGCCGGTGGGAGCCGATCCGGTGATCGAGATGTTGCCACCGCGCGGATGCCCGCACCCTGGGTGCGTGTCGAAGGTAAAGTCCATGTTCTTGACGATGCCAATATCGGCCGCATAAGCCGCCAGTTCGCCGAGGGCGATCGGCGTGGTGGCAGTATCAACGGCTTTCATGCTGGCGGTGGTGATGGGACCCACCGGCGGATAGAACATGTCGTAGATGTGCCCGTCCATCTGGCCGATGAAACAGGCGTTGATCTTCGCGGCGGGCGGCGTGGCCGCCCGCGCACCACGCATCGTGAACGTCTCCAAAGCGGGCAAGGCCATCACGGCCCCTCCGACGCCGCGCAGGAACGCTCGTCGCTCGAAATTCTTGCTGCTCTTGAAATGCATGCGTCGCTCCTGTTGTGACTTACGGTAAGCGGTAAAGGAACGAATCGGTCGAGACGAGATCGAGCACCATCGATTTAATCGATGCGCTCTCCTGCGACCGCCTGGTGATGGCCGCGAGAAGGGCCTTGTCGGCCGCTGAATCAGCGACAATGTCGCGCGCGAAGATGTAACCGAACAAGCCTCTTGAATAGCAGTCATGCGCGTCGCTGGTTTCAGAAATGATCTTCATCAACTCCAGCGCGCCGTTGAAGCTCTTCGGGCCGTCCGTGAAGGTATAGCTGGCCGAGGCGTCGATCGGCAGGGTGCCTTCCATGGTGCGATAGCGGCCGAGGACGTCGTAGTTCTCGAAGGCAAAACCGAGCGGATTGATCATGTTGGGATGGCACGCCTGGCACTGGGCCGGCGAGGTGATTTGCTCGAATAGTTGTCGGTTGGTGATGTTGCCGGTCGTCGTCGGAAGCATCGTGTTGACGTTGGGGGGCGGCGGCGGGACCGCTGCGCACAAGACGTGACGGTTGATGTGAACACCGCGGATGATTGGTCGCGTGGTCTTGTCGTAGGACGTGCTGGCCAGAAATCCGGTCTGGGTATAAAGCCCGCCTCGTTCGGCCGGGTTCAAGGGCACCTTGGTCCAGTCGCTTCCGGAAGGAGCGGGCACCCCGTAAAGCGGGGCCAGGTGGCTGTTGACGAAGGTGTAGGGCGCCGTGAAAAGCTCCCGCAGCCCGCCGTCTTGATGAAGGATGACCTCCTCGGCGAAGAGCTCTCTTTCCTGCTTCATCTCCAAGCCCATGCCTGGGAGGAAGGCGGGAACCACCGTGGGGTCGCGCATCAGAGTCGACGGATCAACCTCGCGCATGAGCTGGTTGTAAAAGTCGCTGATCGTCGCCTGACCAGCGGGCGAGTCGAAAAGACGTTTGGCCTCCGCCATGACGGTGTCGGCGCCATGCAGCTGTCCCGAATCCGCCGCCTTGAACAAAGTGTCGTCCGGCATGGTGTTGCCGATCGCGTATGACAGACGAGAGGCGATTTCATAGTCGTTGAGCGGCATCTTGCCGCCTGTCGCGGTGCCGGTTCCGAATTCGGTCCGGTAAAGAAAATTTGGCGATTGCAGGATGGTGGTGAGCACCAGCTCCATGCCGTCGCCAAACGGGTCGGTGCTAGCGATCAGCGTCGGGCCTGCTTTGTACAAGGTGACGTATTGCTCGACCTCTGCGTCGGTGATCGGTCGCCGATAGGCGCGCTTGCCGAACGCGCTGATGAAGGCGCGCGCCTTGCCTTCCGGATCGGCCGGGGCGGCCGCGGGGATGATCGTCGCCAGCTTGGTGGCGTCGTGAGCGTAACTCTTGGCCAGGGTATCGGCCGCCCGCTGGTATTGCACCCGCAGTTGCTCCGAGACCTCGTAGCTGCCGCCAGCATTGTTGAAGGTGGTCAAGTACGGCTCGGCCAAGAAATTCTCGGACAGGCCCGTGGCCTGGGGCAGCCGGAACAGATCGCGAACCGTGTTCTCCCACTGCAGCGAGTTCAGCCGCAGCAAGTTGCTGGACGGCCCCGGTGAGCTGGGGATGATTCCAGTCTCTGGCTTGCCCGGCGTTATGGGCAGGTTGCCGCCCGCGCCCGCCATCCCGCCAGCCGGGTTGGCGTTCCCGCCACCCGGGACGGTGGTGTTGGCTATCTCACCGGTGCACGCAGAAAGCGTGAGCAGCAGGGCGACCGACACCTGCGTCAAGCGACGGACGAAGATGGCGCGGCGCCGTGAAACGTTTCGGGTCGGGTCGCTGTTTGGAACCGAGATGGACTGCCCCATAGACTTCTCCCGCAGCAAGGCGTCGCGATTCGACGGTGGCAGTGGGCTCCATGTGCGGCGGACTGCGGAAGCTTCAACGCTGCGGCGTTTTTTTGTCGCGTCACGCGCCGAGGGCGGCGGCGTCTGACGCCTTCGGTCTATGGCGTTCGTATTGCCTGGCGAAGCATGCCCAGGCGGGTGGGGCGGCGTCGGCGGTCCCGGATGAAAAAGGCGACGCCGCCCGCGATGAGCAAGCCGCCGATCACGGCGGCGCCGATCAACAATGGCCTGGTGGCTCGATGCCGCCGGCGGTCCAACTCACCCACCAGATCGCCCAGGTCGTCGCGAATGGCATCGACGTTCTGTTCCAGTTGCTCGGGCGTACTGTTTGACGGCGCGCCGTCCATGGACCCCGGCTTCACTACGCCACGCGCTCTTTCGTCCATTTCACGTCCTCCTTCAACTCGTGACGGGTACGGGCGAGCGGGTTGGTGACACGCCTGCTCCACCCAACGGCGGCGGCCACCCCGGCAATGATCGAAATGGCGCCCGCGACAATGAGCCCCGCTGCCCATCCCGGCATGACCGTGGCCAAGGCGAACACGGCGGCGACCAACAGAAGGTTGACGGCGATCAACGCCGCTATCGCCGACACGCCCAATCCGGCCACCATTTTTACTTCCTTGATCACATCGGCCTGCAGTTCTGCCCTGGCCAGCGCCAGCTGCGCTTTGATCAATTGTTCGCCCTGGCTGCCAATTGCCTTGAACAGCTCGACGGTTGTTGGCGCCGCCAGCGCCGGCTGATCTGATTTGTCGATCGCGTCTTCCGAAACCTTGTCTTTCGAGTCCATTCTGCCCGCCTCCTTTTTCGATCCCAATGCCAGCAGCGGCCACGCCACTGCCGCCCCAACCAAACCGGACAGCAGAGTCTGATCGTGCGGGGTTGTCTTACCGAACAGCGCGTGCCCCGCCCAGCCGAAAATTGCGTTCAGGATTGTCCCGGCAGATTTGCTGATAAGCGCCAGCAGCGCCTGGATGATCGCCATCGTCGTCCTGAAGATGGATCCCCGGCATCTGAGGGGGAAGGCCTTGGAACCACGTTCATTCCGCCCGGCAGTTGCCGCCGCCGGGTGAATGCTTAAGGTTGGATCATGGCCACCCGCTTGTTGTTGTCGATGTTCGTGGCGTCGGTTGCCTTGTCGGGCCCCGGCGGGTCAGTGTCCGCCGCAAACCTTTCGTCTGCCGCCATCCTCCAAGATCTTCACCGGTCAAATCAGGAGGCGCTGGAGCTGGGACGAATGGGCCAACGCAAAGGTCACACCCAGGAAGCGCGCCGATTCGGCGACATTGTCTATTACGATCACCGCGCCGCCGAACGAAAAGTCACGGCGCTAGCCAAATCGGACAAGGTCGATCTGGTGACGGTACCACCCGCCGATCGGCCGTTGCCGGCGGGCGCCGAATTCGACGCCGCCTTCGCCGAGATCATCATCGCGGATCATCAAAAGGATCTCGCCTCGGTCTCCGAGGCCATCAACACCACGACCGACAAGTCACTGCAGAAGATCCTCAACCAACAGATGTCCATGCTGCAGAGACATCTGGACATCGCCAAGAAGCTGCTGGCCACCGAGCGGAAGAACTAGCTGGGACTGTCGGCGGCCTCATCGACCGAGAACGACATCGATCCCCGACAACACCAGTTCCAGCTTCGCTCGGGATAGGTTTCCAACGCGCTCCGAGAGTTCCGTCTTGTCGAGCGTCACGATCTGAGACAGGTTCGCAACGGAATCTTTGGGCAAACCGGTCGCGGAGGCAGGCAGATGGACATTGCCCGGCGCCTCTGCCCACTTCAAGTTGCTCGTGAGGGCCACGCAGACAGCCGTCGCGAGGCGACTGCGATTGAGCGCGTCTGCCTGAACAACGACGACGGGGCGGCGATACCCAGGTTCGGAACCCTTCGGACCACCGAGGTCAGCCCAATAGACATCCCCCTGGCTCGGCGTCACCACTCAACTCGCTTCAATACCCGGCGCGCCGCCCTTGAAACGAACTTGTCTGGTGGCAACTCGCCGAGGCCTGCCACGACTCGATTCATGTTCTCCGTGATCTCATCGGGCGCATGCCGAGCGACATATTCGGCTACGGCGCGGCTGTAGAGCTCGCTGCGAGATCGGTTCAGTTTGCGCGCCAGACGCTCTGCATTCGCAAAGACTTCATCAGGAACCGAGATCGCCGTCTTCATACCAAAAGTATAACTCGGTATAACCTCCAGTCAAACCGTCGACGAATCTTGCCCGCTCGCGATCAGCGCCATCATTTGCGGGTAGTGATACGTCGCGCTGGCCGCCGGGTGGTGCTTTGCGGTCGCGATCATCGCCTGGGCGATCTGGGCCACGCTGATCGATTTGTACTTCGCCGGCGTGACGAACGAGAACAGCGGCAGCGCCTTCTCGAGCAGCCACGGCGTGTGCCGAGAGCCGATGATCATCGCGGGGCGGAACACGCTCACGATCGCCGGCCCGTTCGCGCGCACGGCTGCTTCGGACTCGCCCTTCACGCGGCTGTACCGCGACATCCCTGCGCCACCACTGCCGCTGGCCTTCGCAGTCGGGTCCGCGCCCGCGGCGCGGTCCCGGCGCCGATGCCGAGCACGCTGAATCCTTCCACATCGCCGTCGAGCGCTTTCGCCGCATCGATCGTCGCCGCGGCCAGGGGCGCGGGCTTCATGTCGGGAACCAACTTTTCCACCAGTCTGCGGCCGGCGGTGCGAGCCATCGCGACGGCTTCGGGTAGCGATCGACGCGATAGCGTGATGACGGCGTCGAAGCCATCGTCGTGGAACAACTCGCCGAGCAGTGCGGTTCCGACCGACCCCGAGCCGCCGAGGACGATCGCCGTGCGTTTGCTGGTCATGGTGGCGCGATGATACGCGTGAGCCGTGAGATGATGCAGGACATGAGCACGGACACGGGCAGGCGCGTGCTGTCGACCGCCGGCGCGGGCCTGGCGCTGCTGCTCGCCGCGTGCGGCGGAAGCGCGAATGGCCGCCCGTCGTCTGCCACGGCCCCCGCGCCGGGTACCTTCGAGTGGACCGTCAACGGCATCACGCTCACGGCGACGGCGACGATGTTCAACGGCATCCTCCTGGCGGCCTACTCGGTCGGCGCGACGGTCGATGGAAAGGCATTCTCGTTCGACGTCCAGGGGCTGACCGCCAGGGGCGAGATGTGCGCGCTCGGGGGAACCTTCACTGCGGCGGTTCCGCCGCCCGCGGGCACATACCCGATCCTGACGGCGTCCCAGGCCGCGATGGACGGCTGGTTCTTCGCAGGGTGCGCCAGCGGCACGCTGGCGAGCAACGCCCGCCTCGTATACGCCACCGACGGCCACGTCGTGCTCGACAAGTCGGAGGTCGGTGACGTCGAGGGGTCGTTCGAGATGCAGGCGCCACCCGCCGCCTCGGGCGGACCGGCCACGACCATCACGGGCCGGTTCAACGTCGGGTGCGTCGCCAATCAGCCGAAGCGTTGCGGCCCGTTCACGAGCCCGAGCGGCGGCACCTGCGCCGACCTGTCCGCCTGCTGCGGCGCTGACGCCGCGTGCATGGTGCTCCGCGCCGGCGCCATGCAGAACGGTGATGCCGCCTGCGCGCGCACGCTCATGGGCTTGGCCTGGATGTACTGCCCGTGACGAACCTCAGCGGTTGATCGCACCGACTACAATCCGACCAGATACCCGACGCAACCAGGGACCAGGGTGCCGCAGAAGGTCCTTCTGTGGCCGGGATGCGGCTCAGGGCGTGGCGCAAGCGGGGACGCCGCTGTCGGAGACCACGCGGATCGCGGTGCTCCACATTCCATCTGTGGGCTCCCACGAACCGTCGATCATTTGATCGGCCTGGGGATCGTACGTCATGAGATCAGTCGCCGAGACGACAGAGCCCGTGGGCGAGGTCTCCACGATCGTGAACTTCCGCGTCGCCGCGACATAGGACGCGGTCGCGACCGTCATCCCCAAGTTGCCAACGTTGGACGTCCAATGATAGCTGCCCGTCAGCGTCGCGCCGTCGCAGGTGGGAACCTCGGAGGTGAAGGTCAGCGTCCCCGTCCAGATCCTGCCCTGCGTGCTGTCGGTGGCGTTGCAGATGAGCCAGTAGCCGCTCGTGAAATCGGGAACGGTCGCCAGTTGATCGCAGCCGCCATCGCCTGCCGTGGCGAGATCACCGTCGCCTCCGTCCACCGGGGCTTCTTCCGCGGCACCATCCATGGCCGCGTCGGGCGCGGCGCCTCCGGTGCCGTCTGTCGCCACGTCCAGCGTGGCATCCGAGTCGCTCCCATCGACCGATGATTCGGAGGGGCCGTCGTGGCTCCCGCCTGCGCCGCCCGACGAGCCGTCCGTGCCGCCGCTGGAACCTCCGCCGCCGTCGCGGCCGCCCGACGTTCCTCCTCCGCAGCCCGCCAGCGACACGACTCCCGATGCAGCGCCGAACACACCCAGCATCAACACCGGACCAAGGAACCGCGAAACCACCACTCCCGACATCACCACTGTCCTTTCGGGCCGGCATAGTATCACAAACACTGCTCCCGACAATGATCGGTGCAGCGCAGGGCCTCGCCGCGTCGACAAGAGAGCGAAGAGCTCGACGTCACTCGAAGAAGTTCCCGTACGATTGTGTCCTCAGGTTTCGTCGGAATTCCCGCGGGTCATCAGCGCCGTCCTCTGCAAACACGTTTATGGGTTAGCCGATATGTTCGGAGAGCGGCACGAATACCCCAAGGTGCTTATCCACGTTGTAGGAGATGCCAGCACCATACTGGTAGTCTTCGATATGTTTTCTTAATTCTGCAGTGTCCGATTCGTAAAGGGTGAATCGATATTTTTTTACGTAAGAAGCGGATCCTGGTTCCACCTTAACTGCGAGAGCGACCACGTATTCCCCGGGCTCCCAGAGGAAAAGCCGATCGAATAGCTCAACAAACGGAGCAACCAGATGAGGACTTGCCTTCACTGCCTCTTTGTCGGCTGGCGGACGAGCCGCAAGTTTACGCTGGATATCCATAAGAAGTTTGCTCGCGTTCTCACGATAGTTTTTGTCAGTCGTGCGATCAAACAGATTTAGAAAATTGACCCCATGTGACCAATGCTCTCCGGGCTTGATTGAGAATGGAATGAATAGAATCGGAACTTGGTCGGTCGGTCCATGAAAATAGTTTTGTGCCACCAACGACAAAAGAGGCTTTCCATCTCGGGTTAAATCCAATGCGAGGGATCGGACTCGGAGTTCGATGCCTCCCGAGTTACCAATGCTAACATGAAGAGACACATTGGGATTGCCAACTTTGTGCGTAATCTGGATACGACTGTGCACCTCCACATCGAGGCGTTTCGGCTTCAGCAACAAACGGACTGGTGGCAATTGCGAGAGCACGATGGCGACCAAAGACGTGGCGACCGCCCAAAACGTCCAGTCCAAGTAGAAAGGCGCCGATGTGGATAAGTTCAAAAGGTTTCTCCCGGTGATGTCGGCTAACGTCGTGGCGCTCAGCTGTGGGCCGAAGCCCCGTCAGCTAAAACACCGTTATGCGGCTTCCTGCGTTTGTAGTGCTGCTTCGGAATCCGCAGGAGCCGACTCCCAGAGTGCCTTGAACGATTTCTCGTCCAAGATTGGGGCGGATCTCATCTGCTCTTTGGCTTGCGCACCCGAAAGATCGATCTCGGAGAACTTTCCATCCAGGATCCGCATGTGTGCGTAACAACCGATGTCGATGGCGAATGCGTGGAATGTACCCGGCTGCGACTTGTGCGTGATCGCAGTGCCTGCGCTGTGAATGATGCGGTAGTCAAGAAGGCGGTACAGCAAACCTCTGACCTTTTCGTTCTGTTGTAGGAGGGCTTCCGGAACGAGCATCACATTGACCTTCTTATCGACGACGCAGAACTGGCGCAGCACGTAGATTCCGCGGATTAGGATCCCCTGCTCGTCCCCGTCCGAGTCTTGCTTCAGTTCTTCGATGCGGCGTTCAAAATTTGCACGACTCAGGATGCGAATATCGTCCTTGCCGATTCGGCCATCACCATTCGGAGGTTGGACAGATTCCAATACCTCTAGGAACAGAGACAAACAGTCTCTGGGCACTCCGCCACCGGCAAGAACCAGACGAGCGAAGCCCTCCCCTTTGAACAAGCCATCGATGTCATCCGCTGTAAGTCCCGCGAGCTTGCCGAACTCTCGAAAGATTTTGCGGTTCTGTTCGAGGGTCCGCCGGAATTCGGCGAACGTGAAGTCGATGCTGATGGGTTGGTAATCGTGCCGCTCCTGGACGCCGATCGGCTGTCCGAGGCGATCAGCATAGAGCGTGCTGGCGTGGCGAAGTGTCGCGACTTTGAAATACAGTGGCACGTCTTTGCATAGCCGATGAATGTAGTCGATTACGAGAGGCTGATCTGCGCGTGACAGGTGGTAGAAGTCGTCGATCTGCAGGAACACCGCTTTGACCGTTGACGACGTGGCGAAGAAGTCACGAACCTCCGCCTTCAATCTTGGCAGCCAGGTATCAAGCTCGCGCACCTTGCTTTCGTTTACCTTGTAACGCTTCTCTGTTCCTCGGAGAGCGCGATCGAAGAGGTCTTCCGTGATTCCAACCTCCACAGGGCCGCCGGCCACACGCATTCCTGCCTTCAGCGAATCGCTTTGCTCCTGAGTCTGCGATTCTCTGACCTCCTGTTCCTGATTGTCAGCGCGTGCCCGGAGTGCCTCCAGCTCCGTTCGGATCTGACATATCAGGTCACGGGATCGCTTCTTGCGACCAAACCAGCCGGTCAGATGCTTTTCTAGTTCACCGAAGAGGGCATCAAGGATCTCCACGAGGACATTCGGGAAAGAGTGTTTTTTGAAGTCCTCACAGTTGAGATAGACGGCGCGGACGCCAGTCGGCAGGTTTCCGGTCGAATGTTGGAGCAGTAGCGTCTTGCCGCATCCCCGGCGCCCAAAAATGGCGTGGTTCTGCCGAGCAGCCACGTCGCCAAGGACGTTGCCAATGTCGATATACGGGACCGGATCGGCTCCGCCACGTTGGACACGCAGGTTCTCGGTAATGATGAGTCTGAGCTTCGCAATCGCATCCCGATCCATTTCAGCATCCCCCGCGTTTGCCCGGTATCTATGTTGCCCTTCGGCGGCGAAGGTCGAAGGGTCTCGCCGCGAGCGTATCACGGCTGCGAGCTATACGACCGAGAACGGGTTGCCGGACTGTCCGATGAGTTCAATAGCGTTCGAAGAACAGCGAACGCACGACTCACCCCAGGCTACTTACCGCCACCTCTGTCACTACAGCCGCGATGGGCTTCCTCACAGTCGCGAAGTGTCGGCCAGTCAGGGGTCGCTCGAAGAGCGTCGCAGGCGCAGCGCATGTCCGGGACGCAGGAGGTTCCGGTCCAGTAGTAGGCCCTTGGTTTTTCTCGGTTGGCGCCACAGCACGACATCACGCCGCCACCTGTGGGCGGCCTTGATGGCTTGCACTTGGTTGAAGCACACCCTGCGAGAAACGAAGCGACGATCCAAGCCGCACACAGGTGTCGAACCAGCGCAGACGCCATGGGCCCGGCGTCAGCCCGCTTCTTTCTCGAAGAACAGCGCAGCGACAGGGGCCGGCCAGTCGGCGGCGCGGTTGGTCTCCCGGTCGAGATAGGCCACGGTCATCAGGCAGCGGGAGACGTCCTTCCCGGCACCGTCGACCATCGAGCACTCGATGATCGCGTCGGCACCGCGGAATTCACGCACGAACGAACGGATGTTGATCTCCTGGTCGCCGCGCGCCGGTCGAATGAAGTCGATCTCCAGGCGGCGCACGACGGCCATGAACGGCAGGGTCCCCAGAGCCTTCATGTCCCAACCGAGCTCGTCCCTCAGTCCTTCCATACGATGGTCAACGTAGTAGGCCGCGTACCTCGCCGTGCTCATGTGATTGTAGAGATCGAGGTCCGAGAACCGGATCCGGTGGGTGGTCTTGAAAACGATGGGGGCCGACATTTGGCCCGCAGGATAAAGCACAAGTACGCAGATCTGTCAGCGCGATCTGTCTGCCGCTACGGCATGGGGGTGCATTTCCAGATCGTGATCAGATCGCCTGCGCTGCAGGTGCAGGTAGAGGCGCTCGCTTCGCCGAACTTGCACATCGTGCCCAGATCGGTTTCGGAACAAAACGATCCGCTAGTCGGAATTGTCGCGGGGCAGGTTCCGGCGTCTTTCGGCCGGTCGATCGCCGTGTCGGGCAGGCTGGCTGTGCCGTTCCCCGCGTCGGCGCCGCCGCCGGACCCTTGCTCGGCGCCGGAATCAGCGTTGTGTCCGCCTGTGCCGCTGGCTCCGCTTGTACCGCTGATTCCGCCCGTGCCGCTGGCTCCGCCCGTGCCCGCGCCCCCTGCGCCGCCGCCGCCGCCGTTGTCCGCGCCACTGTCGCCGCCGGTCACGGCGTCCAGGGATTTGCCGCCGCAAGAAAGGAGGATTGTCACCGAGAGAAGAATCAAGCCGCGTCTGCTGAACATGGTCACCATCCTGTTTGAAATGCTGAGTAAAGACGCCCGCCGCTCGCGCGGAGGCTCACAAAACTCCGAGCCTCGCTGGTGAACGTTTGACGGACCAGCGTTACTGGCAGATTGCGTGGCCCGCCGCTGCAGGACAGTCAAAAGGGTTGTTGGAAGTAGCTTTTTTCCTGCACAAATAGGCGGCGCGGCAGGACTGATTCGTCGTGCTGGTTCCGCCGTAGCTCGTCATGCAATCGCCCATGCTGGAGTAGGACTGGCCGTCTGCAGCGAACGTGCAGAGGGTCGCGTACTTGTCACAGAAGTCAGATGCCGAAATTCCGGGCAGCGCGGTGATGGTAGGAATGGTGCCAGGAATGAAAGCCGCGCAGATATCTCCACCGCCCGTTTCGCCCGCTGTTTCGCTGGAGACATCCGCCGGGCCGTCCGTCGCCGCTCCGCCGGTGCCGCCGCCGTCCGTCGTCGCTCCGGTACCCGCGCCACCAGTGCCGGCTCCGCCGGTGGCCGCGCCACCCGTGCCGGCTCCGCCGGTACCCGTGTCGCCCGTGCCGGCGCCGCCCGTACCCGCGCTGCTGCCGTTGTCCGCGCCACTGTCGCCACCGGTCACGGCATCCAGGGATTTGCCGCCGCAAGAAAGGAGGACTGTCACGGAGAGAAGAATCAAGCCGCGTCTGCTGAACATGGTCACCGTCCTGTTGAAATGCTGAGTAAGACGCCGGCCACTCGCGCGGAAGCTCAACAAACTTTCAATCGAACGAAGTGACCAGGCCCAGCGACGAGACCCACGACCAGGAAGACGCGTTGCCGACGTCTTCGCCGACGATGCGCACCGGCCGCGCCCCGGCCAACAGAAGGGCGCCGGTTTCGACCACCAAGCCCACCCGTTCCCCGAGCCCAATGTGCAGGCCCAGCGACGCATGCAGCGCCGCCGAGAGGGCGCGCACGTCGTGCGTCTGCAAGGGAGCCGTCGCCTGGCCGGTGGCTTCGCTGTCTACCGCGCCCACGCCCAGGGTCAAAAGCGGCACCACCCGTCCATGGCCAATCACGCGGCAAAGCTCGGCCAGCAGCATCATCTGTTGCAAGCGGGCGGTGGCGCCCGCGCCGCGCAGAGCGGGACCGTACGTCGGTCCGGCCCAGCGTGCACCGACGATCCAGCCCGGGGCAACGGCGCGCGACAGCCAGGCAGAAGGGCCGATGGTCGGTCCAAAGCCCGTGGTCAAAGTGGTCGCGGCGCCCAGCTCGATGCTCCACCCGGCCAAAGGTGGGCGGGTGGTCAGCGTCGGCGCCATCCAGTGCGCGACATCGGCGGGCATGGGTTTCTCCGGCGCGCGCTGCCCCGTTTCTTCCGACGGCTGGCGCATCTCCAGCAGGCTGGCGCGCAGAAGCTCGACGGCACGAATCGCCAGGGTTCGCGCTCGCTCGGTTCCCGGGACGGCTCCGGCGTCAACCCGCCGGACCAGCGTCTTGTCGCTGAGATGGTCCACCACCCAGACGTCGGCGACCGCTTCGGCACCGCTGCGCAAGATGACGATCGACGCGAACGAGGGCGCGCCTCCCGTTTCCAGCGCGCGCCGCGGGTCGGTGGCGGCCGCGGCGTTTTCCCAATCGACGACGAATCCGGCGGCTTGCAGCTCGGCTTCCAGGCGGATGGTGGCCTGGCGAACGATCGCGTCGACGTCGTTGCCGCGAAACAGCCGCACCCGCGACGGTTCGGCGCGCGCGGCATGAAACGAAAACAGGCAGAAGACGAAGGAAAGTCCGAAAACGCGGCGAACCACGGTCAGGGTCCGTCGGTGATATCGCGCGCGATGGGCGCGTACGGACCGCGCGGGAATCGGCGCAGGTAGGTTTGCGCCAGGGGCCGTGCCGCCGCTCGTTCGCCGCGTTTCCACAGCAAGGCCACCTGGCGCCCCAGCGCCTCCTGGGCGAACGGACCGCGGGGCGACTCTTGTAGATAACGACCGTAGCCGTCGACCGCCGCGATCGGGTCGCCATCCTCCTCGATGATTCGCGCCAGCAGGAAGGCGGCCGCGCGGGCCTCTTGCGAACGCGGGAAGCGAGACCTCTCGACGACCAGGGCCCGTCGCGCGATGTCGCTGCGATGCAGATAGCGAGCGGCGTCCGCCAGCGCCGCGATGTCGGCCACTGCACCGCCCGCCAGGACGGCGTTGAGGCCACGGTCTTCCGCCTCACGCAAAACCAGCGCGTACTCCCCCGCCGCGATTCGCCGTGTCCAGACCCGGCTGCTGGCCACGCGAGGCGAAACCGATGTCGGTTCCTCCGGCGCAGCGGAAGCAGGGCCTGGACCGTCGTCGTTGCCGACCACAGGCGACGTCGCGGTGGAAGTCTTGCCCACCGGCGGGACAGCGGTCCGATCGATCACCGACAAAAGGTGATCGCCGGGTCGCGCCGTCAGCTGCTGCCCTCCCAGAACCGCTACGCCCGCCGGTGCCGACGGCCCGCGCACCATCACACTTCCGCGCGCCATCACCACCGACAGCTCGTCATTTTCCCAGCGGACGGAGAAGGCCGTGCCGGTGATCGCCACAGCGTAAGGACCGGCTTCGATCGTCCACCCGGCTCGCGGGCGGTGTTTCACGTCGACGTCCAGACGCCCGCGCTCCAGCAGCAAGCGAGCGCCGCGCGCGCCGACGGCAGCGATGCGCATCCGGGTGGCGGGCTGCGCCTGGACGCGGCTTCCGTCGGAAAAGGCAACCTCCGCCGGAGCGGCCGTCTCCGATAGCTGCAGGTACCCGTTACTGTCGTTCGACGCTCCGCTCACCCGATAGCTCAGCGCCGGCGCAACCGCGAACCCGCCGAAGACGACCAGCAGCACTCCGACGACCACCACGGCGGTTGCCGTGCCCCACGCCCACCACGCTGACCACCATCGCCGACCGAGCGGCGGCCGCACGCGCGCCTGTGTCGCGCAGGCATTGACGAACCGGGCCCGCCGTTGCGCGCGCACCAGTTCGGGCTGGTCCTCCGTGATCGAATCGCGCACCAGCGTGGCCAGCTCTTGCCATTCGCGCTGGGCGCCGCCGCCGTCGGACTCTTCGTCAGAGCGGATCATGGCGTTCTCCCGGCAAATATCCGCGCAGCTGCCCGTCATCCTTGGCCAGTCGGCGAAGACGCGCGTGCGCCTTGACCAGCCGTCTCTTCACGGTCGCCAAGGACAGCTTCATCGCCGCCGCCACGTCACGCAACGCCAGCTCTTCGACGTGA
>DASXQB010000260.1:0-33673 GCA_036493295.1 Polyangia bacterium | reverse complement strand
AACTGCTGATGTCACAAGCCAGTCAGATGGCGATGTGCACGCAGCCGTCGAAGGGGAACGTGCCCACCGACGCCGATTCGGTGCGGACCGGCGCCGACACGCAGCTGTTGTCGCCGTTTTTCATGGACATGATCACCGCGGCCTTTACCTGCAATCTCACCAAGGTCGCCTCGGTGACCTTCGGATATCCCGGTGGTGGCGACGCCGGCGGGCTGCGGATGCCGTGGCTGGGTTTCACCGATCCGCTGCACGCCGTCTCACATAACGGCGGCAATGCGACGCAGTTGGACAAGTATCAAAAGATGGGTAACTGGATTGCCGGGCAAGTTGCCGGGTTGATGCAAAAGCTGGCGGCGGTTCCGTTTGGATCAGGGACTCTGTTGGACAGCACGACCATTTATTGGTTCAACCGTCACGGCGACGGAAATACCCACTCTAACTTTGCCCTGCCCAATATTTTGTTGGGCGGCACCGGTGGCTATTTCCAGATGGGCCGCTATCTGCAACTGCCGGCGACCAGTCCGACGAAGGTTCTGATCTCCATCGCCAATGCGATGGGCGTGAGTGTTCCCACTTTCGGCGAAAATGCGCTGAAAGACACCGCACCGCTGGCGGGAATCGCCGCATGAAGAGGACAGCTATGGTCCCGATCTCTCCCCGAAAGAACGCGACGCGATTTCTTCCGCTGTTGATCGCGGGCGCGTTGATTGCCGGTACGCGCTGCAGCTCCACGCCCGCGACCCAGTCACCCACGGGAACTGGCGGAAGTTCCGCGGGAAGCGGTGGTGCCGGCGGCGCCCCGGCCGGTGGTTCTGGTGGGACCATCGGTGCTGGAGCTGGCGGAACCTCCGGCGGCGGCGCGCCCGGCGGCAGCGGTGGCTCTGGCAGCGGTGGGACCGGTGGCAGCAGCTCGGCCGACGGTGGCGGCGCGGGCGGCAGCGCGCTGACGCTGGACACGTGGCCGCAGGCGGGCGGACCCGACGGCACGTTCCGGGTCAATGTGGACGGCGCGCCGACGACGTGGAGCGTGGCCACCAACAAGAACATTCTCTGGCAGACGAACCTGGACAATGAAGGCCAAGGCGGCATCGCGGTCTCGGGCGATCTGTTGTTTCTGACCACGTTCCTGCCCTTCACCGGCAGCAAGACCAGCCTTTCGGTCGAAGGCTACGCCATCGATCGAAAGACCGGCGCCATCAAGTGGCGGACCAAGCCCCTGACCGGCAACGGCGAGCCCAGCGGCATGGCGTACCAGTACAGCGACGCCACGTCGTGGACGCCCATCGCGGAAGGCAAGTACGTCTGGTTCTTCGCCTCGACCGGCCACATGGGCTGCTGGGACGTCACCGGCACGCCCGACGCGCAGGGATTCCTGGCGCCCCTCTGGGAGGCGGACTTCGCCGGTCAGGATCCGATCTATCCGTCGAACCGCCAGCACGAGCCGTTCATGATCGGCACCGACCTGGTGATCGTCTCGCCGCTGGGCAAGGGGATGGGCGATCCGCCGACGAAGAACGCCGGCTGGAATTATCTGCACGGCATCGACAAGATGACCGGCAAGACGACCTGGGTCGCCGACGACGCGTCGACGTTCTTCAACACGGCGGTGATGGGCAAGCTGCCAAACGGCATGCCTGCGGTGGTGCACGGACGCGGCGGGCCCCACAACGTTCCTGAGCGGCCGGTCGGGTTGACCATGACCAGCCTGGCGCCCGGCAGCATGGGCAAGCAGCTTTGGCAGTACACCTCGGGCGGGCCGCCCATGTGCACGGGCGGCAGCGCGACGACGCCGGGGATGTGCAGCGGCGGTTCGGGCACCGCGCTTTACAACATGAGCTGGGACGAAAAATACGCCTACTGGTTCACCGAGCCGCAAAACGAGATCCTGACGGTCCTGGACGTCATGACCGGCAAACCCGTGCACGGCTGGTCCCTGTCAAAGCTGGTCGACATTCGCCGCTGGAACGCGGCGATGAGCAAGTACGAGACGTTGTCAGGCGTCAACGTCAACACCATGCCCGACTGGGAATACAACTTCGCGACGATGCACGTCGTGCCGGACTGGCACTCGAACGTCGTCGCCAATGGCTATGTGTGGTTCTTGACTGTCAGCAACAACAACGATCGCTGGGGAACGCACACCGGTCCCCCGCATTGCGTGGGCCGCGTGAACGCCGAAACCGGCAAGGTCGAGTACCTGGAGGTGCCGGTGGGCGTGCAGCGCGCTGCCAACGCCCCCGAGACACTGATCTACGGCAAAGACATCACGACCACGGCGATGGACGCCAAAGGCAACGACGTCGCCGACGACGCCGGGCGCTCGCACACCGACGGCTGGTCGATCCCGGCGTTCTATCCAGCTCCCATTGTGCTGGGCAACAAGATCTACTTCGGCACCACGCTGGGCATCACCTACGTCATCGACGCCAACGCCAAAGTGTTGGATGAAACCGCCATCTTGGGTTACGGCGACCTGGGGCCGCTGGGGCAAACCTGGAGCTTGGCCGCTCCCGCCTTCGCCGGCGGCGTGATGTACCACCACAGCAGCAAGCAGGTGGTGGCGATTCGCCAGCAGTAAGCGCGAACCGCGACGCCTACGGCGGGAGCGGCGTGATGTCCAAACGCATCGGCGGGCACTGCGCCTCCGACGGTTGCAAGCGGTAGATAGCGACGGCGCCGTCGGCAAATTCGGGTTTCAGCATCGAGTCCAGTTGCGCAAAGCGCTCACGATTTGCGGCCAGCCAGTCTTGATCGACGATCAGCAGATCGGCGTGAAACACCCGGCGCAACGCGCACGCCAGCGGCGGTTGTGGGAATTGCGTCCCCATCGCCGAGATGAACGCCCGGTGCAGAGTCGGAACGTTCGACGAGTATCCGTTGACGATGGGTCGCCCGTGGTCGATCTGCGCGTACAGGCGCCACGCTTCGCGGGCGAAATCCTCCACATCGCCGCCGCTGGGGAACGGCACGTGTGCCAGCACGGCGTCCGGTGGTTGGCTGGCAATGAACGTGGTCCAGGCAACGGGCGGTCCGGGCAAAGTCAAAAGACGCGCTGGCCCGCCGAGGGTTTCGACTGTTCCCAGCAAGGCGACAGCGACCAAGGCTGCGCGTGCTCGCCGAGAGTCGCCATATCGACGCCAGAGCGCTGACAGTCCCAACCCCGCCAGTAAAACCAGGTGCATCTGCAGAAAAATTGCGCAGCGAAACGGGCTGCGAACCTCCCCAAAACCCGGCAGCCGGCGCAGCGTCGCGAACGGTGTCCACCCGAAGAAGGAGACGTTCAGTCCCAGCGTCAGAACGCCCGCGCCGACGGCCGCGCCCGCGACATACCAGCGCCACGGCCCGGCCGCATCACCCGTCGACTTCTTCAAACCGTACGCCGCCAGCGCCAGCACGATCAGGCCGGGAAACAGCCCGCCGGTGAACGACGTCGGGTCTTCGGGCGAAGGGAAGGGAATCAGCGCGCCTGGCGGTCGCGACAGGAAATCGCGCGGCGTCGCCGACAGTGATTGCACCTGGGCGGCGTCGCGCTGAAATCCAAAGTCGCGGTGAATCCGCAGCGGCCCGCGCACGACCAGCCCGATCAGCAGGCCCGCCACCAGCGCCGCCACGCCCAACCGCAGGACCGCGGCGCGCGCGAAGCGACGCTGCGCCAGCGCGACCAGCGCGGCCGCCCCCGCGAACAGCGACGCGAACAAGGCGAGCTGAAGGCTGGTCAGTACCTGCGCCACCAGCGCTGCCGCTCCGATCGCGGCGTGTCTCGTGCGGCCGTCGCCGCCGAAGCGCACCGCCGCATCCAGCACAGCGATGCTGGGCCCAATCATCACCACCGGCAGCTCGCCCTGCATCTTGGTGACGAAGGGCAACGCCACCATCAGCACTGCCGCCAGCAACGCCGGCCCGCGTGCGATGCCCAGCGCGCGCGCGCAGCGGCAGGCCAGCATTCCGTTCGCCCACAGCGTGACGAAGAGGACGAAATTCGCCGCCAGCGCCGGCGGCGCGTGCAGCGCGAACAGCGGCGACGTCATCACGCCGGGCAAAAGCATCGGCTCTGAAAAAGCGAACGCACCCTTCGTCGGATAAAAAATCGGCGCGTCCCACAGCCCGGAATAACCGTGCAAGAACCGATTGGCGCTCCACCACAAGGTCCAGGTGTCGAACAGCGGAATCGTCGGCGCGGACTCCGTTCCCAGTGGAATCGCCGTCGCCAGATGCAACGCCAGCGGCCACGTGCACGCAATCGCCGTCGCGAGCGCCGCCACGGCCACGGAGGTGCCCCAGCGTCTGTTGGACCATCCGTCCAAGATGCGGACCAGCGTAACTCAGAACGCAGCGATGAACGTGTGGTACGCCGCGCGAGCCAGTTGAGCGATCACATTCTCGCGCATCGATTCATTTGTTGGAGAGGAATGCAGGAAGACATCGCCGCGGATCTTACCGCGACACCGCCAGGAGCCGCGCGCCCGCGGCCATCGCCCCAAGCACAAAAGCCACTGCCACCGCCACCGGTCGGAAGGTCACCGCGTAAGCCATCGACGCCACGGCGGCGGCCCACATCAAACTTTCGCCAGCGAACGCCGGCGCCCAGCGTGGTCGCGGCGCCGCAGTCGAAGTCGGCGCTGCGCGTCGCCAGGTGGGCCAGAGGCGCGGCACGGTCAGGAACTGGCGAAAGTCGTCGCCGTGCTCGCTGGCCAGGTGCGCTTCTTCGCGGCCGATCAGGCGGCGCACGAAGATGAACAATCCGACCATCAACACGACGAAGCCGGTGCGGCTGGCCCAAAGACCGATCCCGGCGGCGACCAGAAAATTGCCCAGGTAAAGCGGGTTGCGGACAAACCGATACGGGCCGGCGATGACCAGGCGATTGGTGTGCAGGCGCGCGTCCATCATCGTGTCGACGTTCAGGTACGCGGTGGCCCAGGTGCGCAACGCCGCGCCGGCGGTGACCAGCGCGGCACCGATGGCGAAGGCGACGTGGCGGCTCTGCGTTCCCGACCACGGCAGACCAGCGGCGGCCAGCCAATCGGCCAGCAACTGGCCGGCGTTTTGCCGATCGATCCATGAACAGGCGAAGGCGAGGCCGAAGATGGCCGCGATGAACCACATCCGATGGCGAAACTCGCCGTCGCTGGCGACGGTCCAGGCACGGTGACCTTCGGTCTTCATCGGTGGCTCCGCACGAAATCGCCGGCGCGGGTGATGGCGGTCCGGGCTTGTGGAAGCACGCTGCTGAAGGCCGGAAACACGTGGACCATATTGTCTTCGATGTGGTGGACGACGCGCACACCGGCGGCGGCGGCGCGGGCGGCGAGCCGCTGGTTGTCGGACAGCAGTAACTCGGCGCCGCCGGTCTCGACCAACAGCGGCGGCAATCCGCGCAGGTCGGCGTGAATGACAGAAGCGCGCACATCGGCGATGTCGGCGCCGTTCAGATAACGTCCGGCGGCCTGTTTCAAGGCCGGCGCGGTCAGATAGTCGAACGGGGCGTTCTGCTGGATCGATTCGCCGAAACAAGAGAGATCGGTCCACGGCGACAGCAGCAACAACGCGCGTGGCAATGGCAGCCCGGCGTCGCGTGCCCACAGCGCCGCCACCAGCGCCAGCCCACCGCCGGCCGAGTCGCCAGCCAGAAAAAAGTGGTTCGGAGAAAGACCGCCTTCCAACAGCGCGCGATAGGCGGCTTCACTGTCGTCGACGGCGGCCGGGAAGGGATGCTCCGGCGCCTTTCGGTAGTCGACGGCCACCACCCGGGCGCCGGCGGCAATGGCCAGACGAGCGATCAGATCGCGGTGGGTCGCCGGCGAGCCGATGACGTATCCGCCGCCGTGAAAATAAAGCATCGTGGGATGTTCGCCCTCGCGCCACCCGACTGGCGTGGAAATTTCCGTCGGTCGGCCGCCCAGGGTGGTTGATGCACGCCGGATTTGCGCGCGGCTTTGCCGGTTCACGGGCGCGGCCGGCAACGATCGGCGCAGCGCTGCCGGCGGCAGGGCCACTTCACCCCAGAGGCTCCGGCGCAGCACGGCGATCACCAAATCAAACAGAAACGGCCAGCCCGGCAGCCGCGGGCCGCGATAAAATCGCCGCGCCGTCGTGACCACGACGGTCCAGGTGATTCCGAGTGCCAGACGCAGAAACGCCACGGGCCCGTATGAAGATAACATCTCAACATCGCGGCTTCGGATTCGCCGCCCTGTTCGGCGTCGGTCTTTTGTGCAGCTTGCCGGCGCTGGCCGCCGGGTTTTACGCCGACGACTATGTGCAACTGGCCAAGCTGGAATCGGCGCAATCGCCGACGCCTTTTTCGGCGCGCCTTTCGTCGCTGTTCACGTTTGCCGCTGGCGGGGCAGCGACCACTGAGCTCATCACCAGCGGCCAGCTGCCCTGGTGGACGTCGCCGCAGCTTCAGGTGCGATTTTTTCGGCCACTGTCGGCCGCGCTGATGATCGCCGACCACGCGCTGTTCGGGCTGCGGCCGCTCGGCTATCACGTTCACAACCTGCTGTGGTGGCTGCTGTGGTTGGCGGGGACCGCGGTCTTGTTTCGGCGTGTGCTGTCGCCGCCCTTGGCCTTGCTGGCCTTCGCCGTGTTCGCCATCGACGACGCGCACTGTTTGCCCATCGGGTGGATCGCCGCGCGCAACGCCACGGTGGCCATGACCTGCGTGGTGTGGGGGCTGCTGGCGTACCTGCGTTACCGGGAAGAAAACTGGCGGCCGGGGATCATCCTCGCGGTGGCCGCGTGGGCGCTGGGCTTGCTAGCCGGCGAGATGGCGGTGTCCGGTCTCATGTATGTCGTGGCGTACGAACTGGCCGCCGGGCGTGGCGAGTCGTGGGCGCGGCGGGCGCGTCGGTTGGCGCCGGTGGGCGTTCTGTTGATCGGCTACGCGGCGTTGTATCGCCTGACCGGCTCGGGCGTGCGTGGCTCGGGCGTGTACATCGATCCGATTCGCGACGGGACAACGTTTTTGACGGCGGCGGCGCAGCGATTGCCCGCGCAGTTCGGCGCGCTGGTCTTCGGGACGCCGCTGGATCTGTGGGTGCTGACGCCGCTGCAGCCGATCCTCGTGGCCGTCGGCGTGGTCGCGCTGGTGGCGATCGTGCCCTGGTTTCGGGCCACGGCGCGGGTGTTGCCAGCGCCCGATCAACGCAGCACGCGCTGGCTGGTGTGGGGCGCGGCGCTCGGTCTGTTGCCGACGTCGGCGGGATTGCTGGGCGAGCGTTCGATCGCTGCGGCCAGCGTCGGCGGCGCGGTGTTGGTGGCGGCGCTGCTGCGGCAAACGAAAACGTGGCTGCGCGCTTCGCGATCGCTCGCCGCGCCCGACGACCAACGGCCGCGCGCCCCTCGGCTGCGACGGGCGGAACTTTTCATCGGGCTTTGGGCACTGGCGCTTCCCAACCTGGTGCTGGCGGCGCCATGGCTGGAGACCAAGCTGCTGTTCATGCGTTGGAACGGCCATCTTCTGGAGCGCGTGGCCGAGAGCGCCGTCGCCGCGACGGGGCCGGCCCAGCGCACAGTGCTGTTGTGGTCCGACGACCCGTTCGTTGGCTCGTACACGCCGATCATCGCGCGACTGGCCTACCCGGCGGCGTTGCCTTCGTTTCGGGTGCTGGCCATGGCGCCGGTCGATCTGGACCTCACCCGGGTCGCGCCCGACACATTGGAGCTGGGGTGCGTGAACGCGCCGCTTTTGACCAGCGAATGGGAGCGGTTGTTCCGCACGCCGGCGCAGTCGCTGGGGGCGGGGATGACGCTGCCGCTCGACGGCGTGACCGTCCGGGTGGTCGCTGACCTGACCGGGCATCCATCGCGGGTGCAGTTTCGTTTCATGGTTCCTCTGGATGATCCGTCGCTGCGCTTTCTCGAATGGCGCGGCCGGCGGCTGGTTTCCGCCGATTTACCGCCGCTTGGCCAGACGCGGCGCCTCTACCGCAGCCCGCCGCTGGTCGTCGCCGCCGACCAGAACAGTCTATTAAATTACGGTCAATAGTTGTATAAACGGGCCCAGGTCGCGCGACCTCGTGAGGGAGGGAAGTTTCCATGACCACGTCCGGTCGCAAGCTGTCGGCCCGGTACCGCCGGCTGCGTTCCATCTCGGTGGAAGACATCAACGAGATGTACAAGCTGTTCTCGGCCTTTTACGAGAACGCCGACGCGCCGACCTTCCTGCGGGACCTGTCGCGTAAAGACGGAGCCATCATCGTTCGCGACCGGCAGACGAAACGAATCTGCGGGTTCACCACCATCAAGAAGGTCAGCCTGTCGGATGGGCGCCGGCGCGCGGTGGGCGTGTTCAGCGGCGACACGGTGATGGAACCGTCGTGCTGGGGCGATCGCGCATTGAAGGACGCCTTCGCGCGCCATCTGGTTTTTCTGTGGCTGACCTCGCCAGGCGTGCCGCTTTACTGGCTGCTGATCTCGAAGGGCTACAAGACGTACATGTTGTTGGCGAACAACTTCGTCAATTTTCATCCCCGTCCCGACGGTAAGAACGATCCCCGGCTGGAGCATCTGGTGCTCGATTACACCGACAAGCTGTTCCCGGGGAAATACGATCCGCGACGGGGCATTCTTGATTTTGGCGCCGGTTCGCAGCGCCTGCGCGAGGACGTCGCGCCGATCACGCCGGAGATGCGGCTGCACAATCCGGTGATCAACTATTTCGAGCGCACCAATCCCGGCTGGCGCGTGGGGCACGAGCTGCCGTGCATCGCCGAGATCTCCATCTCGTTGCTGCGACCGTACCTGTTCAAGGAGCGGCTGAAGGCGGCAGCGTCGGCCGCGTCGCCGCCAGCGGCCCTGTCGTCGTCGTCGTCCCCTTCGGCTTCGGAGCCTTGGCCGGTGGTCGCCGACGAACCGGGGGACGGGCCGCTCTCGGTCGCTGAGAAATGAACCCGGCGCTGGCGTGGCTGGCGCGAGGGGCTCGCTGGGTCTCGCACGGCGCCGCGTTGCTGGCCTGCCGCCCCGCCGCCCGCGCGTTCGATCGCGCCTTGCGCGACACGGAAGGGACGCAGGCGCGCAACCTGGATCGGATCCTGAACGGCATCGCCGGCACCGCCCAGGCGCAGCGTCTCGGTTTGCGGCCCGGCCTGGGGCCGGCTGATTTTCGTGCGCGGGTACCCGAGGCCGCCTACGACGACGTGGCCGCATCGATCGAACGACAGCGCGGCGGCACGCCCGGCGAGCTGACCGCCGAACCGTGCGCGCGCTATCAACCGACCAGCGGTTCCAGCGCGCGGGTGAAATGGATCCCGTACACGGCGGCATTCCTGGCCGAACTGGACGCAGCGATCTCGCCGTGGGGTTTTGATCTCTACCAAAGCGCGCCGGCGGTGAGGCGCGGGCGGCACTACTGGTCGCTGTCGTGGCTGCCGACCAGCCTGCGCGCCGGTGCCGAGGCCGCCCCCGCGAACGTGAACGACGATCGACAGCTTTTGTCGCCGGTCAAACGGGCGTTCACCGCGCTGACCGCGGCGGTGCCGCCCTGGGTGGCGACCACCGATTCGTCCGACGATTCGTTCTTCGCCACCACCTGCTTTCTGGCGGCGGCCGACGATCTGACGCTGCTGTCGGTGTGGAGCCCGACCTTCGCGCTCAACCTGCTCGAGCGTCTGACCGCCGACCGCCAGGCGATCGCCGAGGTTCTGGAGCGCGGCGCGTGGGACGAAGCGCATCGGCATTTCACTGCGCCGGCGCCGCGCGCGCCGCGGGCGGCGACGTTGTTGCGAGCGTGGTCAGGCGAGCAAGCGCCGACATTTTTTCGCCAACTCTGGCCGTCGCTGGCCCTGGTCAGCGCGTGGGACACGGCGGGCTCGGCGCGCTGGGCGGTGGCGCTGGGGCGGCTGCTGCCGCAGGCCCGTTTTCAAGGCAAGGGTCTGTGGGCCACCGAGGGCGTGGTGACGATTCCGTACCAGGGCCGTTATCCGCTGGCCGTTCGCAGCCACTATTTTGAATTCGTCGATCTCGACAGCGACCGGCCGTGCTTCGCCTGGGAATTGCGCCCCGGCCAGACCGTGCGGCCGCTTTTGACCACCGGTGGTGGTCTGCTGCGCTATCGCCTGGAGGATCGGCTGGTGGTGCGCGATTTTCTCGGCACCACGCCGTGCTTTGAATATCTCGGCCGTCTGGCCGACGTGGACATGGTGGGCGAGAAGATGAGCCCGCAAGCGGCGCGGGCCGGCCTGGACGCGCTGGCCGGCCAGGACGCCGCCTGTCGCCCGCTGAGCCTGCTGGCCGTCACGCCGCCGGGCGCGGCGGAAAAGCCGCGCTATGTGGCGCTGTGCGAAGGCGAGCGCTCCGTCGGCGCCGACGACGAAAGGCGTGGGGCACTGCTCGATCGCTCGCTGCGCGCCGTGTTTCATTACAACCTGGCGCGCGATCTGGGACAGCTGGCGGCGGCGCGCGTGCTGACGCTGGCCGATGCGCGGCGCCTTTATGAAGACATCGGCGCCGCCCGGGGCATGATCAGCGGCAACATGAAGATAGAACCGCTTCTGCTTTGCGACGACGCGCGCTCCGCGGCGCTGGTCAGTGAACGAATCGCCGGCGCGATCGGCGGAGGGACGTAAATGGATCTCTCCTCGTACGTCGCGCGCTATCCGAATGTTCGCGTGGCCACCCGCGCCGACAACGAACTCATCCTGGGTTTTTACCGCACGCTGGGCATGCAGGGCGGCGGGTTCAACATCCTGTTCGTCAAGGATCCGGATTACTTTCGTTTCCTCGAATTCGAAAGCGCGGGCCACGCCGCCTGCGTGGTCCAGGACGACGACGGCAAGGTCGAGGGCATGTTCGCCTTCGGCATCCGGCCTTGCTACGTCGACGGCCAGCCGACGCACGTGGTGCACGTCTCCGATCTGCGCTTCGCCTCCAGCCGCAAGCGCAAGAGCAAGTTCGACTGGAAGCTGATGGCCCGCGATCTCGTCGAGGAGCTGTCGCTCATCGACGAGTTCAAGGGCGCCCGGCACCTGCTGGGATCGTTCGTGATGGCCAACGAAAAAGCCCGCCAGGCCATCGCCTCGCAGAAGGCGCCGTTCGACATCAGCCCGATCGCCAATTACCAGATGGTCAGCCTGCTGGCGCGCAAGCCGATGCAATGGGCGGGCTGGCGGCGTTCGAAGGCGGCGCAAAAATGGCAGGTCTCGCGCGGGTGCGCCGACGACCGCGAGCCGCTGCGCGCGTTTCTCGATCGGCAAAACCGCCGCCGGGCGCTGGGCTATGTGTTCGCCGGCCCCGACGACGAGCTCGGCCGGCGCCTGCGGGTCTGGGATCGCTTCAGCATCGAATCGTTCTTCATCGCTCGCGCCAGCGACGGTGCGGACGCTGGCGCCATCGTCGGCTGCTTCGCGCCCTGGGATCTGTCGGCCGGGCGGCGGATCGTTCTCGACGCCTTCCCGCCGGTGCTGGCCGCCGCCGCCACCATGGTTCGTCCTTTCATGA
This sequence comes from Polyangia bacterium, assembly GCA_036493295.1. Taxonomy (GTDB): domain Bacteria; phylum Myxococcota_A; class Polyangia; order Fen-1088; family Fen-1088; genus DATKEU01. The sequence continues at coordinate 22,234 of DASXQB010000260.1, read as the reverse complement.
AGAAGATTCCCCGCCCCGGGCAGCCGCTGCGGATCCTGTACGTGACCACCCAGGAGATCGCCCTTGATCTCGACGGCGCGCAGCGGGCGTCGGTTTTCTCGGCGCTGCTGGACGCGCTTTACGGAAGCGGCGTGGCCGACGATTTTCAGATGGTGGCCCTGTGCGATTACACCAGCGACAGCTTCCTGGCTCAGATCGATCCCGGTTACTTCACGATGAAGACGCCGACCATGCTTTATCAGCTATGTCGGCGCGGAGAGACCAACGTCTTGCGAGAGGCCGAACTGCCGTGCCACGTCGGCCACGAGATGTGTCTGACCTAGCGCGGCCCCTGGCGCCGCCACCGCATCGGATCGGCCTGAACCGGTCCGAGCGTGTGTACCTGGCCCTCGAAGGCGTGGCCGGCGCCATCGGTCAGGTTCACGTGCTGCGCTTTCGCCAGCCGCACGCCGAGGCCGAGCTGCGGGCCGCCGTGCGCGAGCTGGTCCGCCTGTGCCCGCGCCTGCGGTCGGTGATCGAACCGGGTCTCTTCGGCGCTTCCCTGGCGGTGCTGCCCGACGGCCCGCGGGTCGATCAGCTTTTTCAGCAAGCGTTTCGCGCGCTGCCCATCGGCACCGACGACGCGACGGTGAATGCGCTGCTGAACCAACTGGTCAACGAACCATTCGCCCTGGAGCAGGCGCTGCCGTTGCGGGTGTGCTTTCTGGGCGGCAAGGGGCAATCGATCTTGATCGTCAGCCTTCACCACGTCGTGTGCGACGGGCGCGGGATGATCACGCTGCTGGAGAACCTTCTGCGCGGGCTCAACGGCCAGGGTTCTCTTCCCTTGCCGCTCGAGGATCCCAGCATGATGGCGGCGATCGGGCCCTTGCCGGCGCCGTCGCGGTGGTCGTTGGCGCGCGGGCTGCGCAGCTTGTGGCGATCGTACCGGCTGGAGAGAGTCGCGCGCACGCGCTGGAAAAATCAGCGGGCGCTGACCCTGGTGAAGAAGAACCCTCGCTTTGGACCGACCGGCGTCGTGCTGCACACCGCGCCCGTGTCCCTGGACGCGATCAAAGCGGCGGCCGTGGCGCGCGACTGCACGGTCACCGAGCTGTTGGTGGCGGCGCTGGGGACCAGCTTTGCGGGACCGGCGTCGGGCGATCCGGCAGCGGTCGCCAGCGTGCGCCTGTCGGTCGATTTGCGCCCGTACTTCCCGGTGGGGCACCGGCCGACGCTGGGCAATTACGTGGCCAGCTTGGTGGTGCACCTGACGAACAACGGCGATCGCGAGGTGGCGGTGGCGTCGGCGCGGGCGCAGCTGCGCGAGGCGCGTCGGCGCTTTGAAGCGCGGGAGATGAGCTATCCGTTGCTGCACGCCGAGCTGGCGCCGCGGCTTTTGGGCCGCCGCCTCTACGGTGCTTGCGCGCGCTGGTTCAAGCGCCGCGGCTGGCTGCAAGACGTCACCTTGCACATCTCCAACCTGGGCAGCGTCGATCGGTTGAACCGCCACGGTGATCGGGCGCAGGCCAGCGCGCTGGCCTTCTTCACGCCGGCGCTGGGCCCGTACGTCGGCTGCGTGGGCCTGGGCGGGCGCCTCTATCTCGGCGTCAGCTATCCGCGGGCCGAGGTCGACGAGACCGCCATCAAGCAGGCGCTGGCCGATTTTGACGCCCAGCTTGCGGCGCTGTGCGGAACTATTGAACGCAAGTCAATAGAGACTATACTGGGCCGCGCGGCAGGGAGGCCAAGATGATGATCGCGTTCAGCAGCAGCAAAGGACGGATGGCGGCGGTCACCGCGGCGTGCCTGGCCATGTGCCTGGCGGCGGGATGCGGCGGGGGATCATCGGGCGCGAACGGTACCGGCGGCAGCGCCAGTGGCGGCAGCACTGGCAGCGGAGGCAACGCCAGCGGCGGCAGCGGCGGCAATGCGTCCAGCGGCGACGCCGGCAGCGTCAGTGGCACGGGCGGCACCACGACGGGTGACGGCGGTGGCAGCGACACCGGTGTGCCCGCCGGGATGGCCTGCCCGGCGAAGGCCGCCTTCACGCTGGGCATCCACATCGTCATCAACTTGAGCTGGGACGGATCGCTCGGGGCCGCCGCCGGCTCGGGTGATTTTCATCTGTGGACGCTGGCAACGATGACCGCCAACGGTCCGGCGCTGACCGGCAACATCCAGGTCTGTGGGAACACGCTGCCGCCCCTGCCGCTGGCGGCGCTGATCGGCGGTGGCACCGTGCAATTGGAAATTTCGCAGACGGCGTGGGACGTGCCGTCGGCGCCGAAGTTTCCGACCAGCGGCATGCTGGCCGACTGGACCACGGGCGCGGCCATCACCACCACGCCGACCATCGCCCTGGTCGGCCTGACCTTGCCCGATCCGGCGGCGGCGTGGCCGGCTTCGTACACCATGGTCAACGCCGTCGACGTCGATCAGGACGGCAATCCCGGAATCACCGCCACGCCGAAGACCGGCGCTGGTTTCGTGCAGACGCCGGTGGTGTTGCCATTGCTGGGCGTCGGCGCGCGGGCGGACAAGCTGTATTTGGCGTCGCGAACCGGCGTGGCGTTGAGCGGCACGTTGACCTCGTGCACGGAACAGGCGGGCAACGCCACCGTCACCTTCTTCGACAGTCACGTCGTCGGCTGTCACGTCAACGCCGGCGCGGCCTGCACCGCCGATCAGATCAACTTCGTCGATACGAACCGCACGGCGTACACGAAGATGACCGGCACCTTCACCTCGCGCATTCTGGCCGACACCGCGACCTGCGCCGACGCTCGCGGGCTTTAACCGGACCGCGTCGCCGGCGGCGGCGGCCAGTGCGCCGAAAACCCACCGATCGCCGCAGCCGCCGCCCGCGATGCGCCGTTCGCTTCGCCGGCGCAAACCGCTGGGTCCCCAAAATGGCCTCTGTTGCGGACTTCCGATAATCTTCCGAGGGGCCCGATGAAGCTTTTCTTGGATCGGCTGGCGATTGGTTTTGGCATTGTGACAGTAACAATTGCGGTCTCCGCTTGTTCGTCGTCCTCGAACAGCAAAGCCGACATCGGTGGTGGCGGCGCGAACACCGGCAGCGGTGGCAGCGCGGGAGCTGCCGGCGGCACGGTCGTCGGGACATCGGGCGGCACGGTGAACCAGGACGGCGTTACGCTGATCATCCCGGCGAGCGCACTGCCAAGTGACACCACCATCTCGGTTTCGACCACCGCGGCGCCGGCGGGATACGTCGCGGCGTCGGCGGCGTATCAGTTTGCGCCGGCGGGCACGACCTTCGCGCAGCCCGTGACGGTGACCATCCCGCTGACGGAGGCGGCGCCCGGAGCGCATCTTTTGTGGTCGAACGCGGAAGGCGACTATGACGATCTGGGCGGCACCGTCAGTGGAACGACGCTCAGCGGACGGGTCACGCATTTCAGCGTCGGCTTTGCGGCCATACCGGAGGGCGTCGACGGTGGCGCGGTTACCGACGCGGCCGCGGATTTTCCGCACGCCGATGTCGCGCTGACCGACGGTGGTGCCAGCGACGCGTCAGCAACGGAGGCGGCCCCCGACGCCGACGCGGGCTGGGCGTCTGAAAGCAACGCCGCTGTCGATGCCGCTGTCGCTGTCGATTCTGACGACGGGGCGTCCTAAGTAGCAGCCCACCGCAGACGGCGATCCGCCCGCTATTGTCGGGCGGGCGCCGTGGTGGTCGGGCCGTTGGCGTAAAGCTGGGCCAGCTCGTCGGCGCCAAGCTCGCGCTTGTAGACGCGCACGTCGCGGATGCGGCCCGAGAAAAAGCGCTTGCTGGCGTAACCGAGGTCGTCGTTGTGGCGGCCGAGATAAAGCGTGGTCTCGGCCGACGTGGCCAGCGGCGCGGCGGTGGTGGTCTGGAAGGGCGCGCCATCGACGTAGATCGCCGCTGCCAGCGACGCCTCCACGGTGACGCTGACGAAGTACTCGCGATCGGCGGCGAAGCCGGCGCCGCCGTCGGGCTGCGTGCCTTTGATGTCGCAGGTGACGGTGCCGTTGATGGGGCCATGGCAGGTGTCCAGATCCTCGGCCGACAGCGCCGAGCCGCCGTTGCCATCCGTCCACACGTTCAATCCGATTCCGTAACCGAACGCGCCGGGCAAATCGTCGCCGACGGCATTGGTCGGGAAAGGAACCAGGACGTATTGATTCGCCGTCTCGTCGGCGCGCGCCTGCGGGGTCAGCCAGGCACTGATGGTCACCGGTGGAACGCGGTAAGACGGATCGACGCTGGCCGAGCCCCCGCACGAAACCCCGTCAAAGACCGCGCCTTGCGACCAGGTCACGCCGGTGAGGTTGGTGATGTCATAGTGATGCGACGACGAATCCTTGGCTGTGGCGCCGGCGGTTTCGTCCAGCACCTACCAGATGAAATCCGGCGGTGGAGTGGCCACCGCGCCATCGCTGTTATCGGCGTCGGTCGCGCCGTTATCGCCGTCGATGGCGCCGTCGGTGGTCGTGCGGAGCGGGCTTTTGCCGCCGTTGCACCCGGCCGCCACCGCCAGAGCACCTATCACCGTCGCTACCCGCGCCAGGTTCATCATCGTCATCGGCGAGACGATATCAGGGCGCGCGATGCGCGCGGTGTCAGATCGCCGCGCGCGGCAGGGTCACGGTGAACGTCGTTCCATTCGTTTCGCTGGACTGCAAGGCGATGGTTCCGCTGTGCGAAAGAACGATCTGCCGGGTGATGAAAAGCCCCAGGCCCAGGCCGCTGCTGGTCTCGGAGCGCTGGCCGCGCCCGGAGAATGGTTCGAAGACGTGCGCGGCCAGCTCGTCGGAGATGGCGCCCATGTTGTGCACGCGCACCACCACTCGCTTCAAGTCGCCGCCGTCGATGCTGACGTCCACGCCGCGATCGGCATGGCCGTGTTGCACGCTGTTGGCCACCAAATTGGAAAATACCTGGCACAACCGATCACCGTCCCAGACACCGCGGGTGTCGCCTTGCTCTTCGAAGCGCAGCGACCAATCCGGATTGGCGCCGTCCAGCTCGTCGATGACCTGACGAACCACCGGCGCCAGATCCAGCGGCTGTCGGTTGAGGGGGATTCCCGGCCCGATGCGGGCGCGGGTGAAATCCAGCAATTGATCGATCATCCGGCTCATGCGGTGGCCGCTGCGCAGGATGCGGACCAGTGATTTGGCCGTGGCGCTTTCGTCGTCGTGGGTCATCGCCGCGCCGGCGGACACCAGGATGGCAGCCAGCGGGTTGCGCAGATCGTGGCCCAGAATCCCCGTATACAATTCGTAAAACCGGATCGTCTGCTCCAGCGAGGCGACGGTGGCAAAGCGCGACGCGGCGGCGGCGGCGTCATCGATGATGGCCCGGGCCAGCTCCCATTCGCCCGCCGACGGCGGCCGCGGGTGGCGAAACGACACCAGCAGCGCGCCCAGCAGGCGATGGCGGGCCAGCAGCGGAAACAACGCCACGGCGACGCCGGCTTCCGTGCGCTCGATGACCAGCGGCGCGGCGTCAGTGGGGTCGCGCGCCCAGGGCGACCGTTGCTCGTACGCGCGGCCCTGTTCGTCGCCGAGTCGGCGCCCGACTTTGAAGCGCAGGACATCGCTGGAGTCCACGATCAAGACCGCGCTTCGATCGGGGCGCAACGCTTCGTCGACGGCATCCAGGGCGGCGTCGAAGACCTGCTCGACGCTGTCGGCGACGGAGAGCGTGCGCGCCAGTCCATAAAGGAGCGACAGTCGCCCGATGGGCGCGTCCGGCGTCGCCCGCCCCAGCGCAGCCGCTCCGCCGCCGCTGCCTTCTGAAAAGGGCGAGGGCCGCACCGACGGCTGAGACAATCCAAACACCACCGCACCGCCTTTGATTCTTGGCTTCGAAAGGTCCGCGGCGCCCATCGCCCCGCTCGCCTTCTGTGTGACCGACAGAAACGCGGTTTGGTTAGACGCGGCAGCGGTTTTGTGCCGCCGACCAGGCCCGCCTAAAGCAGGCCGTCGGGATCCAGCGCGGTGAGTCCGGGCAAGACCCGATCAAAACCCAGCGTGCCGGCTACGGCGGCGGGGACGTTGTGCGGAACGATCCAGATGGTCCGCCAGCCGTGCGCGCGCGCCGCTTCCAGATTGTCCGTGCGATCGTCGGCGAAGTGAATGTGGATGTCCTGGCCGTGGCGCTGGCGCAGATGAGCATCGACCTTGGCGTAGGCCGGCGGATGCGGCTTGCCTTCCCAGTCGCTGAAGGTGATGTCGAAGATGCCGCGCAGCCGTGGACCCGAACCGGCGCCACGTCCTCCGTCGCCTGCGGGCGGCTCGGCCTCGGCCGCCAGCAGGCTGCCCAGGCCCATCGCCGTCAGTCCGCGCACCACCCAGTCGCGGCGCGCGTTGGTGAAGACGTAGAAAGGATGGGGCAGCCGGGCCAGCCAGGCGTGCAGGGCCGGATCCGGCGGCGGCAGATGATCGTCGTCGATGGCGTGAATGAAATCGCAGTAATGGTCGCGGTCGACGCCATAGTCTTCTTGCAGGCCTTTCAAAGTGGTGCCGTGGCGCGAAAGCAGCCGCGTTCGCGTGGTGTCGGCCTTCTCGGCGGTCAGTCCCAGGAACGTGCGGAGGTAAAGGTTGATGCGATCATCGACGGCCTTCAGCGTGGGCAGCGTCGATGGGTACAGCGTGTAGTCGTAATCCAGCAGCAGAATTTTCTTCATCGTCGGTCGCGTCCAAGGATAGTCGATGGCGCTTCAGACGTCGCTGGCAAGCGACATCCGTCGCGCTGTCGCGGAGGCTGACCCGAAACGCTTCACGGCCCGTTGGCGTTTTCGGGCGGGACGTCGAACAGGTAATTGCACAGCGCCTTGTACGTGGTCTCGTCGCAGAACCAGGCGTGGCCGGCGTCGGTGATGATGCGGTGAGAGTTGCTGTATGGCGCGCCCGTGGTGACGTTCACCGGCTGGCCGACGTAGTTCGCTTTGTACATGGCGAACAGATGCTGCGGGTGCTGCGCGTCCTGATTGCCGGTGACGCCGTAATAACGATCCATCGGTGTGGCGGACGGCTCGGTCAGCCAGGTCGCCGTCACCACCCCCTCGCAGCTGGGCGTGTTCAGGCTGTTGCATTCGTTGTCGCGCGGCCCAGCGAAAGAGACCGCGCGCCAGGCGCGCACCAGCTTGGCAAAGCGCGGGGCGTTGCTGGCTCCGTGCGATTGTCCGGTGAAGGCGACGTCCGACCAGCGCACGCTGCCGTCGGCGTTCAGGAAGTAACCCCAGTCTTCTTCCGGCGCCAGCTTCTGCAGATACTGCAGCGCCTTCTGCACGCGCATGGCCACGCCATCCGACGGCGTCAGGTTGATGGTGGCGAATTCGTTCTTGTGTGTGTAGTTCTTGCCTTCGAAAACAGAACGGCGGGCGTCACCATAAAAAGCAGGATCCCCGATCACCACGTTGTAATTTTGAAACGCCGCCACGCCCAGGACGTGGTAACCGCGCCGAACCAGAAAATCGCCGACCGGACCGGTGATGCCGTTGTCGGTGCCGAGGCCGCCGAACGGCAAGATCAGCTTGCCCACCATGGTGTGCGAGCTGGGATCGACGGTGGCGATCTCGGTGTTGTCGTTGAAGGTGACGCCGGGATCAGCGTCTTTCGAACGGAAGTTGTGAGTGTGGCGGGTCTTGGTGGCGGTGACGTTCAACGGATGAGTGGGCGGTTGATCGACGCCCGTGCCGCCGTCGCTGGCGCCGTCATTGCCGATCGCGCTGTCGGTGGACGCGCCGGCGTCGGTGACGGCGCTGCCGCCGCTGCCGGCCACCACGCTGCCGCCACTGCCGCTGGCGCCGCCGCCGCCGCTGCCGCCGACGAACACGCTGCCAGCACTGCCGTCCCCACCGCTGCCGCCGATCACGACCGCTCCACCGCTGCCGTTGCTGCCGCCCGAGCCGGTCTCAGCCGGTGGCGTGGTGTCCACGCAGGCCGCCAGCGAAAACCACAAAACAACGCCGGATGAAACGACCAGGCTGCGCATGTTCATCAGCTCCTTCGGGCCAGCGGCGCGCGCGTCTGAAGTTCACTTCAGTCTAACCTGACCGATATCAACAGCGACGATTTTGACCGGCCACCGCAGGGGCCCCATGCATTTGTGGTGATGACGCGGCAAATCCGTTGGTTGCCGCGTTGAAATGCTCAGACTGTCCAGGGCACCGCCGGCAAGTCCATGCGGACGCTCGCCTTCTTGAAAAAGCCGCCGATGCTGGCCCGCACATGACTTCCAGCGGCAGGACGGATCTTGGCGATGGCATGCGGCGTGCCGCCCTTGATCACCACCAGGCGGTTCGGCTTGGGCAGCACATACGACCCGAAGCCGCTGGCCATCAGCAAGTCATTGGCGTCGCTGTTGTCCAGATGACTTTGCCAGGGCGGCGGTGCCGGCAGCGCCGCCGTGTGGCGCAGGCGATGAAAGTAGACGCCGCTGTCGCGCGGCAGGTCGGCGGCGTGCGACAGCAACAGCTCACCGCCCCACTCGATGTTCCAATCATTGTGCGCGTAGAAAATCCAGCTGCCGGTGTTGTCTTCCGAATCGCGGTGCCACACCAACCCTTGCCCGACCTGATAGATGGTGGGCATGGCGCTGAAGATCTTCCAATCGGTCTGGTAACGGCCGACGGAGGCGGCGAACAGCGGTGCGCAGTCGACCATCGCTTTCATCACGTCGTCGATGGGCGCGCCGCTGGGATACTGGGCGTCCCATTTGTGTCCCCAGCCGATGGTGGGTCCGCGCAAGGTGTCGCTGTCTTCCAGCAGCCAGTGACCTTGCAGGCCCAGCGCGCGCACCGGGTTCATCGGCTGGATCTGAAAATAATTCCACAGTCGATCCCACACCTCCGCCGAAAGCAGGTTGTCGATGACGGTGAACAGCTCGGTCTGCGCGGTCACCTTGGTCAGGCCAAACATCGCCGGCAAAAAATAACACGGCGATGGGGGCGCGGCGGACAATGCTGGTATCGTTGTCCGGCTTCGATGTCGAAATCGCCCGCGGTGGTCTTTCAAACCGAATCGCTGACCGTCGTCGACGATCTGTTGCCGGCCGACGCCGTCGATGCGTTATGGAATTATTTTCAGCTGCAGTCTTTTCAGCGCGTCGACGCCCTGGGCATGCAAGGACAGTGGGCGCTGGAAGACAGCGGCGTGTTGCGCGGCCCGACCACCGGCTGGCAGCGGCGCTGGGACGCGCAATACCCCACGAAAACCCCCATCGACGCGGCAATGAAAGCGGTCGTCGACAACGCTCCGCTGTTTGCGGCTACGGCCGGCCGGCGCGACGCCGACTGGAACGCCTTCAGCGCCTTTCCAACGATCTACGTGGCGGGGCAGGGCCGCTTGTGGCACCGCGACGGCGACGACGAAACCGGGAGCTGGACTTATTTTGCCCATCCACAATGGAACATCGAATGGGGCGGTGAATTGTTCGTGGCGGCCGAGCGTGAGCTGTTGCCGGCATCCGGCGTCTTTCTGCACCGCCTGCGCCCGATGACCGATCACGCCGATCCCCCGCCCTGGAAAAGCCATCTGGACAACGACGACGCCAACCGCGCCCTGCTGGAAGACGGCACCGGCGTCGGATCATTTGTCGCGCCCAAGCCGAACCGTCTGGTGGTGGTGAACGGCGCCGCCCCGCGATCCATGGCCAAGGTGCGGGCATCAGCGGGCCGCCACGCTCACGCCAGCTTGGGCGGCGTCTTCAAGAAGACGGCCTAGCCGGCGCGTACGGCGGAGCCGAAATCAGCTGATCCAGCGGCGCCACCCGCAGCCCGCGTCCGCGCAATGTCTCCAGCACCTGCGGCAACGCCGCCAGCGTCGGTTCGATCGGGCGGGGCATGCCGTCGACGACGCCATCGTGCAAGGCCAGGATGTCGCCGGCCGCCGCTCGTGGCGCCAGCCGGGCGACGATGCGGGCCGCGGTGGTGGGGCGTCCGTCCAGAGCGCGGCGGCTGAAGGTGATCATCGTCTGTTGGGTGAGCGCTACCGCCTGGCACAGGTGCCACTGTTTGACCGCGAAGGGCGGGCGAAACCACAGCGGGCGCCGGCCGCTGATTTCCTCCAGCAGCCGGCCGGTGCGCAGGATGCTGTCTTGCCAGTATCCCGTGAAGCTGACCGAACCGGCGATGCGGTGGGCGAAGCTGTGATTGCCGATGAGGTGTCCTTCGTCGACGATGCGGCGAACGATCCGCGGCCATTTCTCGGCGTGCGCGCCGACCAGGAAGAACGTCGCCCGCGCGTCGGCGTTGGCCAGCTGATCCAGCACCCGCGGCGTGGCTTCCGGATGCGGACCGTCGTCGAAGGTCAGCGCCACGCGCGGCGGCCCCGACGAATCGCCGCGCCAGATCAGCGGTCCCCAAAACCGGCTGCGCGGCGCGAAGATGCCATGGACCGCCAGCCCGGAGGCAGTGGCCACGGCGACGGAAGCAAGCTGGGCAAACACGGCGGTGCCCGCAGAATACCCGACACCCGGTCAACCACCCAACGGAGGCCAATGGCCACCTTTCGCGCGACGGTTTTCCCGACATGGTGACCAGATCCCGTTGCGCGCGGTGCGGAGGGGGCACCTCGATTGGACGGCGGCTTTCGCGCGAAAGCTGCCATTCAATCAAGCCGCTCTCATCGCGCGTGCGTAATGGGTTCAACTGCCGAAGATGTGATCAATGGTACGCGCGGGGAGGGCCCAGCCGCCCAGCCTTCCCGCGCGCGCTAAACCTCCCGTGCCCGCTTACACTGTAATCGGCGGTTTACAGGTGTTGCCGCGGCGTCAACAATTATTCGTGTGACTCTGACTTATTAATCGTTGCGACTCTTGACAGTTCACTTGGCGCAACACTAGGCTCGAAGAGTCGGTCGATTCACGCGGTGGCAGCGCCGCGCAAGCCCGACGCGCGAAAGTCTTCAGGAGGTTTCATGCGTCGCTTTTGTTCAGCAGACGTTTTCCTGTTCGGCGCATTGTCGATGGCGCTGTCGTGTACCGGCAGCATCATGGACAGCAGCGGCGAGCCGTCGGGTGGCGGCGGTTCAGGCGTCACGCCGCCCGGCAGTGGCGGATCGGGACCGAGCAAACCCGCCGATCCCAACGCCGCTGGCCCGCTGCCGCTGCAACGGTTGACCAATGCCGAGTACAACAACACGGTTCATGATCTGCTGGGCGACAACACGCAGCCGGCCAGTCAGTTCGCCAGCGATCGGTTGACCACTTTCGAATTTCGGCGCGCCGGCGATGTGGCGGTGCAGGACGCCACGCTGTTCCGCACCGCCGCCGAGACGCTGGCCGCGGCCGCCGCGCCGAAGCTGGTGAACGGCATGTTGCTGCCCTGCGATCCGACCACCGGTGAAGACGCCTGCGCGCAGAAGTTCATCACCACCTTCGGCCAGCGCGCCTTCCGCCGCCCGCTGACCACCGATGAGACCACCCGCCTGACGACGTTCTATTCCAACGCGCGCACGTCGTTGAAGCTGTCTTTCACCGACGCAGCCGGACTGTTGATCGAAGGCATGCTGCAGGCGCCGCAGTTTCTTTATCACTGGGAGGCGGCTCCGGCTGATCCGCTGATTCACGACGGCCAGGTGGTGCGGCTGGGCGGCTATCAGGTCGCGTCGCGCCTGTCTTATTTCATCTGGGGTTCGATGCCGGACGACGATCTGCTGGCCGCGGCCGCTGCCGGGCAGCTGGACACCGCGGCGGGCGTGCAGACGGCGGCGCACCGGTTGCTGGCTGATCAGAAAGCGAAGACCACCGTCTCGCGTTTCTTCACCGACTGGATGGCGCTGGATGGGCTGGCCGATCGAACGAAAGATCCGACGGCGTATCCCAATTACACGGCCGCCGTGCAGCAGGCGATGCTGGACGAGACCACCTCCTTCGTCCAGAACGTGGGGTTTGGCGGCGACGGGCGGCTGGCCACGTTCCTGGGCGCGCCGTACTCGTTCGTGAACAACACCTTGGCGTCTTACTACGGCGTGCAGGTGTCGGGCGCGACGCCGCAGAAGACGGATCTCAATCCGGCGCAGCGAGCGGGCTTTTTGACCCAGGGAAGTTTTCTGGCCATGACCGGCTCGCCCGATGGTTCGAACCCGGTGCTGCGTGGCAAGGCGGTCTACACCAAGGTTCTGTGCAACGTGCTGCCGCCGCCGCCCAACAATGTGCCGGCGCCCAAACCGGCGTCGGCCGGCGGCACCACCCGGCAACGCTTTGAAGAGCACGATCAGAACACCTGCGCGAAGGCTTGCCATGCACAGATGGATCCCATCGGCTTTGCCTTCGAGAACTACGACGGCATCGGGCAATACCGGACTATGGACAATGGATTGCCAGTCGACGCCACCGGCGCCTTGCTGCTGGACGGGTCCATGCAGTCATTCAACGACGCTGTCGGGTTGACCGGTCGTCTGGCCAAGAGCAACGACGTGCGCATCTGCTTCGCCGGCGAGTGGTCGCGCTTCGCTCTCACGCGCGCCGACACCGCCGCCGACGCCGCGTCGTTGCAGGCGACGGCAAAGGCGTTCGCCACCGACAGCGCCAGCCTGCAGGATTTGATGGCCGCCATCGCGACGATGCGCAGCTTCCGTTTTCGCAGTCTGTCACCGGGAGAGATGCCATGATCGCCATTCGCACCAGCAAGACGCGGGCTCGTCTGTCGCGCCGGGCTTTTTTGCGGCGCCTCGGGGCCAGCGCCGCCGTGTTGCCGCTGCTGGAAATGGAGAAGGCGCGCGGCGCCAGCGCGTATCCCAAACGTCTGGTCACCATCGCCTGGGGCAACGGCGTGGCGCAGCCGTCGTTCTATCCGACCACCGACGATCCAACCAGCACCCCGATCATGCAGCCGCTGGTGCCGTTGAAAGACAAGGTCACGCTGGTCGCCGGTCTCGACTACATGACCATGTTGGCGGGCGGCCACACCTACGATGGCCATTTTTCGTTTCCCACCATGTTCACCGGCACGTACAAGAACCTGGGCGGACAATCGTCGGCCGCCACCGGCGCGTCGATCGATCAGGTGGTGTCGACGGCCATCGCCAAGACGGTGAATTTGCCGGTGCCGCTGATGAACATCACCGTGCAAGGACGATCGACCAGCTATCGCCCCGACGGTTCTTCCAACACCGGCGAGACCAAGGTCGATCGTCTCTACTCGACGCTGTTCGCGACCAAGGTGATGCCCAGCGATCAAGTGTCGGCGCTGACCGCGCGCCGCAAAAGCGTCATTGATTACCTGGTGCCCGAGCTGTCGTCGTTCGCCGTCAAACGCGGCACCGACGATCGCGCCAAGATCGCCGCCCACCTGGATTCGATCCGCCAGATCGAAACCAGCCTGACGGCGGCCGGGCCGGGCGCCAGTTGCATGCCGGTCAATCCGGGCGCGCCCACCGAGTATTCGGCGATGACCAAGGCGTTCTCTGATCTGGTGGCGCTGGCGTTCCGCTGCGACATCAGCCGCACCGCCAGCCTGTCGTGGGCGGACGACGGCGGCAGCGGTCCTTACACGATGCCGTTCCTGAACCTGGGTGGCAGCAGCATGAGCAACGGCATCGGCGAGGTGCACGGCATCGCCCACGAAGGCGCGTCGGGCTATCCGAAGAAGCTCCTCATCGACACCTGGTACATGTCCCAGCTGGCCTATCTGGCGACCGCGCTGGACGGCGCGGCGGAGGGCAGCGGCACCATGTTGGACAACAGCCTGATCGTCATGGGCAACGACATGAGCGAAGGCTCGTTCCACTCGGTCAGCAGCATTCCCTTCGTGCTGGTCGGCCGGGCGGGCGGGGCGCTGCGCAGCGGGCGAACGGTCAAGGTCGGAAGCTGGGCGACGAAGACGGGTAACTACTGGTCCAGCGGAAAAACCGGCGTCGCGCACAATCAGCTGCTGGCGTCGATCTCCAACCTGATGGACGTGCCGGCGACCAGCTTTGGCACCGGTTACGACGGAACGCTGGCCGAGCTGGCGTAAGCGTAAGAGACCCGCGCGCGGTCAGGCGACGCGGCTGCCGTTCCAGACGATCACGTCCTGGCGCTGCGCGAAGTGCAACGTCCGCGGCGGACCGTCCATCGCCAGTCCGTGCGACGCCAGGTAGGTGTCGCGTGTGATGGTGGCCTCGGCGATCTGCAGGGGCCAGGGCGCGTGATGAACCTCGTTGCGCCAGAGGGAGCCGTCGGGCGCTTGTGCGTAGAGGCAGTAGCGTTCGGTCAGCCAATGCTCCAGCGTGCCCGGCCGACTGTGGAAGGGAACCGAGACGGCACGGTACTCGACATCAAGAGCTGGTTCGCCCGTCGGTCGGCGGCGTGAAACATAGCGGAAGTCATCGCCCGTGGTTCGAATGCGTATCTGGGCGCGGTGGTAAGGCAGGTGAAAGAAGCGCCGCGCCGCCCACACGGCCAGCCGGTTGGTGGCGTCCAGGCTGAGAAACCAGACACCCGGTTTTCCGTCGTGCGTGACATAGAGACGGACGTTCAACTCGGGGAAGGTGGAGATTCCCGGCAGATCGGGCAGAGGGCGGCGCATGACCCCGGCCATGCGAAAGGGAACCAGGCCAATCCACGACGTGCCCTCGAATTCATCGATCTGCAACGGTGCCGGGACCAGCGCGCGCAGGCGATCTGCTTTTACCGGCCAGTGGGCGAAGAGGAGATCACACCAGCTTTGCCGCCAGACCCACGGCGTGGTCGGCAGCGGCCAGGGACGGTGGCGCGTGTGGGTCAGCGAAGGGTGCATGTCAGTTGCTGGGTGTTCATTGGGTCAGGCGGGCGTGAAAGCAGGTCCGTCCCTCCCACAAAAAATCGGCGCCCGGCGGCTTTGGGGTCCGCCGAGCGCCGATCAGAGTGGGAAAGATTGGGTCGCGCCGCGACTAGCGCGCGGCCAGCGACGAAGCCAGCGACTGGTTCGGGTCAATGCCCGCGACGGTCCAGGCCGACAGACCGTTGCCGGTGGCGAGACCGTTGCCGGTGGCGAGACCGTTGCCGGTGGCGAGACCGTTCGCGGTGGCGAGACCGTTGCCGGTGGCGAGACCGTTGCCGGTAGCGAGGCCGTTGCCGGTGGCGAGGCCGTTCGCGGTCAAGGCGGCGTTGGCGCTGCCGACGCTGGCGAAGCTGGCGATGGCGATGGCCAGGGCGGTGGTGGCGACCTTCAGGCTGTTCTTGATGGTGTTCGTCGTGGTGTTCATGGGGACCTCTTCAATCTTTCCGCCCTCTGTTTGTCGAGGACGGATACTCTCTTAAGCAAGCACCGTGCCGAACGTCACCGGTAGCTCCAAGTGCATGAAATAACGATGGATAGTCGTGACGAACGATCGCCGGCTATGACTAGCGGGGACCGTCTCGATATGACTAGCGGCCGGCCGGCATATGACTAGCGGCGAAGTCAGATCTGAGCGAGCGCGACCTAGTCGTCCCAGGCCAGCGTGAACTCGTTGTCGCTGTCGTGCAGGAAGCTGTCGACGTAAGGCGAGTAGGTGGACACGGCGATCTGGTGCGCGCCCGGATCAAAACGCATCAGACGCAGATAGCCGTTGCCGCCGTCCACCCGTTGGGTGCCGACGAACTCGCAGGGATAGGCGCACGACTGATAGTTCGCCAGAATCTGGTGCACCCGCGTCCCGTCGGCGCGGGTGCTGGTCAGGCGTCCGCTGCCGGGAACGATCACGTGGCCGGACAGCACAAACCGCACGTTGCTGTTCGGTTCGATCAATTTCTGCCACAGCTCTTCGCCGTCGTTGATGGTGGTGTGGGCCTGGTCGGTCATCACGTAGGTGTGCGGGTTCCAGGGCTGGCCCGGGCTTTTGATGTGGTCGTACCGTTCGTTTCCAAACAGATAGGCGTGCGTGATGATGATGGCTTGCCGGGCCGGGTTCGCCTTCAGGATTTGATCGGCCCAGGTGATGACCTCGTCGCGCACGCCGAACTCCAGCGACATCAACAGCCAATCGCGGCCGCCGGCGCTGACCAGGCTGTAACTGTTCTCCAGATGCCCGTCTTCAAAGGTGCCGCCAAACCAGGTCGTCGACGCAAAGCTGGCGGGCGGGAAGTACGAGTTGATCATCCCCGTGCGGTCGGCCAGGTTGGCGTAGTCGTGGTTGCCGGCGGTCAAGACGTAAGGCACCACGCCGTCCAGCAGGTGCAGCGCCGACGCCGCCACCATCCACTGCTCGGGAAAATCTTGATCGACGATGTCGCCGGCGTGCATGATGAAGGCGATCTGGTTGTCGTCGCGGTGATTGACGATCCACTGCGTCTGAGCGGGAAAAATGTCGTGAAAGACGGCGGCGTAGTACTGCGTGTCCGGTAGAACCACCATCGTGAACGGCGCCGGCGCTCCGGGCGGCAGCACCCCGTCGTCGGGCCCGGCGTCCTCTTCGGTGCTTGGCGGTGCCTCGTCAGCGGCGGCGTCCAGCGCGGGCGGCGCCACGTCGGCGTCTTCGGTGGTGGGCGGAGTGGTCGCGCCCGGCGGCACGTCGTCGCCACACGAAAACACCAACAACACGGGCAACGGCAACCACAACAATTTGGACTTCTTCATTGCGCGCTTCCGCCGGAAGATACCGCACAAGGCAGGCAACCGCCTACTGACCGGAAGTCGTCGCTTGTTACCAGCGCGACAATCAACTGCTCAAAGTCGCTGTCCTTGGTTGTCCCCGGCGTCAAACCATCAGGCCGACATTGCGCGGTCAAACTGCCCAGCTCTTGCGGCGGGCGGCGCACGGCAAAACGAAACAGCGTCTGACCCAGGCAATCGGCCACCGCCGTGCTTTGGGCCAGCGCGCCGGCCAGCGCGACCGCGTCGTTGACGGCCGTCGGGTTGCCGGTGGTGTCCAGCAGGTTGGCCGAAATGACGGCCGATGGATCGATGGGCGCGCCGCTGTCATCGGTGCTGCGCGCGCGGCCCATCACGTCGAATCGTTCCAGCGGCCAGCCCAGCGGATCCAAAGGCTGGTGGCACGACGAACAGTCGGCCACCGCCGTCACGCGCGCCAGCGCCTGCCGCCGACTCTCCCCGGCATTGGGCAGCAGCTCGTCGCTGTGGCCCACCGGTATCAGCAGGCGCGAAGCGCACAGAAATTTCTCCGCCAGGTAACCGGCGCGCTGGGTGGGCAAGGTCGCCGGTCCGGTTGAGGTCAAAACCAGCAACGATCCCTGGGTGACAAAACCCGCGCGTGCGTCGGCGGCGACCGCGGCGGCGCGAAACTCCGGGCCGACAATGTCAGGCACGCCATAAAGATCGGCCAACGATTCGTTCAACCAGGTCTGATTGCTGGTGAGAAAGTTGGTCCAGGGATGGCGACTGAAAAAGATCGACTGCGCGAAGGTGGCGGTTTCGATCTTCATCGCCGTGTACAACGCGGCGTCGTCGGCGCTGACCGCGGGCGCGGCGGCCAGCGTGTCCAGGCCGTCCAGATTCAACCATTGCTCGAAGAATGCGTTGACCGCGTCGGAGGATTTGTCGTTGGCCAGCAGGCGTGGCACCTGGGCGGCCACCTGCCCGGCGGTGGCCAGCTGGCCGTCCTGGGCCGCGGCGAACAGCGCATCGTCCGGCATCGACCGATAGAGGAAATACGACAGACGCGAGGCCATCTCGTATCCGGTCAGCAAGGCGGGGCGGCCCGGCGTCTGGTCGACCTCAAGCTGGTAAAAATGCGGCGACTTCAACGCCTCGGCGATGACGGCGGCGATCCCGGCGGCGAAGTCTCCCGTCTGGCGGCCGGCGGCGTACACATCGTGAAGCGCGCTTATCTCGCCGGCGATCAGTGGCCGGCGGTAGGCGCGCGCCCCGAAGGCCACGATGAATTGTTGCGCGCAGGCTTCCTCGCCGGCGATTTTCGGATCGCACGGCAGGACACTGGCCAGTCGCTGCACGGTCGCCGCCTGCGCCAGCGCATCCGCCGCCTGAGTGAACGCGGCGATTCGATCGGGCGACAACGGAACGCCGGCACGAAATCCCACCAGCGTCTGATCGGGCGGAAACCCATTGCCCGGCGCGCTGAGATCGCCCAGCAGATCGCGCACGGTCAGGTTGTATTCCAGGTTGGACAGCGCGAAAGGCGCCTCGTCGGGCGCCGCGCAGGTGATCGCCGGCGGGGCGGTCTCCCCGTCGGCCGCGTCGGCAACCGCGTCCACCACCGGCGGGCCACCGGCGTCGTCGCTGGGTCCCGCGTCGGTGACCATGTGCCCGCCGCCGCACCCGATCGCGGCCAGCAGCAACGCGCCCGACAAACGCACGGCGCGCATCCTACGACAGATCAGCGCCCGTCGACGAAATAGGCGCGGTCGCGGTCTGGCCGTTCGATGGGGACACGGTGGGTGTGGTCGATCGAGCACACGGCTGGCGAACGCCCCAGGAAATTCGCGGAAAGCTGGTGGCATCACGCTTGCGTTGGCAGCCGGGCGATGCGATCGACGACGATCAGGCGGACGGCGCGGCAGGCGGCGTTTCTGGGATTGCTGTTCATCGGGTGTGGCGAGGCAGCCGCGCCCTTCGACGAGCTTCCCCTGCGCGACGCCCTGCGTGCGGATCCGGCGGCTATCGCGGCGATGCCCGACGATGCGCGACTGCGGTTGGGACAGCGGTTGGAAGCGGCGCGCACCGAGGGCCAGGTCGAGCCGCTGCTGGCGGGCTCGACCGACGGCGACGGGCGCGCGCATCCGTTCGTCAGCGCGGTGACGGCCGACGGAACGCCGTGGCGGCTGCAAATGCAGACGTCGCCTGAAGTGGCCGCCGAAGCAGACGCTGCGAAAATGCTGGAATCACAAGCGCTGGACGGCGCGGCCGGCGCGCTGGTGAAGGCGTTGCTCGCTGCCACCGGCGCGCAGACCGTCCGGCGCGTGATCGGGTGGCCGATCGGTGCGGTCGCCATCGGCGATACCGTTTATGTCAACGCGGCCTGGTTGGTCGCGTTGGCCCCGGGCGAACCGGCAAGCCCCGACGCCGGCGCGCTGCCAGCCGTCGCGGGTTCGCCGGGGCCATCGGTGGCAACCATGGCGACCGTCGTTGGGGAAGCGGCCGGCGCTTCGCCGTCCGGTGGTGGCGTCGATGCGGGGGCCGCGACGGCGACGACGGCCACGGCTGATGACGATCGGCGCGTCGCCGCCCTCAGCGCGGCCGACGGTGGCGCAGACGGATCGTTTGATCCGCCGCCGCAGCCGCCGCCGGTTCCCGATCCGCAGACCGAAGACGGGTGCGCCTCCATCGCCGACGGATGCGCGGCGTGCGCCAGCACCAGCCACGACGGCACCGACGCGTGCGCCAGCACCACCGACGACAGCAGCGATCCCTGCGGCAACACCAGCGGCGATGGCACCGACGACTGCGCCAACAGCGGCAGCGAAGACGACGCGCAAGCGTGCGCGAACAGCGACGACGAAAACGGCTGCGAGATGGCGCGCGCCGGACATCGGCGCAAGCCCTCGCGCACCCACGCCGGGTTGTTCTTGCCGCTTGGCTACCTGTTGCTGTGGAGGCGGCGATGAGGCCGGTCGCGCTGGCCTGGTTCGTGCGCCACGGCGGCCCGGCGGCCTTGTTTCCCGATTATTTTTCGCTGGCGGCGATCGCCGCACTGTTGGCTTCGGTGATCACGTTGTGGCTGGCCGCCCGTGACGGCGCCTCACAACGCCACACCGCGCACGCCATCGCCTGTGCGTACGTCGCGGCCTTGGCCGGTGGATACGTCTTCGAAGCGCTGCGAGCCTTGCCAGCAGCGGCCGCCGCCGGTTCGTGGCGGCCGGTGACGCACGCCGGGCGCGCCGCCTATGGTGGGCTGCTGGCGGCGATCGGCGCGGCGGTTTTGTATTTGCGCGCGGCTCGCCAGCCGGTTGCGCCGTTCTTTGATCGGGTGGCGATCGGCACCGGCCTCACCTTCGCGCTGGTGCGGACCGGCTGCTTTCTGGCTGGATGCGACTATGGCTGGCCGACGGCGAGTGTGCTGGGCGTGCGTTTTCCGCCGGGCAGCCTGGCCGCGCTGGATCAGGCGCGCCGCGGGTTGGTGCCGCCGGGATCAGCCAGCCTGCCGGTGCACCCGACGCAACTGTACGAAGCCGCGCTGGGCCTGCTGGCCGCGGGCGTCGCCGCGGTGTCGCTTGGGCATGGGCGCCGCGACGGTGCCGCCTTCGCGGGTTTTCTCGGCACTTATGCCATGGGTCGTTTCGTCCTGGAATTTCTGCGCGGCGATCAGGATCGCGGACACGCGCTGACGCTGTCCACCGCGCAGTGGGTGTCGGTGGCGATCGGCGTGGGGCTGATCATCTGGCGGGCGCGGGCGGCGAAACGAAACGATGTTGGCCAAGCTGCGGCTGATTGTCGGTCACGCGCCTCCGCCGCGACGCCGCTGGGCGCGCCGATTATTGCGCGGCTACCTTCGCGGCCGTGAACGCGTAGGTCGCGCCGGACGCCATCGACGCCTGCACGCGCACCACAGCGCCTCCCTGGAGCTCGACCGTCAAAGCAATGGGCAGGCCGGGTGCGGTCTCGGGCACCGGGCCTGCCAAGATGGTGGTCGTCTCGCCGGTTGGGCCTTGCGTGAAAGAGATCTCGTTCGGCAGGAACGCGCCCAGGTCGCCGACTAGGCCGCTTGCCAGTCGAGCCAGGCGATAGGTGCGAAGCGTAGAAAAATCGTCGCCGTTGTTTGGATCGTCCACCAACGTGAGGTCGTAACCAGCGCCGAGATCGCTCAATGCCTGGTCCACGTCTGACGGCCACGCGGGCCTGGCGAACCATGACTCAGACGGGGCCAGGCGGCCCCAGGCCGTGGGTTCGCCGAGCCACCCTGGGCCATCCAGCGAGGCATTCTTCTGCAATGCCGTGAAGAACCGACCGGCCATGCGATTGCCATCGGCGGACATGTACACGTCGGCGGCGAACGTCACCCCGCCGCTGAAGTCCACCTGGAACTGGAACCTCACGTGCCGTCCGTCGATGTTGCCGGTAATCGGGCCACAGGTGTCCGTGTACGGATTCGTGGAACCCTCGGGCGGCAAGTAACCGGAGCACCCCGTCCCGGCAAAGGCGGCGGCGCCCTGGTCCAGGATCACCGCGTCTGATTCGGCGTACTGCTGCAGGACGCCCCACCTTCCCGACAACGACACCGTGGCCACGGGCATCGGCGTCGGCGTCGGCATCGGGGTTGGCGGCGACCCGTCGAACGATTGAGAGTCCTTGGCGCCGGCGCAGCCAAGACTGGCGACACCGACCAACGCCGTGACCAGCAGCCAAATCTTCGTCATTCGGTCCTTCCCCTTGATAGTCGGACGAGGGTTCAAAAATTGACGGGATTGTCGTCAGAGTTCTTTGGCTTCGATGCGACGATTCTTTTGTCGGCCCTCGTCGGTGTCATTGGGGGCGATGGGGCGTTCGTCGCCGTAGCCGATGGCCGTCAGGCGGCTGCCGTCGATGCCTCTTTTGATGATGTAGGTACGGCAGGCCTGCGCGCGTTTCTCTGACAGCACCTTGTTGGCCTTCGGATTGCCTTTGTTGTCGGTGTGGCCCGAGATCTCGACGTGCGCGCTTTTCTTGTGCGTCATGAAATCGAAGACGATATCCAACCGATCATACGATTCGGGCCGCAACGTCGCCTTGCCGGTATCGAAGGTGATCCCACTCAGCACAAACGGAGGAGGCGGCGGCTGGCGCTTGTAGCGCAGGGTCAGCTTGACGGTCTGCTTCGGCTCGTCGGTCACCGCCACCGTCGCCGCGATGTCTCGGCGGCCCAGGCTCAAGTAAGTGACGTCGTACTTCTGTCCCACCGGCACCAGCACCTCGGCATAACCATCGGCGTCCGTCTCTTCGGTGTAATAGGTATATCCGCCCGGCGCGGTCAGCGAGATCACGACGCCCTTGATCGGTCCTTTGTCCTTGTCGATCACCATGAACTTCATCGCCGCGTCGGTCTTCGTCGCTTCGATCTTCGATGCCTTCGCGCCGTGTACATCCTTTGCGCTGTCCGAGTCGTGCAACACAAAGTCGTGACCCGCGTCGGGGGCGGGCTTTGCCGCGTATGAAGCGGCACCGAAGGCCAGCGCCATCGTGCCGAACGTGATTGTCACCAGGTAACGCATCGGGGCCGCCTCCATCGTCAGGAAACCGTCGCCTCAACGGTATCACGGACGGGACGGGGCAGCGGCACGGTCGGCTATTCTCCCACCAGCGAACCTATTTTTTCGCGCCGTCGGTCCGTTCGATCTCTTGAGCGAGGGCTTTGGCTTGCGAGCCATTGTCTTCAAGTAGACCGTCGACCATTCCCTGTCGATCGGCATCGGGTCTGTTTTGTC
>DASXQB010000259.1:0-17917 GCA_036493295.1 Polyangia bacterium | reverse complement strand
AACATCACATGGACGTGGTCAGTGGACTTTGCGACGTGGTCACCGTGCTTGACGGCGGCAAGATCATCGCCGAAGGAACGCCGGCCGAGGTCAAGCGCCACCCGCAAGTGATCGCCGCGTATCTCGGTCAAGCCGAGGACGACACTGGCGCCGGCGCCGCAACCGGCGCGGAGACCTGACATGTTGGTGGTCACCGATCTGCACGCCGGTTACGGGTTAAGTGAAGTGCTCGACGGCGTCACGCTGACGGTTTCGGCCGGGACGGTGGTGGCGCTGATCGGGGCCAACGGCGCGGGCAAGACCACCACCATGCGCGCCATCAGCGGCATGATTCGTCCCAGCAAAGGCAGCATCACGCTGGACGGAAAGCCGGTGGGCGGACTGCCCTCGTCGCGTATTGCCCGGCTAGGACTGGCGCACGCGCCCGAGGGCCGCAAGGTTTTCGGCCCGCTGTCCGTCGAAGACAACCTGCTGCTGGGCGCGTACCGATTGCTGCCGCCCTTCTTCGGCTTTCGGCGCCGAGCCGCCGCCTCTCTCGACCGCGTCTACCAACTATTCCCGCAGTTGCGCGAGCGACGACAACAACTGGCCGGCACGCTTTCCGGCGGCGAGCAACAGATGCTGGCCATCGGCCGCGCCTTGATGGCTCGCCCCAAGGTGATGCTGCTCGACGAGCCGTCGATGGGCCTGGCGCCGCTGATCGTGCAAGAGGTCTTCCGCACCATCGCCCGCCTCAAACAAGACGGCATGACCATGTTGCTGGTCGAACAATTCGCCAAGGCCGCCCTGGCCGTCGCCGATCAGGTCTACGTGATGGAGCGCGGCCTCATCGCCGTCGCCGGCACGCCGGCCGAGCTGCGCAAGAATGAAAAGGTGCTGGCCGCGTATCTGGGGTGAGCGGGTCGACTTAGGCGACCTTGGTTCGCTCTTTTTTTGGGAATGCTGACAGGACCTCGGCGCCTCGCTGAAGTGCGAAGCGTTGCCGCCGCTGCCTGCGGAGCGGGCTACCGGGGTCGAACCGGCGACATTCAGCTTGGGAAGCTGACGCTCTACCAACTGAGCTAAGCCCGCGAACGAGCCGATGTATGTCGCGATTTTCTGACGGTGTCAATCGGCTCCGCTGGGGCTACCCCGGGAGGCGTTCAGACGCAAAAACGAAATCGGCGGCGCGGCGAATCTGTTCCTGATCGGGTCGCACGCCGGTGTAAAGGACGAACTGTTCCACGCCTTGCAACACCAAGACCTCGGCGCCGGTGATGACTTTCTTTCCCCGGGCACGGGCGGCACGAATCAGCGGCGTCTCCGAAGGGGAAGCGACGACATCGAAGACGACGGCGGCGGCATCGATGGCGTCGTCTTCGAAGGCGAGTTGATTGGCATCCGCGCCTCCCGCCATTCCAATCGGCGTGACGTTGATGATCAGCGACGGTCGGTTGTTCAACGTCGCGCTCCAGGCGTATCCGTACATTTGTGCCAGCGCGCGACCGGCGGCTTGGTTGCGCGCGACGACCGCTCCCGAACGAAATCCCTTACTCTGCAACGCCGCCACCACTGCCTTGGCCATGCCGCCGCTGCCCCGTACCACGAACGGCATGTCGGACGAGACCTGATGTCGTCCAAGCAACGTCCGCACGGCCGTGTAGTCGGTGTTGTATGCGCGCAGATGGCCGTCGTCATTGACGATGGTGTTGACGGCGCCGATCGCTGACGCCGACGGATCCAGCGCATCCATCAGCGCGAGGCAGGACTCCTTGAAGGGCATCGAAACCGCGCATCCTCTGATGCCCAATGCCCGGATCCCGCAGATCGCTGCTGGCAGATCACTGGTGGTGAACGCCTTGTAGATAAAATTGAGGTTCAGCTCGCGATAAAGAAAATTGTGGAACCTGGTCCCGAAGTTCCCCGGACGGCCCGCCAGGGACATGCAAAGCCGGGTGTCGCGATCAATGGACAAATGTTCCATCGACAACACCTTAGCTCGTGAACGAATGACGCGAAACGCACCAGCACCCGGCCGGACCCGACGCCGGTGGCTGCTGGTGATTGGGGTTGTCGGACGCCTGGCGCTCTACTTGGTCGGGTCGGAGGGGTTCTTCTTTTCTTCGGGGGGTGCGGTCTTGGCGGCCGGCGGATCTTTTTCTGCTTTGGTCGCAGCGGCGGCGGGCTCGTCCTTCGCCCACTTGCCCCCTTCTTTGGTGCACTCTTTGTGGGTCTTGTCGGCCAGGGTAGCGCCGTCTTTCACGCAGTGGTGATCTTGTTTGTTTCCGCCTGCCTGCGCTGACGTTGCGATCATCGGAACGGCGAAAGCCAAGCTCAGGGCAAGAATCAGTTTGGTCATGGAAGTCCTTTCGTGGTGAATGCTTCTGGCAACGAATGTGGCCGCTGACAAGCGACCAACTGACAGAGCCCCGATCTTTTCGTGACCAAAGTGGCGATGAAAGGGGGCGTGAACGCCAAACCGGCCCCAAATGTCAAAACGGCCGCCCTCGCACCACGCGAGGGCGGCCGCTTTGGCCCCTATTTCTCTGACGGGAAGATTTACGTCTGGTTCAAGAAGACGATGATCTTGCGCATCTCCTCGGCGGTGAAGCCGATGTTGAAGCGCTTGTTGTAGAAGTTCAGGACGTCCTGAAGGGTGTTGGCCTGGCCGTTGTGGAAGTACGGTGCCCGGTTGCCCAAGGTGCGCAGTTGCGGCGTCTTGAACTTGCCGATGTCGGCGAACTTGCCGGTGCGCAGAGCCAGACCCGGATCGGAGGTGGAGACGGTCTTGCCGGTGCTGGTCTGCTTGAACGTGTAGACCGGGTAGTCAGCCGTGAACAACGACGAGGCACCTGCGACGTCGGAGACGCCAGTATTGAAGAACCGCGGCAACGAATGGTTGCCGACATCGGGCGTGTTGTGGCAGGTGGTGCAGGTGCCCATGATCGTCGTCGGGCCGTCGGGGAGGTCCGTCAATCCCGGCACGTTGGTGATGGTGATGGGCTTGGTGTAGAACAAGTTCTCGCCGTCGCCGATCTCACCGCGGTTCTTGGTGATGACCGCATTGACCGTCTTGCCGTTGATCTTGGGCGCCGGGCCGAGCTCGTCTGACTCAAACGGGTCGTAGATAACGAACGAGACGTTGTTGAAGCCGGCGGCCAGCGGATCGTTGATGCCGGGGGCGAACTTCGGGAAGTCGTCGTTGCCCATGCTGAACACCTTGGCCAGCGCTTGGCCGCCGCCGCGAGCGGCTTCGCATGGCTGTCCGAGGCTGTCGGCGGCCATGGAAGTCGTGCAACCAGGAACAGTCAGCGAACCGACCAGGGGGTTGCCGACGTTGCTGGAGACCTGACCGACGAACAACGCCAACTGGAAGTCAGCGATGGACGATTGCTGGGCGTCGGTCAGCGGCTTGGCAGCTGCTGCGTGTCCCAGCGTGGCGTCGTTCGCCTGGTTCTTCAAGGCGTCCCGGATGGCCGGACGACCTTCACTCTCGCGCCCATCCCACATCGCCAGGGTATTGAAGGCCACGTTGCCGTCGGGCAGTGGCCGGCGAAACAGCGAGAACTCCGTGGTGCTGGCGAACCCGTACGGGTCCTTGATGGTCGCCGTCGTGAAGTCGGCGGTGGCCGGCATCCCGATGCCCACGCGGATGGTGCCGTGGTTCAGCAACATGCTGAACGATTTCTGCTTGGCCGCCAGAGTCGACGTGTTGGCGAAGGTCCCCTTCGGAGCGTTCGATCCGTCGTTGGTGCGGAACAGCGGATCGTTGCCCTGGGTGTTGGTGAAGATGCTCTTGATGGCTGCGGTGTTGATCCCCATGCCATCGCGCAACAAGTGGCAGCTATTGCAGGTACGGCCGTTGGTTCCCAGGTTCTGGAAGAACGCGTTGCCGCGGTCGATGTTGCCAGTGGTTGAAAAGACCTCCAGGGTTCCGAAGTTGTTGGTGTCGTTCTCGGTCGCCAGAGCCCCCGACTGCCCCTCGTCCGCGCCTTGGTTGATGTCACCGCAGGCAACCAGCGCGATGGCCGATGCCACTGCCAGCCCGGCCAGCGGCCGGTACCCCAACCAATGTTCCGTCCTTCTAACGTTTTTTGAATTCGTCACGAGTGAACCTTTCTGCAACTCGGCGGTTGCTTTGCTAACGCCCCCTGAACCCCGCCGCTCCCGGTTAATGCTGCCGATTCCCTACGCAACATGCGTGCCTGTAGGTTTTGGCGTCATGTGATCGCGCACTTCTCACTACTTGCGAAAACGCGCCCGCGACAAAACCACGGCAACGGGGTATCGAGCCCCTTGCATCGGCACAATGGCCGATCAAAACCACGCTAACGGCAATGCGAGGGACCTTACAGGTCAGCCCGCTATTGAACGCTGGTCAATGAGCAAGGAATTTCAATTGCTGCTTCTCGGCAACCGCTTGCGTTCACGGATCGCGGTGACGAACAACGATGACGAACGATGAACCGCAATGAAGGTCGGCACAGTCGTGCAACAGACGTTCGACGGCCGCGCAAACAGAACGTCGAAGAATCGACAATCGACGCGGAAAAAATATTCCCAAGGGCGCCGGCGAGGGTGGGAACTTTCCTGGCGCCGTGTTCGTCTTCTATCGCGCGCGTAGCTGTTGCGCGGCTTCGATCACGTGCTCGGCGGTGATGCCCAGTTCTTTCATCACCGTGGCGCCAGGCGCGGACAGGCCAAAACGATTGATCCCGATGGTGACACCGTCGAGACCGACGTACGGTGCCCACGTCGACGGCACAGTGGCCTCGATGGCCACCCGGCGGCGGCAAGACGAGGGCAGCACCGACTCGCGATACTCCGGAGGCTGGCGATCGAAGCGGGCAAAGCAAGGCAGGCTGACCACCCGCACGCCAGCGCCCAAGGTGGCGGCGGCCGTCAACGCGTGCTGCAGTTCGCTGCCCGCGGACAGCAGGATCATCTCCAGCGGCGCGGTTTCTTTCTTGGCGACGTAGCCGCCTTTGGCGACGCCCTCGCGCCGGGTTTGCACCGGGATCTCTTTCAGCAGCGGCACGTTTTGCCGGGTCAACGCCAGCAACGTCGGACCCGACGTGCGCTCCAGCGCGGCCACGAACGCGCCCGCGGTCTCTTCCGGATCGGCCGGGCGAATGACGTCCAGATTGGGGATCACCCGCAGACCGGGGATAGTCTCCACCGGTTCATGGGTGGGGCCATCCTCACCAACGCCGACGCTGTCGTGGGTGAAGATGTACAACACGGGCAGGTGGCTCAGCGCTGCCAGGCGGATCGCCGGGCGACAATAATCAGCGAAGACCAGGAACGTGGCGCCGCTGGCCCGGAACACGCCGTGGGCGGCCACGCCGTTCAGAATGGAACACATCCCGTGCTCGCGGATGCCGAAGCGAATGTTGCGGCCGCCGCGGCGGGCAGCATTGAAATCATCGTTGCCGGTCTTTAGATCGCCGATGTAGTTCAGCGTCGATCCGTAAAGGTCGGCGCTGCCGCCGATCAGCAGCGGCATCTTTTCGGCCAGCGGTTGCAACACATCCTGGCCCGCTTTGCGGGTGGCGATCTTGGTGTCGGCGGCGAACGGGGGAATGGCGGCATTCAACGCGGCAGCGTCGACCGGCGTGTGCGCGGATTCCAGCAGCTTTGCCAGCGGCGGATTCTTCGCCTTCCAGGCGGCGTAGGTCTCGGTCCAGGCGTCATACGCAGCGGTCAGGGTCCTGCCGCGCTGATCAAAGAACGCCCGCACCTCGGCCGAGACGTAGTAAGGCGCGTCGGGCAAGCCCAGCGCTTTGCGCGCCGCCGCGCCGAACTTGGCGCCCGCTTCGCCGTGCGCTTTCTGCGTGCCGGCCACCTCCGGAATGCCTTTTCCGATGAGGGTCTTGGCGATGATCAGCTGGGGCTTGCCGCTGCCCGCTTGTTTGGCGCGGGTGTACGCCGCCAGAAAGACCTCCATCTCGTTGCCGTCGATGGTCTCCACGTCGAAGCCCAGCGCCTCGAAGCGTTTGGCGGTGTCCTCGCTTTGCGTCTCTCTGGCCATCGCGTCCAGGGTGACGGCGTTCGAGTCATAGATAAGGATCAGGTTGTCTAGCTTCTGATGGCCGGCGAAGGCCACCGCCTCCATCGCCACGCCTTCTTGCATGCAGCCGTCTCCAGCCAGGCAGACGATGTGGTGATCAAAGATCGTTTGCTCGGCGGTGTTGAAACGCGCCTCGGCCATCTTCGCCGCCATGGCCATGCCCACGGCGTTGGCGATGCCCTGCCCCAAAGGTCCGGTGGTGGTCTCGACACCGCTGGGAGCGTGGGTCAGCTCGGGGTGGCCCGGCGTCTTTGAGTTGAGCTGCCGAAAGCGTTTGATCTCGTCGATGGTCATGTCCTGATAGCCGGCCAGGTGCAGCCAGGCGTACAGGAACATCGAGCCGTGACCGGCCGACAGCACGAATCGGTCGCGGTTGATCCAGTCCGGATGGCTGGGGCAATAGCTCAAGGCGTGCCCGTAAAGCACCGCGCCCATCTCGGCGCAACCGAGGGGCAAACCGAGGTGACCACTCTGGCTGGCGACGACGGCGTCAATGGCCAGACCGCGGGCGATGGTGGCGGCAGAAGCGAGAATGTCGGTTGGCAGCGTGCTCATGATGTTGTGCGCGAAGGATGGCACAAACTGGTCAACCTGGGCAGCGGTTCTGCCACTGAAGATCGACGCACCAGCCGCCCGGCAAGACCGACGGCAACCCTGCTCAGGAGCGGCTTGGCCGCTCGCGCTCGCCGAGGTGCAGGAAGCCGGGGAAGACCCGGGCCACGATCGCCTCGCAGCCGCGGAAAAATCGCAGGCGAAACAGGACCGGATCCATCCAGCCGACGGTGATGCAATAGTACTTGTCGTGCGGTGCCGCGTGGTGAATGGCGTGGTGCTCGGGCGAGAGGATCAATCCCCAGGCCTGCAGGCGGCCCACCCAGCGTGGTACGTGGTCGGCGTGCGCCCATTTGTGAAACTGGTTGGTGCAGAAGACGAACCAGGTGCAAAAAGCCATCACCGCCGAGGCGTAGAACCACAGTCCGGGCGCGACGGGCATTTCGAAGTCCAGCAGCAGCACCACCGGCACCGAGATGATGCAATTGTTGCCGTTGGTCTCGACGAAGTCGTGGCGGGTGATCCCCTTCTGATCGGTGTGATGCTCGCGAAACGGACGAACGAAGTTGGGACCGAACATCGGGGTGCTCTCGTCGCCCAGCGTGTCGCCGGCCCAGTGAATGAAGCCCGAGAAAAAATCAGCGATCAGATACCCGGCCAGCGCTGTCAGCGCCAGCCACAGAAGATCCAACGCGCCGTGAACACTGTGGGCGGCACGAAAAGCTAAGCAGGCAATCCCAGCAAGGAATATGCCGATGCTCGCGATTTCCAAAAATCGGTGGCCCCGCCCGTAGCCGCTCGCTTCCATGACCTCTCTATACGTTGTAACACGGACGCCAGATCGTCGGATCGAGCAGCCGCCGAACCTCAAAAGTACCTTGACACCCAGGCTTCTGCCAACACTGTAGTGGGGTCCCAAATCCAGCCTGGAGAAGGAAAGCCAACGCCACCATGAAGCCCATCGTCTCGGTCAAGGATGCGGTCAAGAACTACACCCTGGGAAAGGTGGTCGTGCCCGCGCTGCGCGGCGTGACTTTGGACGTGGTGTCGGGGGATTTCATCTCTATCGCCGGGCCGTCGGGAAGCGGCAAGACCACGCTGCTGAACTTGATAGGCTGCGTCGACACACCCACCTCCGGCACGGTCGAGGTGGCCGGCAAGGACACCCGCCAGCTGTCCGAGCGCGACCTGACCCGGCTGCGCCTGCACACCATCGGGTTCATCTTCCAGAGCTTCAACCTGGTCTCGGTGCTCAGCGTCTTCCAGAACTGCGAGCTGCCGCTGCTGCTGCAACGGGGCCTGGCGGCGGCCGAGCGCAAGAAGGCGGTGCTGGGCCTGCTTGACCGGGTCGGGATCCGCGAATACGCCAACCACCGCCCCAGCGAGCTGTCGGGCGGCCAGCGCCAGCGCGTGGCCATCGCGCGCGCCCTGGTGACCAAGCCGCAGCTGGTGCTGGCCGACGAGCCGACGGCGAACCTGGACTCGGTCACGGGCCAGCACATTCTGGATCTGATGAAAGAGTTGAACCGCACCGACGGGACCACGTTCATCTTCTCGACCCATGATCAAAAGGTCATGTCGTACGCCAACTCGATCGTGCGCCTGGCCGACGGCAAGCTGGTCGATCGGGGCGCGGCCAAGGAGGTCGGCACGCAAGCGGTGGGAGCGCCGTCATGAGCGGGCGCCTCGAGACCATCGGCGTCGTCGCCCAGATCGCCTTTCGGAACCTCTTCGCCAGCCGCCTCAAGACGTTCATCGTCGGCGGGATCATCTTCTTCGGCGCGCTGATCGTGGTGGTCGGCAATTCGCTTCTGGACAGCGTGGACGCGTCGATGAGCCGCAGCGTGATCGGCAGCGTGGCCGGCCACATCCAGGTCTACAACGCCAACTCCAAGGATCCGCTGGAGGTCATGGGCAGCATGTCCATGGGCGATCCCGACATCAGCCAGCTGGACGATTTCGCCAAGGTGCGCGATTCGCTGTTGAAGGTGCCCAACGTCAAATCGGTGGTGCCGATGGGGATCAGCGGCGCGCTGGTGACGTCCGGCAACACCATTGACCTGGCCCTGGAGAAACTGCGCGGGCTGGTGAAAAAGCAGCTTGCCGCCACCAACGACGCCGATCGCGCCAAGGCCGCCAGCCTGGTGGCCGCCGAGAAGGGCCACGTCCGGCAGATCATTTCGCTGCTGCAAGGCGATCTGAAGAACGCCCACGTGCTGCTGGACGAAAAGGCCATCGACCCGGAAGACATCGCCGCCATCAACCGCGCGTCGTCCGACGCCTTCTGGGCCACGTTCGATCAAAAGCCGCTGGATGCCCTGGAGTTTCTGGAGAACCGCATCGCCTCGCTGGCCGCCGATTCGGATCTGATCTTCCTGCGCTACGTCGGCACAGATCTTCAGACCTTCGAGAAATCCTTCGACCGCATGACGATCATCGACGGGAAGATGATCCCGCCCGGCAAGCGCGGCTTTTTGTTCTCGAAGTACGTCTACGAAGACCAGCTCAAACTGAAGAGCGCGCGCCGCCTGGATCTGATCAAGGAAGGGCGCGATCTGCGTGGCGAGACCATCGCCAAGGATCTGGATCTGCAGCGCATGGTGCGCGAAAACGTGGCCCAGGTGCGCGAGGTGCAATTGCAGCTCGACGCGCCTCAGACCGCGACCTTCCGGCAAAAGCTGCAGACCTTCCTGGGCGCGACCGATCAGGACGTGTCAGTGCTGCTGGCAAAGTTCTTCGCCACCGACGACGCCAACTTCGCCGCCCGTTACGATTTTTTCTATAAAGAGCTGGCGCCGGCGCTGGAGCTGTACCGGGTGCGCATCGGCGACGTCCTGACCATCAAAGCCTTCACCCGCAGCGGTTATGTGCAGTCGGTGAACGTGCCGGTTTACGGAACGTTCCAGTTCCAGGGCCTGGAGAAATCGACCCTGGCTGGCGGCCTGAACATCATGGACTTGGTCTCCTTCCGCGATCTTTACGGTTTTCTTACAGGGGAGCGCATGGCGGAGATCAACGCCATGCGGGCCGCCTCGGGCGCCAAGGAGATCCCGCGCGAGAACGCCGAGGCCGAGCTGTTCGGCACCCGGCAGACCGATGACACCACCGCGACCGGCAAGGGCGGCGCCGAAAAGCCGGCCCCGCGCCACATCAGCGCCACCGCCACGCCGGGCATCTTGCCGCCGTCAAAAGAGCCAGGCGGCATCCTGGCCGAGAAACTGCGCCGCGACGAAGTGCGTGGCCGCGTCTTCAACCCCGACGAGGTCGAGAGCGGCGTGGTCCTGAACGCCGCCGTCATCCTGAAAGACCCGAAGAAGATTCCACAGACCATCGAGGCCATCGAAGCCCAGGGCAAGGCCGACGGCCTGCCACTGAAGGCGATCTCCTGGCAGAAGGCGTCGGGGATCGTCGGTCAGTTCATCATCATGGCGCGCATCGTTCTTTACGTGGCCATCTTGATCATCTTCACCATCGCTCTCGTCATCATCAACAACGCGCTGGTGATGGCCACGCTGGAGCGGGTGAAGGAGATCGGCACCCTGCGGGCCATCGGCGCCCAGCGGCGGTTCATCCTGGGCATGCTGGTGATCGAGGCGCTGGTGGTGGGCCTCATCTTCGGCGGTGCCGGCGCCATTGTCGGCGCCGGGGTGGTGAAGATCATCGGCAAGATCGGCATCCCGGCGACGTCAGACATCTGGTTCTTCTTCTTCTCGGGGCCGCGCCTGCACCCGTTCCTGGGCATCACCAACATCATCGGCGCGTTCGTCATCGTGCTGCTGGTCAGCGCGGTCTCCAGTTTCTATCCGGCCTGGCTGGCCATGCGGGTCACCCCTCGTCAGGCCATGGCCGAAGACGAGTGAAGACGAAATCGGGGCAAAGGGGATCTCACCATGTCGAAGCTCTTCGTCGATTTCATCATCGCGCTGCGCAGCCTGCTGCAACACAAGCGGCGCACGTTGTTCCTGGGCGCGGCCATCGGCTCGGTGACGGCGTTGCTTGTGTTACTGGTCGGTCTGTCGACGGGCATCCGCGAGACCATGATCGACACCGCCACCACCCTGTCCACCGGCCACATCAACGTGGGCGGCTTCTTCAAGGTCACCGCCGGGCAAGCGGCGCCGGTGGTCACCGAGTACCAGAAGGTGCTGGATGTCGTGCAAAAGTCGGTGCCCGAGATGGCCTTCGCCGTTCAGCGCGGCCGCGGCTGGGCCAAGGCGGTGTCAGACACCGGCTCGCAGCAGATGGGCGTCACCGGCATCGACATCCGCAACGATCCCAAGTTCGCGTCGGTGTTGCAGGTGGTCAGCGGGAATCTGAACGATCTGACGCAGCCGGGATCGATGCTGATCTTCGAGAGCCAAGCGGAGAAATTGAACGTGAAGGTCGGCGACGCCATCACACTGTCGGCGCCTACCACGCGCGGCACCAACAACACCATCGACGTGCGGGTGGCCGCCATCGCCAAGAACCTGGGCTTGCTCAGCACCTGGAATTCATTCGTGCCGATGGAGACCTTGCGCGCGCTCTATCAGCTGAAGTCGGATTCCACCGGCGTCATCGAGATCATCCTCAAGCCGTCGCAGGTCGAGCACTTCAACGAGATCGCCGCCCGGCTGCGCAAGACCCTGGAAGACGCCGGCTTCCGCATGATGACCGCCGACCCACGCGCCTTCTGGATGAAGTTCCAGTCGGTGGCGCGTGAAGATTGGACCGGACAGAAACTGGACGTCACCACCTGGGAAGACGAGATCTCCTTCATCATGTGGACGCTGAAGGCACTGCAGGGCTTGACGGTCGTGCTGATCACCATCTTGCTGGGCATCGTGATCATCGGGATCATGAACACCATGTGGATCGCCATCCGCGAACGCACCCGAGAGATCGGCACGCTACGGGCCATCGGCATGCAGCGCCGGTCGGTGCTGTGGATGTTCTTGCTGGAGTCGCTGATGCTGGGCCTCATCGGCACGGTGGTGGGATCGCTGGCCGGGACGGCCGTCGCCAGCGCGTTGAATGGCCTCAAGATGCACGTGCCGATCTCGGTGCAGCTTTTCTTGATGTCGGATCACCTGCACCTGGCCGTGCATGGCGCGCTGCTGGGCAAGGTGATCGGTGGCATCACCGTGATCACCGGCCTGGCCGCGCTGTACCCGTCGCTGCGCGCGGCGCGCTTGTCGCCGGTGACCGCCATGTCGCACTTTGGTTGAACGAAAGGGATCACCAGGAATGACGATGAGACGAAGAACGTTCACGATCGGCGCCGCGTCGGCGGGACTGGGCGCGCTGCTGGCGCGACCGCGGCTGGCGCAGGCGGCGCTGTCGCACGAGCAGATGGTCGAGCTTTTGAAAGTGGTCGATGATCGCCAGCGCAACAACGGCGACTGGCGCGCCAACGCGTACCTGGAACAGAAGGAAAAGGACAAGGTCGACGTCGTCTACGAGACGCAGTACTTCCGTCGCTCGTCGGATCAGAAATTCATGATCCTGTTCGTCAAGCCCAAGGCGTCGGCCGGTCAGGGCTATCTGCGCATCGACAAGAACCTGTGGTTTTACGACCCCAGCGTCGGAAAATGGGAGCGCCGCACCGAGCGCGAGCGCATCGGCGGCACCAACTCGCGCCGGTCGGACTTCGACGAATCGCGCCTGGCCGAGGAGTACGAGCCCAGCGACGAGGGCGACGACAAGCTGGGCGTGTACACGGCGTACAAGCTTTTGCTGAAGGGCAAACCGGGTCTGGACCTGGCGTTCCCTGAGATCCGCATCTGGATCGATAAGGAAACCAAGAACGTCCTCAAGCGACAGGAGTACGCGCTGTCCGGACGTTTGCTGCGTACGTCGTATTACCCGAAGTGGAAAAAAGTCTTCAGCGAATCGAAAAAAGCCGACGTCTGGTATCCGGAGGAGATTCGTTTTTACGACGAGGTGGAGAAGGCGAACTCGACGCTGATCCAGATCCGCGCCGTCGACCTGCGCCCGCTGGAGGCGAACCTGTTCACGAAAGCTTGGCTCGAGAGCAAGAGCCGGTGAGCGGGCGTCTCGCCGCAGTTTTCGCCGCGCTGGTCTGCGGCGCGCTGGGTTCAAACGCGCCGGCGTACGGCCAGGCGCGGCCCGACGAAGGTGCGCTGTTCGGCGGCGCGACGGCGACGCCGGCACAACCCGCGGCGCCCGCGACCGCGCCCGCGGCGGACAACAAGACGCCGGGCACGAAGGCGGCGCCGCCCGGTGAAGCCACCAATACGGCGCAATCCACGCCGCCCGCCGCCGCCAACCAGCCGGCTGCGACAGCGTCCGGCGGCAGCGACCGCGGCAGCGGCAGCGACCGCGGCAGCGGCAGCGGCAGCGGCAGCGACCGCGACCGTTTCGTCCTCGGAGATCCCAACGCCGAAGCCAACCTGGGCGCCAACGCCGCGCCCGACAACCCGCTGACCATCGGCGGCCAGCTGTACCTGCGCGCGCAATCCAGCATCCCGTACAGTTCGCCGCACACCGCTTCGCTGGCGGCGCCCAGCTTGATCGACGTGTTCTTCGACGCGCGTCCCAACGAACGCGTGCGTGCCTACCTCCTGGGCCGCGTCGGCTTCGATCCCACCGCCGCGCCGAACGGCATGCCGGCGGCGATGATCAACAACCCCAGCACGGGATTCTCCACCTTCACCACCGCGCGTGGACCGACGGCGTTGCTCGATCAGATGTGGCTGGGCTTTGACCTTGAACACCGGGTGTTCGTCACCGCCGGCAAACAGCACGTCAAGTGGGGCACCGGCCACATCTGGACGCCGACCGACTACCTGCACCCGACCAAGCGCAACCCGCTGGACGTCTTCGACGTGCGCGGCGGCGTCACCATGTTGCGGATGCAGCTGCCGTGGGAAGATCAGGCCGCCAACCTGTACGGGTACGCGGTGTTCGAAGATCCGACCACCGCCTCGACCCAGCTCAAGCAAGTGGCGGGCGCCGGCCGCGCCGAGTTCATTCTTCTGGGCGCCGAGATTGGCCTCGACGTCTTCGCCAAGCAGGGCCAGAAAACACGCTTTGGCGCTGATCTGTCGACCGGCATCGGCGACTTCGATGTGTACGCCGACGCCGGCATTCACCTCAGCAACGATTTCTACGGCGTCGCGCCCGGCACGGTCTTCGATCCGAACAATGCCACCTCGCTGCCCGCGCCGGTGCCGATCGGTGGCGTGAAGACCCAGCTGGTCACCGGGATCAGCTGGTCGCGCAAGTACAACGACAACGATCTCTTCACCATCGGCGGCGAGTATTTCTATAACCAGCTTGGCTACAGCGATCGCAACCTTTACCCGGCGCTGATCGGCGAGACCCTGGCCAACCCGAATCTGCCGATGGCGACGTTCTTTTATCTCGGTCGGCAATACGCGGCGCTGTCGCTGTCGCTGCCGGCGCCGTACTCGTGGAACTACACCACCTTCACGCTGTCGACGCTGGGCAACCTGTCGGATCGATCGTACGTGTCGCGGCTGGATTACTCGGTCGACTTTCTCACCCACCTGACGTTCCAGGCCTTCGTCGCCTTGCACTACGGCCAGGAAGGCGGCGAGCTGCGCTTTCGGTTCGCCGGCTACGTGCCGACGCCGCTCATCGATCTGGGCGTGGCCTTGCGCCTGAAATTCTGAACAGCGGCGCCACCGACGTAAACTGCGCCGGTGAGCGGCGCGCGCGACTTCCTCGACGACCTGGCGCTTCGGGCGCGCGACCATCTGCGCTGGTCGGCGCCCGCCTGGCAATGGCCGGCGCGCACGCTGCAGCGGGTGACGCACGCGCTGTCGCCAGAAGCACAGGCACGCGCGACGGCGCTGGCGGCGCGATACGATCTGACCGCCTGGCCGCGTTTGCTGTCGCGCGCCCAGCTGCACGAGAACCTGTACGTCCTCGACGTGCTTGATCGCTTGGGCGGCGGCACCACCGCCGGCGCGCGCCGCGGCCTGGACGTGGGCGCGAAGGACGGCGCGACGCTGGCCGCGCGCGTGGCCGCCGGTCCGTCAACGTGGGATCTCATCGAGCTGGACGCTCATCGCCGCTATCTCGATCTGTCTACCCGACGCGCGCACGGCCAGCGCTTTGCCCGCGCGTTTCCCGGCTGCCAGTACATCGGCGGTTCGGTCGTCGATCTAGGTGGACCTTACGACGTCATCACCTGGTTTCTCCCCTTCGTGCGCCCGGGACCGCTGCGCGCCTGGGGATTACCGGCGCGCTGTTTTGAACCGGCGCGCCTCTGCGCGCACGTCGTCTCGCTGCTGGCGCCCGGCGGTTGCTTGCTGGTCATCAACCAAGGCGAAAGCGAGCGCGACGCGCAGGCAGCGCTGTTCGCCGAGCGGGACATCGCCGTCACCGCCCAGCCGGTGTTGAGCCCGCTTTCGCCCTTTCGCTTGCCGCGCTTTTTCTTTCGCTGGACGCGGCCGGCGGGCTAGTCGTCAGGAAGATCTTTTTTCGGGCGCGGGATCCGGTACAGGTCCAGCTTGGCGACGAACGTGCGACGCGGGATGTTCAGCAGCTTGGCAGCGCGGCTTTGGTTGCCGGCACAGGCACCGAGCGCGTCCATGATGCGCTGGCGTTCGTCTTCCTGCGCAGTGGACAACAGCCGGGCGGTTTCACCGACGGCGGTCGGTGCTTCGGGCTGCGAGGCGACGACGTTGCCGACCGCGGCAACCGGGCTGGCGGCGCTGACGACGACGCTGGCGCTGGAAATAGAATTCTCCCGCATCTTATCGGCGGGCAGGTGCACGGGCAGGATGACGCGGCTCGTGCACAGCAGCACCGCGCGCTCCATGAAATTCTTCAGCTCGCGAATGTTGCCGGGCCAGGCATAACCTTCCAGCAGGGCGATCGATGCCGACGAGATGGCGGGCTCGACGCGGCCCATCTCCTGGCAGATCTGGCGCACGAAGGTCTCGGCCAAGCGCCGGATCTCCGACACGCGCTCGCGCAGCGGCGGAATGGTCAAGGTGATGCCGTTGAGGCGGAAGTAGAGATCGCGGCGGAACGTCCCGCGCGCCACCTCGGCTTCCAGATCGCGGTTGGTGGCGGCGATGAAGCGGACGTCGATGTGCCGCGGCTTCAGGCTGCCGAGCCGACTGACCTCGCGCGTTTCCAGCACGCGCAGCAGCTTGGCCTGCGTGGTCAGTGGCAGCTCCCCCACCTCGTCGAGGAACAACGTCCCGCCAGCAGCGGTTTCCAAAAGCCCTTGCTTGACCTGCGAGGCGCCGGTGAAGGCGCCGCGTTCGTGGCCGAACAATTCATTTTCCAGCAGGCTCTCGGCCAGCGCCGCGCAGTTCAGGCAGACGTACGGGCCGTTCTTGCGCGGCGACAACCGGTGCACGGTCTCGGCCAGAAGCTCCTTGCCCACGCCGGTCTCGCCGGTGATGAGGACGTTGATGGGACCGGCGGCCGCGCGCTCGGCCAGCAGATAGATCCGCTGCATGGCCACGTCGGGGCCGCCGCTGGCGATCAACAACGCGTCGTCGCGCAACGTCTCGGGCCGCACCAGCGGTGCGCGCACGCGCGATCGGTGCTGGATGATCAACACCGACGTGCCGATCATGATCGTGTCGCCGGCCGACACCGGCACGCGCTCGTTGCGCTGGACCGGCTGGTCCTTGATGCGTGTGCCGTTCACGCTGCCCAGGTCTTCCAGGTACATCCCGGCGCCCAGGTCGACGTAAAGGCGAGCGTGATTGCGCGAGGCCAACGGGTCGTCGATGCGGACCTCGTTGCTGTCGCCGCGGCCGATGGTCAGCGTGCCGTTCTGCGGAAGGTTGTACGTGCTGTACGAATCGCGCCCCACCACCAGCAGAAACGCGCCCAGCGCGTCCGCGCCCTTCGGCCCCTGCTCGTCGCCCACAATCGTGGTTTGCGCTTTCAACTGATCCTCCGAGCTCGGCCCGCAGTATGTCCAGTGCGTCGTACAGCCGCAAGCTCGGCTTTGCACAACTTGTGCGCCCTGGACCAAGTTGTGCCATGCGCAACTTGGTCCAGGTGGCCGCTCAAACCGGCCGCAGCCCGAAACAAGCCAGACATTATGTAAAAATATTCGATCGTTAAGTGTTCGCACCGACGGTGGCATGTCTGTTGCTGATAGAGACAGACATGACTGCTGAAGACATGATCACCGAATACGAAACGGCCCTTTATGGCCGGGCCATTCGCCTGGTTCGCAGCCCGGCGGATGCCTGGGACCTGGTTCAAGACACCTTTGAACACGCGCTGCGCGCTTACGCGCGACTGCAACCGGACAGCAACCTGCGGGTTTGGCTGCTGACCATCATGCACCACCTGTTCATCGACCGCTGCCGCCGCCGCGCACGTGAGCCCGGAGTGGCAATGATCGACGAGCACGATATCCCCAGCCCCGAACCGACGACCGCGCCGGCCTGGGCCCTGGTCTCGGAAGAACAAGTGGCGGCGGCGGTGGCGGATCTGGAAAGCCCCTTCCGCGAGGTCTATCAGCTGCGCCTCATCGACAAGTGCTCGTACGACGAGATCGCCGAGAAGTTGCTGATTCCGCGCTCGACGGTGGGCACGCGCCTGATGCGGGCGCGCCAGAAACTGAAACAGACCTTGCTCAGCCAGCAGCAAGCCGCCGCCTGCTAGCGCGTCCGACCAGAAGCAGGCGCCTTTTCCGCCCATTACCATCACAACGAAACGACATCCCGCTCTTCGCTGCATGAATCCTCGATGAAACCCGCCCTGCAAATAACCGGCGACGTTGCCTGGACAGACGGAGCGCCCGCCGTCCACGGCCCCGCGGAGGGGCACCAGGCCCACGCTGGCGCCGATGCCGTCGCCGGCCGCGCACGGGGACGCGCCGCCGGGAACATTCCGCGGGTCGGCGGCGCGATGACCCATCCCGTGATCACCGTCGATCCGCTGTTCACCGCCGGGCGCGCACTGGCCCTGGCCGACCGCCACGGCATCGCGCACCTGCCCGTCGCCTGGCCGGACAGCGAGCTTCTGGGCATGGTCTGCGTCTGCGATCTGTGGCCGCTGGACCCGGACGCGCTGGTCATCCATCACGTGTCCATGCCAGTGGTCACCGTCGGCGCGCGCGAGACGCTGGCTCAGGCGGCCAATCTCATGCGCCTCAACGACGTGGGCTCGCTGCCGGTGGTCGATTGGCAACAGTGTCTGATCGGCATTCTGACGCTGGGCGATCTGGTGCGCGCATCCGTGCTGACCGTCGAAGATCTTCCGCCGGCCTGCATGGCCTGCAAAAGCCGGCACCACGTGCGCACCGGCGTTCCCATCCGCACCGCGCGTTCATCTGCCACCTTCTGCCGGCGCTGCCAGCACTAAGAG